>NZ_JBNPJU010000044.1:0-93557 GCF_050312575.1 Pseudomonas sp. R11F | reverse complement strand
GATAGAGCCAAATAACACCGCCCTACCAACTCCTTCTGGGCTTCGATGAACTGAAGCTATTCGCTGCCTGAATCTTCATAACTTCTTGTTTACCAAGGAGTTTTCAGTTTCGACTGCGCCGGAAGTGGGGCGAATTATAGACAGATATAATTCGCCGTCAACCACTAATTTCAGCTTTATTCAGCCTTGAGCGTAATACGCGCAAATGCCTTCTTCCCTGCCTGACAGACATGGGTAGCACCGAGCTCGTATATAAAGGTGCGATCAACCACCTCACCATCTATACGCACACCGCCGGAACCCAGCAGATCACGTGCCACCGCCGAGTTCTTCACCAGGCCCGCCTTGTTAAGGACAGCCGCGATCGGCATCGCCTCTGCAGCAGTCAATTCAATCTCAGGCAGATCGTCCGGCAGCTCGCCATCCTTCATACGGTTACCCGCCGCACGGTGAGCACTGGCCGCAGCCTCTTCGCCATGGAAACGCGCAACAATCTCTTCTGCCAACTTGATCTTGACGTCCCGCGGGTTCGCACCCGCCTCTACATCGGCACGCAATGCGTTGATCTCATCCATCGAGCGGAAGCTCAACAACTCGAAGTAACGCCACATCAGCGCATCCGGAATAGACACCAGCTTGCCGTACATCACGCCGGGAGCTTCCTGGATACCCACATAGTTACCCAAGGATTTGGACATCTTCTTGACGCCATCCAACCCCTCCAGCAAAGGCATAGTCAGAATGCATTGAGCTTCTTGCCCATACGCACGCTGCAGCTCACGCCCCATCAGCAGGTTGAACTTCTGATCAGTACCGCCCAGCTCGACGTCCGCACGCAACGCCACCGAGTCATACCCCTGGACCAGCGGATACAGGAACTCGTGAATGGCAATCGGCTGATTGGTGGAGTAGCGCTTATCGAAATCATCGCGCTCAAGCATGCGCGCGACAGTGTACTGAGAGGTCAGACGAATAAAGTCCGCCGGCCCCATCTGATCCATCCAGGTGGAGTTGAACGCCACCTCGGTCTTGGCCGGATCGAGAATCTTGAACACCTGCGTCTTATAGGTCTCGGCATTCTCGAGAACCTGCTCACGAGTCAGCGGCGGACGCGTTGCGCTCTTGCCGCTCGGATCACCGATCATCCCGGTGAAATCACCGATCAGAAAAATGACCTGATGCCCCAGTTCCTGGAACTGACGCAACTTGTTAATAAGCACGGTATGCCCCAAGTGCAGATCCGGTGCTGTCGGATCAAAGCCAGCCTTGATACGCAGGGGCTGGCCACGCTTGAGCTTTTCAATCAGCTCGGCCTCGACCAACAATTCTTCCGCACCACGTTTTATCAGCGCTAGCTGCTCTTCAACCGACTTCATAACAGACCCGCAAGGCTCGAATTCAAAAGGGAACCAACCATACAAGATCAGTGACTAATTACAAGTTTTGCCCTACGTACGGACACCACTCAGCAAGCCCAGCGTTCGCGAGCTTGCGCCACAGATGATTTGGTTATATTTTATACAGTTATTTCATCTTCATCATGTCATTCATCTTTTCCATTTCATCTTCAAAGTCAAAATTACTTATGACCACTGAACCGTCTAAAGCGCCGCCGCTTTACCCGAAGACCCACTTGCTCGCCGCAAGTGGCATCGCCGCTCTTCTCAGCCTGGCACTCCTGGTATTCCCTTCCAGTGACGTAGAAGCCAAACGAACATCCCTGAGCCTTGACCTGGAAAGCCCAGTTGAACAACTGACACAAGATCAAGACGCTTCCGACGCCCAACAAGCCACAAATGCACCAGTTGAATCACCCTTCGCACAGATAGAAAACACGCCTGAAGAGACTCAACAGGCCGAACAGGAGCCGCCTGCAGCCGCCCCTGCCAAGAACCCACTGCATCGCGAAGTGATCGTGGCGAAAGGCGACACGCTATCAACCCTGTTCGAGAAGGTCGGCTTGCCCGCCGCCACCGTTAATGAGGTGTTGGCCAGCGATAAACAAGCCAAGCAATTCACCCAGCTAAAGCACGGCCAGAAGCTTGAGTTCGAAATGGCGCCAAACGGCCAACTGAACAACCTGCACAGCAGCACCAGCGACCTGGAAAGCATTGCCCTGACCCGGGGCGCCAAAGGCTTCACCTTCAACCGCATAACCGCCAAGCCCGTAATGCGCTCAGCCTACGTACACGGCGTAATCAATAGTTCCTTGTCTCAATCAGCCGCGCGCGCCGGCTTGTCCCACAGCATGACCATGGACATGGCCAAGGTGTTCGGCTACGACATCGACTTCGCCCAGGACATCCGCCAGGGTGACGAATTCGACGTGATCTACGAACAGAAAGTCGCCAACGGTAAAGTCGTCGGCACCGGCAACATTCTTTCCGCACGCTTTACCAACCGCGGCAAGACCTACACCGCCGTTCGCTATACCAACAAACAGGGCAATAGCAGCTACTACACGGCCGACGGCAATAGCATGCGCAAGGCCTTCATTCGTACGCCCGTCGACTTCGCTCGTATTAGCTCGCGTTTCTCCATGGGTCGCAAGCATCCAATTCTGAACAAAATCCGCGCCCACAAAGGCGTCGATTACGCAGCCCCTCGCGGCACGCCTATCAAGGCAGCCGGTGACGGTAAAGTCCTGCTGGCCGGCCGTCGTGGCGGTTACGGCAACACCGTGATCATCCAGCACGGCAACACTTACCGTACCCTTTATGGTCATATGCAAGGTTTCGCCAAGGGCGTATCGACAGGCAGTAACGTGAAGCAGGGCCAGGTGATCGGTTATATCGGTACCACTGGCCTGTCGACTGGACCGCACTTGCACTATGAGTTTCAGGTCAACGGCGTTCACGTAGATCCGCTGGGCCAGAAGCTGCCAATGGCCGACCCTATCGCCAAGGCCGAGCGCGCACGCTTCCTGCAACAGAGCCAGCCGCTGATGGCGCGCATGGATCAGGAACGGTCCACCTTGCTGGCTTCGGCGAAGCGTTAAGGTATGTCGCTCTATATAGGCGTGATGTCCGGGACCAGTCTCGATGGCCTGGATATCGCCCTGATCGAACAAGACCCGACGATCAAATTGATCGCCAACCACTATATTCCCATGCCGGACACGCTGCGCACCGAGCTTCTTGACCTGTGCGCCAGCGGCCCGGACGAGATAGCCCGCTCGGCCATTGCCCAGCAACACTGGGTAACACTGGCCGCTCAGGGCATCCACGCCTTGCTGGACCAGCAAAATCTCAAGCCTCAGGATATCCGTGCGATTGGCAGCCATGGCCAGACCATCCGCCATGAACCTGCACGGGGCTTCACCGTTCAGATCGGCAACCCCGCCCTGCTCACCGAGCTGACCGGTATCACCGTGGTCAGCGACTTTCGCAGCCGTGATGTAGCGGCCGGCGGCCAGGGCGCCCCCTTGGTACCCGCCTTTCATGAAGCGTTGTTCGGCGAGCAGACCGGTCAGCGCGCCGTATTGAATGTCGGCGGGTTCAGCAATCTCAGCCTGATTGAAACCGGCAAGCCCGTAGCGGGCTTCGACTGCGGCCCGGGCAACGTATTGCTGGACGCCTGGATTCATCACCAACGCGGCGACCACTTTGACCGAGACGGCCAATGGGCGGCCAGTGGCAAGGTCCAGCCGCAGTTACTCAACGCGCTGCTCAGCGACCCCTTCTTCCAGACCAAAGGCCCGAAAAGTACCGGACGCGAAGTGTTCAACCTGAAATGGCTGCAACAGCATCTCGGTCAATTGCCTGCGTTCCAGCCTCAGGATGTGCAAGCCACCCTGCTTGAGCTGACCGCCCTGACCGTCGTCGAATCTCTACAAGCGGCACAATCCGGAACGCAGACCCTGCTGATCTGCGGCGGCGGCGCCCATAACGCTACGCTGATGAAGCGATTGGCCGCACTGCTGCCCAACACCCAGGTCGATAGCACCGCTTCTTACGGTGTAAGCCCCGACTGGGTTGAGGCCATGGCCTTCGCTTGGCTGGCCCATTGCTGCCTCGAAGGCATCGCCGCCAACCGCCCGAGTGTCACCGGTGCACGCGGGCTTCGGGTCCTGGGCGCGATCTACCCCGCCTGACGACACTGAGAATCGCAGACAGCAAAACGCCGCTTGGCCAATCAAGGCCAAGCGGCGTTTTTTATGCGCTATCAATCAGATCGAGAACGAAGACCCGCAACCACAGGTAGTCGTGGCATTGGGGTTCTTGATCACAAAACGCGAACCTTCCAGACCTTCCTGATAATCCACCTCGGCACCTGCCAGGTATTGGAAGCTCATCGGGTCAACGACCAGGCTGACGCCCTCGCGCTCGACGATCGTATCGTCGTCGGCCACATCTTCATCGAAGGTAAAACCGTACTGAAACCCTGAACAACCGCCGCCCGTAACGAATACGCGCAGCTTCAAGCGATCATTACCCTCTTCATCGACCAGGCTCTTCACCTTGTGCGCAGCACCGTGGGTGAATTGCAAAGCCGTGGGGGTGAAGGATTCAACGCTCATGCTGATAATCTCCCGGCGTAGCGCCGCCCTATGCGTAATGGACGGCATTATCCGCTTCTCCTAGAAAAGCGGTCAACTATTGTTACGGTATATCAATCTGCTCAAGCGCCATTAAAAACGCAAAAGGCCCGATCAACGGGCCTTTTGCACAGCGACAAAGCCGTCTTAAGGCAGCATGCCTGCGTGAGACAAGCCCAGCTTTTCATCCAGGCCAAACAGGATATTCATGTTCTGCACCGCCTGGCCCGACGCGCCCTTGACCAAGTTGTCGATCACCGACAGCACCACCACCAAGTCGCCATCCTGCGGACGGTGCACGGCAATACGGCATACATTGGCACCACGCACGCTGCGGGTTTCCGGGTGGCTGCCGGCGGGCATCACGTCGACGAACGGCTCGTTGGCGTAACGCTTTTCAAACAGCGCCTGCAGATCAACCGAGCGATCGACCACGGTGGCGTAGAGCGTGGAGTGAATACCACGGATCATTGGCGTCAGATGTGGCACAAAAGTCAGGCCCACATCCTTACCGGCAGCACGGCGCAGCCCTTGGCGGATTTCCGGCAGGTGGCGATGCCCTTTGACTGCGTAGGCTTTCATGCTTTCCGAAGTCTCGGAGTACAGCGAACCTACTGCCGCGCCACGACCGGCGCCACTCACGCCCGACTTGCAGTCCGCGATCAAACGCGAAGCATCTGCCAGCCCGGCCTCCAGCAATGGCAGGAAACCCAGCTGGGTCGCAGTCGGATAGCAGCCCGGCACGGCAATCAGGCGCGCTTGTTTGATCTGCTCGCGATTGACTTCCGGCAGGCCATACACCGCCTCCTCCAGCAATTGCGGTGCACCGTGCGGCTGGCCGTACCACTTGGCCCACTCATCGGCATCCTGCAGGCGGAAGTCTGCGGACAGGTCGATCACCTTGGTACCGGCCGCCAGCAGTTCCCCAGCCAACGCATGGGCCACACCGTGGGGCGTGGCGAAAAACACCACATCACAGGCGCCCAGGGTCTTGATATCCGGAACACTGAATGCCAGGCCGTCATAGTGGCCTCGCAGGTTCGGGTACATATCGGCCACGGCCAGCCCGGCCTCTGATCGGGAAGTGATGACGACCACCTCTGCCTGCGGATGCTGGGCCAACAGACGCAGCAATTCGACACCGGTGTAACCCGTGCCGCCGACGATACCGACCTTGACCATAAACCTGCCCTCAACGAACCCACTGGAAAGGCGTCGATAATAGGGGCCGTATCGTCCTGCGACAACCGCCAACGTGACGTACGGGCGCGTCAGCCACTACTATCTTGGCTACCGTGAACCTGGGAATAATTAAAAATGCTTTATCTATGGGTCAAAGCCTTTCATATCGTCAGCATCGTCTGCTGGTTTGCCGGGCTGTTCTACCTCCCCCGCCTCTTCGTCTACCACGCTCAAAGTGAGGACACCGTCAGCAAGGAACGCTTCAGCGTGATGGAACGCAAGCTTTACCGCGGCATCATGGGGCCGGCGATGCTCGCCACATTGATATTCGGTGTCTGGATGCTGGCGCTTAACCCCGGCATCTTTCAATCGGGTGCCTGGATCCACGCCAAGCTCACGCTTGTCGTACTGTTGATCGGCTACCACCACATGTGCGGCGCACAGGTGAAGCGTTTTGCCCGTGGCGAAAACACCCGCAGCCATGTCTTTTATCGCTGGTTCAATGAAGTGCCGGTTCTGATATTGCTGGCTATCGTAATTTTGGTCGTGGTCAAACCGTTCTAACTTCACATCACACGGGGTACCTCCAATGTCGCTGCCCGCTCTGCTTGAACAACGTCTGCGCCTGCCGGTAGTGGCTGCGCCGATGTTCCTGATTTCCAACCCGCAACTGGTCCTGGCGTGTTGCCGCAACGGGGTGGTCGGGAGCTTCCCGGCGCTCAACCAGCGCGAAAGCAGTGGCTTCAAGGCCTGGCTGGAGGAAATCGAAGCGGGCCTGGCACAGTTGGACAACCCCGCGCCATATGCCGTCAACCTGATCGTGCACAACAGCAACCCACGTCTGCAGGCCGACCTGGCGATCTGTATCGAACACAAGGTCCCCATCGTCATTACCAGCCTCGGCGCGGTGAAGGAACTGGTCGACGCCGTGCACAGCTATGGCGGACTGGTGTTTCACGACGTCACCACGCGGCGCCATGCCGAGAAAGCCGCAGAAGCGGGTGTTGACGGCCTGATCGCCGTGGCGGCCGGCGCCGGAGGCCATGCAGGCACCTGGAGCCCATTCTCGCTGATCGCTGAAATACGCCAGTTCTTCGATAAAACGCTGCTGCTGGCCGGCTGCCTGAATCATGGGCACGAGATCCTCGCCGCCCAGCTGTTGGGAGCCGACCTTGCGTATTTCGGCACGCGCTTTATCGGCACCACCGAAAGTCATGCGCCGGATGCCTATAAAGAGATGCTGCTCACATCGCGGGCCGCCGACATCGTGCACACTCCAGCAGTCTCCGGCGTACCCGCCAGTTTCATGCGCCAGAGCCTGGAAAACGCCGGCTTCGACCTCGCAGCCCTTCAAGGCAAGGCGGACGTCAATTTCGGCTCCAAGCTCAAGCCGTTGAATGACGAGGCCAAAGCCTGGAAAACCGTATGGTCTGCCGGCCAAGGTGTCGGGGAAATCAATGATTTGCCCACTGTGGACGAACTCGTTGCTCGCCTGGATGCCGAATACCGCAAGGCCCGCGAGCAGGTGACACAGTTACGCTGGCCACGCTGATACAATTGCCGGACCGGCTGGCAGCAGCCGGCCTGCAACCCTCCCACTACAAATGACAAGGATGCCCGCATGAGCGACAACCGTTTCAAGATAGTGTTTGATGGAGCATTGCTCCCGGGTGTCGAAAGCACCACTGCCAAGCTGAACCTCGCCGAGCTGTTCAAGAGTGAAGTCGAGGCCATCGAGAAACTCTTCACCGGCCGCCCCGTTGCGCTGAAACGTGACCTGTCCCGCCCGGACGCAGAAACCTATCTCAACGCACTGAAAAACGCCGGCGTCGACGCACGTATCGAAGCCGAACAGCCGGTAGCCTTCAGTCTTGCAGAAACCCACGAAACATCGTCCCACACCTCCGACTTCTCGCAACCAGCCGCCTCGCCCTATGCCCCTCCGCGCGCAGCCGTAGGCGATGAGTTGCCGGAATACGCCCCCCTCAACGTGTTCACCATCCATGGACGTATCGGCCGCCTGCGGTACCTGGCCTGGACACTGGTGTTGACCGTTGCGATGCTCGTCGCCTCCGGCATCATCGCCACTGCCGGCTTTGCCGTGGCAACCGCTTCGCCGACCGCGGGTATCATTCTGGGCTCGCTGCTGGGCTTTGCGTTGTTCGTGGCCATGCTCTGGGTCAGCGTGCAAATCGCCGTGCAGCGGCTGCACGACCTGGGTTGGTCCGGCTGGTTATGGTTCCTCAACCTGGTGCCGCTGGTGAACAGCGTCTTCCCGATCTTGTTGCTGGTATTGCCGGGGAACGCTGGCGCCAACCAATACGGTGCGCCACCACCGCGCAACTCCACTGCGGTAAAAGTCCTGGCCACCCTGTGGCTGGCGTTTATTCCAGTGATGCTGGCTATCGTGGTTACGCTGGGTATGAACGGTTACCTGAATCAACTCGAAGCCAACATGGACAGCGGCTACGAAAACAGCTCGATCACCTCCGATGACGCTGCCGATCAAAGCGTTATCGTTGATGAAGAAGACGCGCAAAGTGCTGATGAAGCAGCCGAACCTGTAGACTCTCCAGAACAGTGAAGAAACGCCCGCCCGCCTGTGATGTCCCTGTCACAGGCTCGGCGGCGTTGCGATGGAGAAAGGCATGACCCGTTACGCTCTGATCACCGGCGCCTCCAGCGGCATCGGCCTGGCTTTGGCCGAAGCCCTGGCCCGGCGCGGCCGCAGCCTGATTCTGGTGGCCCGTCAGCGTGATCAGTTGGAAAGCATTGCAATCGAATTGACTCAACGCTTTGGCGTCGAGGTGCTGTTTCGTGCCTGTGACCTGGGCGAGCCCCTGCGTTTGTCCGGGTTCCTGCTGGAACTGGAAGAAGGCGAACGTCAGATCGACTTGCTGGTGAACTGCGCCGGCATCGGCACCAGCGGGCCATTTCTGGCCCAGGACTGGATGACCGAACAAGACCTGATCGAAGTCAACATCCTGGCCCTGACCCGCATGTGCCATGCCCTTGGCAACGCGATGGCCCTGCACGGGGGCGGGCAGATTCTCAACGTCGCCTCAGTCGCCGCCTTCCAGCCCGGCCCGTGGATGAGCAGCTACTACGCCAGCAAGGCTTATGTACTGCACTTTTCCGAAGGGTTGCGCGAAGAGTTGAAAACCTGCGGCATCAAAGTTTCAGTCTTGTGCCCCGGACCTACACGCACGGCGTTCTTCGGCACCGCGCAAATGGACGCCGCAAAGCTCGACCGCAGCGGACAATTGATGAGCCCTGAGGAAGTGGCGCTCTATACCGTGCGAGCACTGGAAAAGAACAAAGCCATCATCATTCCCGGACGACGCAACCGCTGGCTGGCCTTCAGCCCGCGTTTCAGCCCACGCTGGCTGACCCGCAAGATCGCCGGCGCGATCAACAAGGCCTATTGCCCGCGCTGACCGCCTGGGTACACTCACCTCGCACTTTCATAATGGAGAAACAGCTGTGGATACTCTGTTCACCAAGATCATCAACAGAGAAATACCCGCGAAGATCATCTACGAGGATGACCAGGTCCTCGCCTTCCACGATATCGCGCCTCAGGCACCGGTGCATTTCCTGGTAATCCCGAAGAAGCCGATCCGTACGCTCAATGACCTGACGGAAGAAGACAAGAGCCTGGCCGGCCATATCCTGTTCACTGCCCAGCGCCTGGCGGTAGAGCAAGGCTGCGAAAAAGGCTTTCGCGTGGTGATGAACTGCAATGAAGATGGCGGGCAGACCGTCTATCACATCCATATGCATGTACTCGGCCAGCGCCAGATGAACTGGCCACCGGGCTGATCAGCCTCGCGGTACAGGTCGCGGCCCAAGGCTGCGACCCCATGCCCCTGACTCAGCACAAACGCTTTGTCCTCTCTTGCGGTAAACTGGCCGCCGAGATTCCTCCCGGAGGTCAGCATGACTACCCAACGTCACTACTCGCCGATTGACCGTTTGTTGCTGCAAGCCGACATGGCCATGCGCACGCTGCTGCCATTCAGCGGCCAACCTTACCGTCCATCGCCCGCCATCGTGCAACCTGAAGCACAGATGAGCGAGACCGACACCCGCCACGTTGCCGGCCTGATGCGTATCAACCATACCGGTGAAGTGTGTGCCCAGGCGCTGTACCAGGGCCAGGCGCTGACCGCCAAGCTGCCGCAAGTACGCGCGGCGATGGAACATGCGGCCGAAGAAGAAATCGACCACCTGGCCTGGTGCGAACAGCGCATTCGCCAACTGGGCAGCCACCCCAGCGTGCTCAACCCATTGTTCTACGGTTTGTCGTTCGGCATCGGCGCCGCTGCCGGCTTGATCAGCGACAAGGTCAGCCTGGGGTTTGTCGCAGCGACAGAACATCAGGTATGCAAACACCTGGATGAACACCTGGAGCAATTGCCGGCGGAGGACGAAAAGTCCCGAGCCATTCTTGAGCAAATGCGCATCGATGAAGAACACCACGCAGAAAGCGCACTGGATGCCGGCGGTTTCCGCTTCCCGGCGCCGGTGAGGTTCGGCATGAGCCTTTTGGCCAAGGTCATGACCAAAAGCACCTACCGCCTATAAGTACCAAGAGCCTGACCCACAAAAAAGGGCGCTATAGAAGCGCCCTTTTTCTTTTGCGTGTCCCGTCAGCCCAGCTCGATGATTTCGTAGTCGTGGGTGATCGCCACACCGGCCGCGCCGAGCATGATCGACGCCGAGCAATACTTCTCGGCCGACAGCTCGATGGCACGTTTGACCTGAGCCTCTTTCAGCGCTCGCCCCTTCACCACGAAATGCATATGGATCTTGGTAAACACCTTGGGATCTTCAGTGGCACGCTCGGCCTCCAGGAAGGCTTCGCAGCTCTCCACGGCCTGGCGGGATTTCTTCAGAATGCTGACCACGTCGAAATTGCTGCAACCGCCTACGCCGAGCAGGAGCATTTCCATCGGGCGTACACCCAGGTTACGGCCACCGGCCTCCGGCGGGCCGTCCATGACCACGACATGGCCACTGCCCGACTCACCGAGGAACATGGCTTCGCCCGCCCATTGGATGCGTGCCTTCATCATCCAGACTCCACTGCTAAAAAAGGGTCATCAGCTTAGCACAGGGCCTCGAAACAGCAGCGCCCCGCATGAAAGCGATCAATGACAGCATTTGCCAGGCAAAATCATCAATCGAATCAGAATGCGTCTGGTAAGCTGGCGCCAATTCAATGGCGCATTGCCATCTTTTGTGCAGCGTGTATCAATGCCGACACCGCTGGATAAAAACAAATCCAATCACACCCTGCAGTTCTTTCGGGATACAACCATGGTTGCTCTTACTCCCACACCCAAGATCAAGAATCTCGACAAGTTGTTGATGCATTGCCAGCGCCGTCGCTATCCGGCCAAACACAACATCATCTGCGCAGGCGAACGCTCGGAAACGTTGTTCTTCATTGTGAAGGGCTCAGTCACCATCTTGATCGAGGATGACGACGGTCGCGAAATGATCATCGCGTACCTCAATACCGGGGATTTCTTTGGGGAACTCGGGCTGTTCGAACAGGCGGGTAAAGAGCAGAAACGCAGCGCGTGGGTGCGGACCAAGGTCGAATGTGAAGTGGCCGAGATCAGCTATACAAAATTCCGCGAACTGGCCCAGCATGACCCCGACATTCTGTACGCGCTGAGTGGTCAGATCGCCCAGCGCCTGCGTGACACCACGCGTAAAGTGGGCGACCTGGCATTCTTTGATGTCACCGGCCGCGTGGCTCGCTGCCTGCTTGAGCTGTGCAAACAGCCTGACGCGATGACCCACCCCGACGGCATGCAGATCAAGGTCACACGCCAGGAAATCGGGCGCATTGTCGGGTGTTCACGGGAAATGGTCGGCCGCGTGCTCAAGGACCTGGAAGAGCGCAACCTGGTGCACGTCAAAGGCAAAACAATGGTGGTGTTCGGTACCCGTTAACCCGGCAGGAAACTGGCCAACATTTGACGGTACAGCGCGTCCAGCCGAGCGATCGCATCCGGCGCGGGAAAAGCTTCGTGCAGGGCAATATGGCTGTCGGCACGCACCCGCTGGTCGAGACCGCAGGCTTGATTGAAGCGATTGACCGCCGCGATCAGTTCCTCACGGTCGTTATCCAGCAGCAATGCACCATGCACCAACCCCACCGGGCGGCCAGCACTTTGTCGCCAGCGCTGGGCGGTGCCGACCATTTTGCGGCCGTTCAGATTGACGTTGTAGCGACCGTCACAAAACGCGCCGTCGATTTCACCGACAGAAGCATCGCCCCCCAACTCGCTGAGTAAATCGCAGATCGGCTGGCACAAACGCAAGTAACCGGTTTCAATACGATTCTGGTCACCTTCGCTGCGCGGCGGTGCATAGACCAGGGCGATATTGACCGTCGCACTCGACTGCGGCACCGGTTCTCCGCCGGTTTCACGCAGCAGTACCGGCCAACCGGCATCCGCTGAAACCTGGCTGGCGGTTGCGAAAGCCGGCAGCCGGCTCAAACGGCGCGGCATGACCAAGGCTTGATCGCTGGGCTGCCAAAAAAACAGCCCGAACGCCTGCTCACCCGCACACACGGCCGCCAACAACGCCTGCTCGGCGGCAAGCCCTGCCTCAACGGTCATCCTTGCGGGCAGGGTCATCATCAGTCCAGGGTCGAACCGCTGATCGTCACGCCACGCTCCGGGAAGAACAGGCGTTGCAGCTCCGCCCCCGGGTTCTCGGCGCGCATGAATGTCTCGCCGACCAGGAACGAATACACGCCGCTGATTTCCATCAGTTCAACGTCAGCTCGGTTGACGATGCCGCTCTCGGTAACCACCAGGCGGTCCCGTGGAATACGCGGCAACAGGTCGAGGGTGTTTTCCAGGCTGACTTCGAAGGTGTGCAGGTTACGGTTGTTGACCCCCACCAGCGGTGTGTCGAGGGTTTTCAGAGCGCGTTCCAGCTCGTCGCCATCGTGCACTTCGACCAACACATCCAGCCCGACGCTTTTGGCCACGGCAGCCAGCTCGGCCATCTTCACGTCATCCAGGGCGGAAACGATCAACAGCACACAGTCGGCGCCGAGGGCACGGGCTTCGACGATCTGGTAAGGGTCGACCATGAAATCCTTGCGGATCACCGGCAGCTTGCACGCGGCGCGCGCCTGCTGCAGATACAAGTCGGAACCCTGGAAGTAGTCGATATCGGTCAGCACGGACAGGCACGTCGCCCCGCCCTTCTCATAGCTGCCGGCGATTTCCGCCGGCACGAAATGTTCGCGGATCACGCCTTTGCTTGGAGAAGCCTTCTTGATTTCGGCAATCACCGCCGGTTGCTTGAGCTTGGCCTGGGTGATCAAGGCATTGGCAAAACCACGCGGGGCATCGGCGACTTTCGCCTGAGCCTCAAGCTCCGCCAGGCTCACGCGCGCGCGGCGCTCGGCGACTTCTTCGGCTTTGCGCGCGAGGATTTTTTCCAGCACGGTCGGGACACTCATCCTTCATTCTCCATCTTGAACACTGCGGTGAATGCTCCCAGCTCTTCGAGCTTCTCGCGAGCCAGACCGGTGTGCAACGCATCGTGGGCCAAAGCGACACCCTCTTTAAGACTATAGGCATGGTCCGCTGCGTAAAGTGCCGCGCCAGCATTCAGGACAATCATTTCCGCAGCTTTTTGGCCATTTTCAGTCTTGCGACGCCCCAAGGCATCACGAATCAGCTCCAGCGACGCCGCCGGGCTCTCAACCGAAAGGCCGTGCAAACTCTGGCTCTTCATGCCGAGATCTTCGGGCTCGACCCAATATTCGCTGACCTGGTCATTCTTCAGCTCCGCGACAAAGGTCGGTGCCGCCAGGCTGAACTCATCCAGTCCATCCTTGGAATGCACCACCAGCACGTGCTTGCTGCCCAGACGCTGCAGCACTTCGGCCAACGGCCGGCACAGCGCCTGGCTGAATACGCCCACCACCTGATGTTTCACACCGGCCGGATTCGTAAGCGGGCCGAGCATGTTGAACAGGGTACGCAGGCCAAGATCCTTGCGCGGGCCGGCTGCGTGTTTCATCGCACCGTGATGGGACTGGGCGAACATGAAGCCAATGCCCACGCTGTCGATACAGCGCGCCACTTGCACCGGTGTCAGGTTCAGGTAGATCCCGGCCGCTTCCAGCAAATCGGCACTGCCGCTCTTGCCGGAAACCGCACGGTTGCCGTGCTTGGCCACGGTGCAGCCGGCGGCGGCGACGACAAAGGATGAAGCCGTCGACACGTTGAAGATATTGGCGCCGTCACCGCCGGTGCCTACCACGTCGACCACACCGTCGAGGGTATTGAGTTCGACCTTGTCCGCCAGCTCACGCATGACCGACACGGCGCCCACGATTTCGTCGATGCTCTCGCTCTTCATGCGCATCGCCATCATGAAAGCGCCAATCTGCGCATCGGTGCATTGACCGGTCATGATTTCGCGCATCACATCGCTCATTTCAGCGGTGCTCAGGTCCAGATGGCCGACGATACGGCTCAGGGCAGTCTTGATATCCATGGAAAGTCCTTAGCGCGTGCCGCCGCTCTGCTTGAGAAAGTTGGCGAACAGCTCGTAGCCCTGCTCGGTCAGGATTGATTCGGGGTGAAACTGCACCCCTTCGATATTCAGCGTCTTGTGGCGCAGGCCCATGATCTCGTCGACCGAGCCGTCTTCCAACTGGGTCCAGGCGGTCAACTCCAGGCATTCGGGCAGCGTCTCGCGCTTGACCACGAGCGAGTGGTAACGGGTCACGGTCACCGGCAAGTTAAGCCCGTGGAACACCCCCAGGTTCTTATGGAACACCGGGCTGGTCTTGCCGTGCATCACCTGGCGCGCACGCACTACGTCACCGCCAAACGCCTGGCCGATGGACTGATGGCCCAGGCATACGCCCAAAATCGGCAATTTGCCGGCGAAGTACTTGATCGCTTCCAGGGAGACGCCGGCTTCGGTCGGCGTGCAGGGCCCCGGCGAAACCACAATGCGTTCCGGATTCAAGGCGGCGATTTCGGCCACGGTCAGTTCATCGTTGCGCACCACTTTGACCTCGGCGCCGAGTTCCCCCAGGTACTGCACAACGTTGTAGGTAAAGGAGTCGTAGTTATCAATCATCAGCAACATGTGGGTTCAAACCTCTTGAATTCACTGATTTCGAATGACCGCCTTCCAAAAGAGTGTCCCGCTGCCAGACGCACGTTCCGGTTGCCGGGGTGAGCCGGCAAGGGCGTCAAACAGAGGGTGCAGAAGGCAAATCGGTACAGGTCCGGCCAGGCCGGCAGAGAAAAATGTCAGGCGCGCCAACGCCAACGGGCGTGTGCCTTGACTACTCGCATCAAGAGTTTGCTGATGATCAACACGGGGAGGGTCTCATTCATACGTTCAGGCACAGTAACGTAGCCTCGCCAGCGGTGCAATATGGAGCAACGAATACGGGGGCATCACCACCGCCTCCTTGTAGGAAAAAACCGTAATCGTCGAAGAAAAGCCGGAAAACATTGCTAGTGTTTCACCTGCGATACAAAAATAACTAAATGGAATTTTGCATGTTCAGACCGACTTTCTTCGCTCCATTGGCCGGCTGCCTCCTGTCACTGGCCTGCGCGCAGGCGTTTGCAGCCTCCTCTCCCTACTCAACCATGGTGGTTTTTGGCGACAGCCTCGCCGACGCCGGCCAGTTCCCCGATGGCAACGCCGGCGCCACCTTGCGCTTTACCAACCGCACCGGGCCGACGTTCCAGGGCGGCTACGGCCTGGTTTCATCGACCTTGTTGGGTACCAGGCTGGGTGTCGCGCCTAACGACCTGAATGCCTCCACCTCACCGGTTCGTGCAGCACAAGGTCTGCCTGACGGGAACAACTGGGCGGTCGGCGGCTACCGTACCGACAATATTCTGGATTCCATCACCTCCGTCTCCAACGCGGCGATTCCACCCGGCAACGCCGGTGGCGGTACCGTACTGCGCAGCCGCCAGGGTTATCTACCGGCCAACGGCGGGCGAGCCGACCCCAATGCGCTGTATTTCCTCTCCGGGGGCGGCAATGACTTTTTGCAAGGCCGTGTACTCAGCCCCGGCCAAGCCGTTGCCGCAGGCGGGCGTCTGGCCGACAGCGCACAAGCTCTGCAACAAGCGGGGGCGCGCTACATCATGGTGTGGATGTTGCCCGACCTGGGGCTGACACCGGCGATTAACGGTACGCCGGCACAAGGGGCGAGTACTGCCCTGAGTAACCTTTTCAACCAGGCGCTGGTCCAGCGCCTGTCGCAGATCGACGCCCAGATCATCCCACTGAACATCCCGTTGCTGTTGAAGGAAACCTTCGCCGACCCTGCCCGCTTCGGCCTGGCCACCGGACAGAACCTCACGGGCACCTGCTTCACCGACCCCAGCTGCGCCAACCCGACCTATGGGCTTGGCGGCACCAACCCCGATCCGACCAAGCTGATCTACAACGATTCGGTACACCCCACCATCACTGGGCAACAGCTGATCGCCGACTACGCCTATTCGCTGCTCGCGGCCCCATGGGAATTGAGCCTGCTGCCGGAGATGGCCCAAGGCACCCTGCGTGCGCACCAGGATGAACTGCGCAATCAGTGGCAGGCCGACAACGGCCACTGGCAGGCGGTGGGCCAATGGCGAGCGATTGTGGCGGGGGGAGGCCAGCACTTGGACTTCGATCGTCAAGGCAGCTCGGCCAGCGGTGACGGCAATGGCTACAACGTGAATGTCGGCGGCAGCTACCGGCTCAACGAGAGCTGGCGTGTAGGCGTTGCAGCCGGGTTGTATCGACAGACTCTCGAAGCCGGCGCCCGCGATTCGGACTACAAACTCAACAGCTACATGGGCAGTGCTTTCGCGCAGTACCAGCAAAACCACTGGTGGGCCGATGCCGCACTGACCGGCGGCAAACTGGACTTCGACAGCCTCAAGCGCAAGTTCGCCCTGGGCGTCAGCGAAGGCTCGGAGAAAGGTGACACCGACGGCTGGCTATGGGCCTTGAGCGGCCGCGCAGGCTATGACATTGCCGCTCCAGGCAGCGACTGGCACCTGTCGCCCTTTGTCAGCGCCGATTACTCGCGGGTCGAAGTAGAGGGTTACTCGGAAAAAGACAGCCGCTCCACCGCACTGACCTTCGCCGATCAACAACGCGACTCCAAGCGCCTCGGCGTCGGCCTGCAGGGCAGCTACCGCGTGACGCCGCAAACCCAGGTATTTGGCGAGGTCGCCCACGAGCACGAGTTCGAAAACGACACCCAGAAGGTGAAGATTTCACTCAACAGCGTGCCGGGCATCGACTTCAAACTGGATGGCTACACGCCCCGCAGCAACTCGGACCGTTTGAGCCTGGGAGTCAGCCACAAGCTGACACAAGAGCTGGCGCTGAGAGCTTCGTATAACGTAAGAAAGGATGACAACCTGACCCAGCAAGGGGTGAGTGTGGGTGTGAGCCTGGACTTCTGATCAAGTCTTGAAATGGCGCAAAACCAAAGTGGAAGGGGGCTTGCTCCCGATTGCGGTGGATCAGCCAGCTCATTGGTAACTGGCACTCTGCAATCGGGAGCAAGCCCCCTCCCACACTTTGATCTACAGCTGGCTTCAACCCTGCGGGGTTTGCTCAGCCAACGCCACCGCGCGGAACATGGCGCGGCGCTTGTTCAGGGTTTCTTCCCATTCAAGGGCCGGCACCGAGTCCGCCACAATGCCGCCACCGGCCTGCACATGCAGCTCGCCGTCCTTGATCACCGCGGTGCGGATCGCGATGGCGGTGTCCATGTTCCCGTTCCAGGCGAAATAGCCCACCGCGCCGCCGTAGACGCCGCGCTTGACGGGCTCCAGCTCATCGATGATTTCCATCGCACGAATCTTCGGCGCACCCGACAAAGTGCCCGCCGGCAAAATCGCCCGTAGCGCGTCCATCGCGGTCAAGCCGGCCTTCAGCTCGCCGGTCACGTTGGAGACGATGTGCATGACGTTGGAATAGCGCTCGATCACCATCTTCTCAGTGAGTTTCACCGAGCCGATTTCCGAGACACGCCCGGTATCGTTGCGGCCCAGATCGATCAGCATCAAGTGCTCGGCGATTTCCTTGTCGTCGCTCAGCAGGTCTTCTTCCAGCGCCAGATCCGCCTCTTCGGTCGCGCCACGCGGGCGAGTACCGGCGATCGGGCGCACGGTGATCAGGTTGTCCTCGACACGCACCAGCACTTCCGGCGAACTGCCCACCACGTGGAAGTCGCCAAAGTTGAAGAAGTACATGTAGGGCGTCGGGTTGAAACAACGCAGTGCACGGTACAGATCGATCGGCGCCGCCTTGAAGTCGATGGACATGCGTTGCGACGGCACGACTTGCATGCAATCACCGGCGAGGATGTATTCCTTGATGGTGTCGACTGCGCGCTCGTAGTCATCCTGGGTAAAACTGGAGCGGAATACCGGGTCAGCGGCAGGCGGACGGCTGAGGTCCAGCCCGCGCCGCGGAGTGATCGGCTGGCGCAGTTTATCCAGCAGGGCTTCGAGACTGGCCTGGCCTTGTTCGAACGCGTCCGCCTGGGACGGGTCGGCCAACACGATCGCATGCATCTTGCCGGCGAGGTTGTCGAACACCACCACGGCATCGGAGACCATCAGCAGAATGTCCGGCACGCCCAATGGGTCGGGGTTCGGGCATTTGCCCAGACGTTTTTCCACGTAGCGCACGCAGTCGTAGCCGAAGTAACCCACCAGGCCGCCGTTGAAACGCGGCAGGCCGGGAATGGTCGGTACGTTATAGCGCGCCTTGAAGGTCTCGACGAAGGCCAGCGGGTCTTCCACATCATGGCTTTCGATCTCGACGCCATCATGCGTGATACTCACCCGATGGTCGTGTACCCGCAGCACGGTACGGCACGGCAGGCCGATGATCGAGTAACGGCCCCATTTCTCACCGCCCTGTACCGATTCCAGCAAATAGGAATTGGGCTGGTCGGCCAGTTTCAAGTAGATCGACAGCGGCGTATCGAAGTCGGCCAGGGTTTCGCAGGCCATGGGAATACGGTTATAGCCGGCAGCGGCCAAACGCAGGAATTCTTCGCGGATCATGAGGTGCCTCGTGGCTTGAGGGTCAAACGGTCAGATAGGCAAACGTGCCGCAGCGCGGCCAGGATCAGTCAGGCGCGCCAACGCCAGCGGGCCAGGGCCTTGATGACTTTCATCCAGAGTTTGCGAGTGACCACCACGATGGGATTTCCAGAAGGGTTTGAATCAACGTCGGGCAACGTTATCTCAGCGCCCGCTCCCAAGCAACCGGGGATTAACTGGCGCAGGTCATCAATCACCAGCGCCGGCGACTCTTCGGCAATCGGCCGGCCATGGTTGTAGCCGTAGCTCAGGGCCACGCACTGCACCCCCGCCGCTTTCGCCGCCAGCACATCACTGCGCGAATCGCCGACGAACAACGACTGGGACGCGGGGATGTTGGCCATTTTCATCACGAAGAACAGCGCCGCCGGGTCAGGTTTCTTCTGCGGCAGGGTATCGCCACCGATGATCCAGCGGAAATAGCGGCCGATCTTCATCTCGTCCAGCAGCGGCGCGACGAAACGCTCCGGCTTGTTGGTGATCAGCGCCATTTCCACACCCTGCTTGCTCAGCCACTTGAGGGTGTCGCGCACGCCTGGGTAAACCACGGTCAGTTCGTGGCTGCTCTCATAGGCGGCGTTAAACAGCTCCAAGGCGTGTTCGGCCTCGACATCGTCCACACCGTCGGCGTCGAGATGATTGGCCAGGGCCCGGCGCACCAGCATCTGTGCGCCGTTACCCACCCATTCGCGCACCGAATCAATGCCCGCCGGCTTGCGCCCCAGCTTGAGCAGCATCTCGTCCACCGCCGCCGCCAGGTCAGGCACCGAGTCGATCAAGGTACCGTCCAGATCGAACATCACCAGCCGTGGCAGTTTGCCGGGGAACAGCCGCTCAAAGCCGCTCATGGACGCGCCAGCGCCAGTTCGGCACGCATCTTGTCGATGACTTCCTGGTAGTCCGGAGCGTTGAAGATCGCCGAGCCGGCCACAAAGGTATCGGCACCTGCAGCAGCGATTTCGCGGATATTGTTGACGTTGACCCCGCCGTCGATTTCCAGGCGGATATCACGGCCGGACGCATCGATCAGCGCACGGGCTTCGCGCAGCTTGTTCAGCGTGCCGGGGATGAACTTCTGCCCGCCAAAGCCTGGGTTGACGCTCATCAGCAAGATCATGTCGACCTTGTCCATCACATACTCAAGCACGCTCAGCGGGGTGGCCGGGTTGAACACCAGGCCGGCCTTGCAGCCGCCTTCGCGGATCAGTTGCAGGGTACGGTCGACGTGCAGCGAGGCTTCCGGATGGAAGGTAATGTAGGTCGCGCCAGCCTCGACGAAGTCGCCGATGATGCGATCCACCGGGCTGACCATCAGGTGCGCATCGATCGGCGCGGTGATGCCGTACTTGCGCAACGCCGCGCAGACCATCGGCCCGATAGTCAGATTGGGTACGTAGTGGTTATCCATGACATCGAAGTGCACGAAGTCCGCACCGGCGGCCAATACCTTGTCCACTTCCTCACCCAGGCGGGCAAAGTCGGCGGAGAGAATCGATGGAGCAATGACGAAGGGCTGCATGACGCACCTTTTTGAGCTAAATCACGATGGCGCGCATTGTATACCTCATGCTTTGCCGCGCGCACCGTGACCTGGCTCAATGGCTAGTACGCTGCGCGGTAGATTTTCTCGATATCCGCTGTGCTGAGCTGGCGCGGGTTATTGCGCATCAGGCGTTCAATGCCTGCAGCTTCGGCAGCCATGGCCGGAATTGCGTCTTCGGGAATCCCGAAGCTGCGCAGGCCCGTGGGGATTTCCACGGCCGCGCACAGCCGCGTCATCGCCGCGACGGCCTGATCGGCCGCGTCAACCAGACTCAAGCCGGTGACATTCACGCCCATGGCCTCGGCGATGTCGCGCATGCGTTCGACACACGCCAGCTTGTTCCACTGCATCACATAGGGCAGCAACAGAGAGTTGCTCACGCCATGCCCGATATGAAAACGACCGCCCAGCGGATACGCCAACGCATGCACGGCGCCCACCCCGGCGTTACCGAACGCCATGCCCGCCATCAGGCTGGCGGTGGCCATGTCGTCACGGGCCTGCAGATGCCCCGGGTTGGCGTACGCCTTGGGCAATGCGTTGGCTATCAACTTGACCGCGCCTATCGCCAGGGCATCGGTAATCGGCGACGCATTCAGCGACAGGTAGGCTTCAATGGCATGCACCAACGCATCCACACCGCTGGCGGCTGTCACGCTGCGCGGGCACGTGAGGGTCATTTGCGGGCTCATCAGTGCAACATCCGGCAGCAAGTAATCGCTGACGATGCCTTTTTTCAATTGCGCGACCTTGTCGGAAAGGATCGCCACATTGGTCACCTCCGAGCCGGTACCGGCCGTGGTCGGTATCGCGATCAACGGCGGCCCCTTGCGTGGCACCTGGTCGATGCCGAACAGATCGGCCAGCGCACCGTGGTAGCCGGCATACGCGCCGACGCATTTCGCGATATCGATGGAACTGCCCCCGCCGACACCAATCAAGCCATCATGCCCGCCGTCGCGGTAGGCCTGCATGCAGTCTTCGACGATGGCAATTTCCGGGTCGGGCTGCACTCGGTCGAAGATTTCATAGTCGCGCTCGCCCAAATGCTCGAGCGCCAGCGCCACGGTGCCGGACTTGACCAACGCCGCATCGGTGACGATCAGCGGGTTATCCACATCGAGGCGTGTGAGTTCGGCGGCCAGTTGCTCGATGGCACCTGCGCCGGTGAGCAACTTGTGGGCGATCTTGAATGAGGAAGTACTCATGTGCGCGGCCTCTTATTGAAGGATGGGCTGGCACAAGAGTAGCTCTCTATACGGGGTTGTCAGCCATTCAGCAGCTGAATGGTCATCATACCTGCGCAGTGCGCAGCTTCTCGCTACGCCCGCGCAACCATTCCAGGGTGAGCAACAGCAGCACCGAGAAGGCAATCAGCAAGGTGGCGGCAGCGGCAATGGTCGGGCTGAGGTTCTCGCGGATGCCGCTGAACATCTGGCGCGGCAGGGTCGCTTGCTCGGGGCCGGCGAGGAACAGCGTCACCACCACTTCATCGAACGAGGTGGCAAAGGCAAACAGCGCCCCGGAAATCACCCCCGGCGCGATCAACGGCAAGGTCACCCGGCGAAACGCGATCAATGGCGAAGCGCCCAGGCTCGCCGCCGCCCGCACCAGGTTATGGTTGAAACCCTGCAAGGTCGCCGACACGGTAATGATCACAAACGGCACACCCAGCACCGCATGCACAACGATCAGCGAGAAGAAGCTGTTGCCCAGGCCCAGTGGCGCAAAAAACAGGTAACTCGCCACGCCGATAATCACCACCGGCACCACCATCGGCGAAATCACCAGGGCCATCACCAGCGCCTTGCCGGGGAAATTGCCGCGCGTGAGGCCTATCGCGGCCAATGTGCCGAACACCATGGCCAGCACCGTGGCGGCCGGCGCGACGATAATGCTGTTCTTCAACGCACGCATCCATTCGGCCGAGGCGAAGAAATCCTGGTACCAATGCAGCGAAAAACCTTGCAGCGGGTACACCAGGAAACTGCCGCTGTTGAACGACAGCGGGATGATCACCAGCACAGGCAATATCAGGAACAACAGGATCAAGCCGCACAGGATCCGCAGGCTGTAGAACCACAGGCGTTCGACGGGCGACATATAAGGGCTCAGCATCGCAAGGTCTCCTCAGCTCAGGCGCAGGCGGCTGGCGCCTACCAGCCGGTTGTAGATCAGGTACAGCAACACCGTCGCCAGCAGCAGCAAGCCGCCCAGCGCCGTGGCCATGCCCCAGTTGATGCTGGTGTTGGTGTAGAACGCCACGAAGTAGCTGACCATCTGGTCGTTCGGGCTGCCGAGCAGCGCCGGGGTGATGTAGTAACCAATCGCCAGGATGAACACCAACAGGCAGCCGGCGCCGACGCCGGCGTAGGTCTGCGGGAAATACACGCGCCAGAAGCTGGCGAACGGGTGGCAGCCCAGGGAAATCGCTGCACGCATATAGGTGGGTGAGATGCCTTTCATCACGCTGTAGATCGGCAGAATCATGAACGGCAACAGGATGTGCACCATGGAGATGTAGACCCCGGTGCGGTTGAACACCAGCTCCAGGGGTTTGTCGATCAAGCCCATGCCCATCAAGGCGCTGTTGATCAGGCCACCGGATTGCAGCAGCACGATCCACGCGGCGACCCGCACCAGGATAGAGGTCCAGAACGGCAGCAGCACCAGAATCATCAGCAGGTTGCTTTTGCGCGCCGGCAGGTTGGCCAGCAGGTACGCCAAGGGATACGCCAGCAGCAGGCAGATGAAGGTAATCACCAGGCCCATCCAGAAGGTACGCGCGAAAATGTCCAGGTAAATGGCCTGGTCCGGCGTAGCCGGGGCCAGTTCGCCCAGGTCATTGATACGGTGGTCGACAGCCGCCAGCAGGTAGAACGGTGTGAGGCTGCTGGTATTGCGCCGGATCGCCTGCCAGTACGCCGGGTCGCCCCAACGTTCATCGAGGCTTTCCAACGCTTCTTTATAAGAGCCGGGCGCCTCGGTAAAGGGCAGCGCCCGCGCGGTTTTGGTCAGCAGGCTGCGATAGCCGGCCAACTCCATGTTCAAGCGCTTGGACAAGTCGCCCAGCGTCTGGTTTTTGCGCGCTTCGCCCAAGTCTTCGCTCAGCGCCTGATACACCGGTTCGCCGGGCAGGCCACGGCCATCCCAGGCCTTGACCGCCACCACGGTACGCGGCAAACCGCCCACCACTTCCTCGTTGCCGACGCTTTTGTAGAGCAGCGCAATGATTGGCACCAGGAACACCAGCAGCAAAAACAGCACCAGCGGTGCAATCAATGCCTGGGCCTTCCAGCGGTTGAGCCGTTCGGCACGCGCCAGGCGCTGCTTGAGGGTGGGGCTGGGAATGGCGATAGCCATGGCTGACTCCGGATCTTGAAAGGAAATGCAGAACCCTGGTGGGAGAGAGCAACGCCTCTCCCACTGGGTAAGCGGTGTTATTTGGCAGCCCAGGAATTGAAGCGCTGCTCCAACTGCTCGCCGTTATCCGCCCAGAAGCTCACATCGATCTGCACCTGGTTGGCGATGTTTTCCGGGGTGGTCGGCATATCCTTGAGGATGTCCTTGGCCAGCAACGGGACCGCTTGGGTGTTGGCCGGGCCGTAGGCGATGTTTTCCGAGTAGGTCTTCTGCTGCTGCGGCTGTACCGAGAAGGCGATGAATTTCTTCGCGGCTTCGGCACGGTCTTTCGCCAGGCCTTTAGGAATGGCCCATGCGTCAAAGTCGTAGATGCCGCCGTTCCACACCACCTTGAGGTTGCTTTCTTTCTGCACGGCGGCGATACGGCCGTTGTAGGCCGAACTCATCACGACATCACCCGAGGCCAGGTACTGTGGCGGTTGGGCGCCCGCTTCCCACCACTGGATCGACGGCTTGAGTTCGTCGAGCTTCTTGAATGCACGGTCCTGGCCATCTTTGCCGGCCAACACTTTGTAAACGTCCTTGGGCGCTACGCCGTCGGCCATCAGGGCGAATTCCAGGGTGTACTTGGCACCTTTACGCAGGCCGCGTTTGCCGGGGAATTTCTTGGTATCCCAGAAATCCGCCCAGCTGGTTGGCGCGGAAGCCAATTTGTCGGCGTTGTAGGCCAACACCGTGGACCACACGAAGAAACCCACGCCGCACGGCTGGATCGCGCCTTTTACGTAGTCCGCAGCATTACCGAACAGCTTGGGGTCCAGAGGTTCGAACATATCTTCGTCACACCCCCGGGACAACTCCGGCGATTCCACTTCCACCAGGTCCCAGGACACACTCTTGGTATCGACCATGGCCTTGACCTTGGCCATTTCACCGTTGTACTCGCCGGCGACGATCTTGCCGTTGCCCGCGCTTTCCCACGGTGCGTAAAACGCCTTGACCTGAGCGGCCTTGTTCGCGCCACCAAAGGACACGACGGTCAGGTCCGGGCCGGCCATGGCCTGGGTCGCGCCGAACAAGCCGATAACCAGCGCTGAATACTTAAGGGATCTCAACATTGTTGTGCTCTCCACGTGCAGGGTTGGTGAAGCCATGGGGCGATCAATTCGCCTCTAGAAGTGGGTCGAGTGCGCGAACGTGCTCGACTTGCCAGCCAATCGGTACCACGTCGCCGACCGCCAGGGCCGGGTCCAGCTCGGCGATCGGTTGTTTCACAAAAAAATCGGTCTTGCCGCAAACTTCCAGACGCACGCGCACGTGGTCGCCCAGGTAGATGAATTCCGCCACCCGCCCCGAAAAACGATTGATGCAGCTTTCGCTGGAACCATTGAGGCTGACCCGCTCCGGACGCACCGACAGCGTGACCGGCCCGCCGACCTGACCCACGTTCACCGCCAGCGCCTCGACCTTCTCGCCGCGCGCCAGCTCCACGACGCAGCGCTCGCCGGTGTGGCTGTGCAAGCGGCCGTTGAGACGGTTGTTCTCGCCGATGAAGTTGGCGACGAAGGTATTTTTCGGTTCTTCATACAAGGTCCGCGGCGCAGCAATCTGCTGGATCTCGCCCTGATGAAACACCGCTACGCGGTCGGACATGGTCAAGGCCTCGCCCTGATCGTGGGTCACGTACACCACGGTCACGCCGAGACGCTGATGCAGGTGCTTGATTTCCATCTGCATGTGTTCACGCAGTTGCTTGTCGAGAGCACCGAGGGGTTCGTCCATCAACACCAGTTGCGGTTCGAACACCAGCGCACGGGCCAGGGCCACGCGCTGTTGCTGACCACCGGAAAGTTGCGCCGGGTAGCGTTGGGCGAAGGCGTCGAGCTGGACCATGCTCAGCACGCGTTTGACCCGCTCACTGATGTCGGTCTTGCTTAACGAGCGCACCGAGAGTGGGAACGCCAGGTTCTCGGCAACCGTCATGTGCGGGAACAGCGCGTAGTTCTGGAACACCATGCCGATATCGCGCTTGTGCGGCGGCACGTTATTGATGGAACGCCCGGCCAGGAGGATTTCACCGGCGGTCGGTGTCTCGAAGCCGGCGAGCATCATCAGGCTGGTCGTCTTGCCGGAACCCGACGGCCCAAGCAGTGTGAGGAACTCGCCCTTGCGAATCTCCAGGTTGAGGTCTTTGACGATCAGGTTCTCGCCGTCGTAGCTCTTCTGCACGCCACGAAAGCTGACCAGCACATCATTTGTATCCGCCTCGCTCATACCCGCACCTTTGTGTTTTGGACCGCAATGGAACAAGCGTAGTCCAGCCGCAAGCCCCCGGAAATCGGGGGCTGGGAGAGAATTGCATAAGCCGGTTGGAAGGTTGGGGGTAGGGATCGCCCTACAGCGATGGCGGGCACAGGACGGTGCAACTACAAGGGGTGAGCTGCAAGCGGCAAGAATGGGCTCGGTGATGTTTTACAGGGTGTCGCTAATGGGCATGTCGTCAGAGCAGCCTGTGCTCCATGGCGTACTTCACCAGTTCCGCCAGCGAAGTGATATTGAGCTTTTGCATCAACCGCGCCTTATGCGTGCTGATGGTCTTGCTGCTCAGCGCCAGTTGCTGGGCAATATCATTGACGTTGGCCCCCTGGGCCAGGCGTTCGAACACCGAGAACTCGCGCTCCGACAGCAACGAATGCAGCGGCCGCGTATCGGTCAGGCCGACTTCGAAGACCATACGGTCGGCCAGGTCGGGATCGATGTATCGCCCACCGGCTGCGACCTTGCGAATAGCGGTCAGCAACAGCGCCGGGTCGCTGTCCTTGGTGGCATAACCCGCCGCGCCGACCTTGAGGGCGCGGGCGGCCATTTGCGCTTCATCATGCATCGACAACACCAGAATCGCCGGCGGATTGCCCAACGCCCGGATGCGCGCAATGGCCTCCAGGCCGTTCACGCCCGGCATCGAGATATCCAGCAGCACCACCTCGCACGCCACATGGCGCAAGGTTTCCAGCAACTGCTCGCCATTACTGGCTTCACCGACCACCTGCAGGTCTTTGGCCAGGCCGATCAATTGCTTGATGCCCTCTCGGACGATGGTGTGGTCTTCGGCTACCAATACGCGAATCACAGGTTTTTCCTCTTGTTGTCAGGCATCCAACGGCACCGTGACGCTCAGGGTGGTGCCTTCCCCCACTTCGCTCTGCAGGCTCAGTTGCCCGCCCATCATCAGCACTCGCTCGCGCATACCGACCACGCCGAAAGAAACAGGGCGGCCGGGGGTTTCGACGAAACCGACGCCATCATCGCTGATGGTCAACCGCAGGTCTGCCCCCTCAATCACCAGGGTCAGCTCAACGGTATGCGCCTGGGCATGGCGCATCACATTGGTCAGTGCCTCCTGCAGGACCCTGAACAAACCAATGGCCTTGGCGTCGCTCAGGGCCGGCAGGTTATCCGGAACCTGTACCAGGCAGGGAATTTGCGTGCGGGCTTCGAAGCGCCGGGCCTGCCATTCGATGGCCGAGGCGATGCCGGCGTCGAGGATCGGCGGGCGCAGCGCGGTGGCCACATCGCGCACCAGTTGGAACAGCTGGGCGATCAGGCGCTTCATGCTGTTGAGCCGTTCATTCAGGCCGGGGTCGAGCTGCGCATAGGCCAATTCGCACATCGAGGTTTCCAGCTTGAGCACCGTGAGCATCTGGCCCAACTCATCGTGTACCTCGCGGGCGATGCGGGCTTTCTCTTCTTCGCGTACGGTTTCCAGGTGGGCGGACAATTCGCGCAACTGCGCTTCGCTTTGCAGCAAGGCGGCCACGTAACGGCGGCGTTCGGTGACATCGTTGAGGTACACCACCAGGTATTCGCCCTGAGCAAAACGCAGGAAACTCAAAGACACATCGGCGGGCAGGATACTGCCGTCGGCGCGTACGCAATCGGTGGCGAAGGTTTGCCCGCCCTCCTCGCTGGCGCGGGCGCGTCGCCACAGGTTGAGCCAGCGATCCATGTTCAAGGTCGGGTCGACCTCGACCAGCGGCCGCTCGATCAGCGCGCCCGGAGCGTAGCCGAGCATGCTTTCTGCCGCACGATTGGCGTAACGCACATGGCTGTCCCAATTGACCCACAGGATGCCGACCGTACTTTGATCGATGGAAAACTGCGTCAACCGCAAGGCTTCGGCACCGGCAGCGCGGGCGGCGCTTTCTTCCCGTGCCGCCAGCAAGTCGTGTTCCAGGCCGCGTTGCTGGCGACGCTGCCAGGCGACCATCGCGAGGCAGGCCAGCAAGCAGATTCCCAGCAACAGGCTGAGGTTCTTCCAGAAACCCGGGAATTCCGACAATCGCGGGTACTGGGGTTGCAGCCAGCGATTGTGCAACTGGTCCAAGTCTCGCGCGGGTATCGCCCGCAAGGCGCTCTGCATGAGGGTTGCCAGTTCCGGCCAATCGCGACGTGTGCCCACCCGCAGCAACTGTGGCAAGCCGATATCACCGACCACCGCCAGCCCCGCAAATTCTGCTTCGCCGGACAAGCGGCTCAGTTGCGCCTCATCCACCACGGCATACCGCGCTTGTTGGCTTACCAGCAACTGCAGGGCCTGGCGCTCCATGGGCACCCCTTGCAAGTTGAGGTTGGGATAGGTGCTGCGCAGGTAATCGGCCACGGCGCTGGGCATGCGCACGGCAATGCGCGATCGTTCGTCGAGTTTCTCCAGCTCCACTGCGCCGCCGCCTTCGCGGACGCCGACAATATGCTGAGGCACACGCATGTAAGGGTCGGTGAATAACCACAGGCGCAAACCCGCCGGGGTTTGCTGCAGGCCGGGCGCAATATCCACTTCGCCGTCGCGCACGGCGGCCTCCAACTGCTCCTGATCGGGAAAATTGCGCCACAACAGTTCGATATTCAGCGCCTTGGCCAGCCACTGCATCAACTCCACATTGGCCCCGGACAAGCGTTGCAGGCGCCGATCGTATTGCGCGTAAGGTGCCTGCAACACCAGCCCCACGCGCAACTCCGGATGCTGGCTCAGCCACTCACGCTGCTGCGCATTGAGCTGTGCCTTCGGCGCAACGGGCGCAGGCGCGGCCGTTGCCATCAAGGCACAGCACAAACCGCCGATAATCAGCAGACAGCGAAAACCCATGATCCACGTCTCACATCACTGACAAATACTGACCAACCCATTAGGCTGCTGGAATCACTTCTGGCCGGGAATTAACGATGCCCTTTCACCACCGTTCGGCACTGCCAGCATTGTGCCTGTCGCTGCTATTTACCAGCGCCTTTTCTGTTCAGGCCGCTGACGCCCCCGCGCCCGCCGCCGAAAAACCTGCGGAGCGCCAAGCGCTGCCCGAGCGCAGCCAGGAAGAGGCCAGTGCGCTGGAGCGCAATATCCCACAACACGAACAGCAACAATTGCAGGCCGGCACCGATTCGTTCCTGGCCTTATGGAAACCCGCCAACAGTGCAGAACCGGAGGGGGTGGTGATTATCGTCCCCGGCGCCGGCGAAAATGCTGACTGGCCGCAAGCAATCGGCCCGTTGCGCCGCAAATTGCCGGATGCCAACTGGGGCAGCCTCAGCCTGTCGCTGCCGGACGTGAGCATGGACACCCTGCCGCCACGGGTGATCGAAGCGCCCAAGGCAACCGTCGACACCAGCAGCAAAGACGGCAGCACGGCCGCCAAGCCCATCGAACAAGCCGCCAGCGCCGAAGCCGAAGGCACAGACCCAGCGGTAGTGCCGGGTGCCGATGAACAGGACAAGACCGACGCCAAGCGTATTTTCGACCGGATTGACGCAGCCGTGGCCTTTGCCCAGACACAGAGCGCGCGCAGTGTGGTGCTGCTGGGCCACGGCACTGGCGCCTGGTGGGCCGCACGTTACCTGAGCGAAAAGCAACCGGCGCAGGTTCAGAAGCTGGTGCTGGTGGCCGGCAAAACCCCGGTGGGCCGCCAACCGGATCTGCAACAAGTGGCCCCGGCCTTGAAAGTGCCGACGGCGGATATCTTCTATCAGGACAATGCCCTGGACCGTAAAAACGCCCTGGCGCGGCTTCAGGCGGCCAAGCGTGGGAAGAATGAAGGCTATAAGCAGGTGTCACTCAAGACCCTGCCCGGCAACAGCTCGGCCGAGCAGGAGCAGTTGTATCGGCGGGTTCGCGGCTGGTTGAGCCCGCAAACCGTCGACTGAGGCTTACCGGAAATCGCGCCGTTCGCGAATCAACGCATAGGCGTTGTGCAACTCGCGGGTTCGCTCGGTTGCCTCGCGCACTTGCGCGGGGCTGGCGCCGGTGCCGGCAATCTTGTCCGGATGGTGACGGCTGAGCAGGCGGCGATAGGCACGCTTGATCACTGACGGCTCCGTAGTTGCGGTGACCCCCAGGATTCGCAACGCCTCCTGATAGGCCCCCCCTCGGTTCACCAGCGGCTTGCGCTCGGGGGTGTAATCGGACGCCAGTGCGTGCAGTTGTTGCGGTGTCCAACCCAGCCACTTGCCCCACTGGTCTATCAGGTCGCGCTCGGCGTCATCCGCTCTGCCATCGGCCCAGGCCATGCGCCAGCAGGCGCGCAGCACGCCCTCTGCCGCATGGGGCTGCGCCTTGAGCACGCGCAGATAGCTACGCACCCGATCGCTACCGGACTTGCCCCGGTTGAACGCCGTGATAGCGCGGCGCTGGGCGGGTTCGTTCATATCCAGTGCACGCATTTCCAGGCGCGCCTGCTGGATATGCCCATCCACCACCCGGCCATTGCTTTTGGCCAGTCGGCCCAGCAGCACAAACAGCAATTCGTCATTGCGCAGCGCCGGCCGGCCACCCAGGCGTTCGCGCAATTGCGCCCAACTCTGCAGTTGCAAGCGGCGATCCAGCGCCTGCCCCAACAATGCCCCCAACAAAGCCCCCGGAATGCTGGCAATGGCAAAGCCAGCCCCGGCGCCGATCAGCGTCCCTGGCCACAACATCTTATCGCTCCGCAGTCAGCAGGGTTTCGACCTGCGCCAGGCGCTCCAATGTCCCCACATCAATCCAGCGTCCCGCCATGTGCTCCCCCGTTACCAGACCTTTGCTCATGGCCGCCCGCAGCAGCGGCGCCAATTTGAAGGCACCGGCACTGCAACCCGCGAACAGCTGGGGGTCGAGTACCGAAATGCCACTGAAGGTCAGGTTATCGGCACCGGGCGCGGCATCATGAAGCAAACCCTGGTCCAGGTAGAAATCACCACCCGATGGGTGGTGCGCCGGGTTATCCACCATCACCAGGTGAGCCAGGCCCTGAAGCGGCTGACGTAGCCGGGTGAAGTCGTAATCGGTCCAGATATCACCATTGACCACCAGGAACGGCTTATCCCCCAGCAACGGCAAGGCCTGGAAAATCCCGCCTCCGGTTTCCAGCGGTTCACCTTCGGCCGAATACTGGATGCGCAGGCCAAACTGCGCGCCGTCACCCAGATAACTTTCGATCTGCTGACCGAGCCACGCATGGTTGATCACAATCTCGGTGAAACCGGCCTTCGCCAGTGCCTCCAGGTGATACTCGATCAGTCGCTTGCCGCCCGCTTGCACCAGCGGCTTGGGCGTATGCAGCGTCAGCGGGCGCATGCGCTCGCCTTTGCCGGCGGCCAGGATCATCGCCTTCATAGGCTCGCCTCGACCGGCTCGCGCAGGCTGGCAAGCAACTCACCCAGTTCGCGCAGTTCGGGCCGGTCTGCAAGCACCGCTTCTATATAAGCAAAGAAGCGCGGCACATCCGCCAGATAGCGCGGCTTGCCGTCGCGGTGGCAAATGCGCGCAAAGATGCCGATGACCTTGAGGTGGCGCTGCACGCCCATCAGGTCGCTGGCACGCAGGAAAGCCTCGAAGTCGGCGTGCACGGGAATGCCCAACTGCACGGCAAGCTCCCAGTAGCCGCGCTGCCATTCGCGCACACGCGCCTGGGGCCAACTGAGGAATGCATCCTTGAACAGACAGGTGATGTCGTAGGTCACCGGGCCGTAGACCGCATCCTGGAAATCCAGCACGCCAGGGTTGGGCTCGCTGATCATCAGGTTGCGCGGCATGTAGTCGCGGTGTACCAGCACCTTCGGCTGGGCCAGGGCGCTGTCGATCAGTTGCTCGCTGACGCGTTGCCAGAGATCGCGCTGGCGAGTATCGAACTCGATACCCAGGTGCCGGCGAACGTACCACTCAGGAAACAATTCCAGCTCGCGACGCAGCAAGGCAACGTCATAGCTGGGCAGTGGCGCATCCATCGGCAACTGCTGAAAAGCCAGCAGCGCATCGATGGCATCGGCAAACAATTGATCGGCGTTGTCGGCGTCAATCACGTCCAGATAGGTTTTTCTGCCCAGGTCATTGAGCAAAAGGAAGCCGCGTGGCAAATCTTCTGCATAAATTTTGGGTACGTTTATCCCCGATTTCGCCAGTAGATGCGCAATTTCGACGAAAGGTTTGCAGTTTTCCTGGGGCGGTGGCGCGTCCATGACCACGAACGTATGTGCCCCTCCCTCCCAGCGGAAATAACGCCTGAAACTCGCGTCGCTACTGGCCGCGGTCAATGTGGCCGGGGGTACGGCACCCCAACCCTGGGCGTTGAAAAGGATTGGCAATTGCTCATCCAGCCAGACTTCCAGCTGTTGTAAACGTAGATCTTGCTCGGGCATTACAAGGGTCTCCGACGGCGCTAGCCGTCAAGCGGGGCATGCTTTATTATCACGCATCTTTTTCAGACCATCGAGAGGCGTGCGGCCCAAACCGCGGGCAGATGGCACGCAGGAAGCCCGGACTAATAAGATGGCATTGAAATCCCCCGCGTTTCGTAGAAAATTTCCGTTGCTGGTAACCGGCAGTCTGCTGGCCATGCAACCTTTCGCCACCTCATTCGTGGTCGCCGCGGAACAGTATGACTGCTCAGTCTCTGCTTCGGGTGCCTGGGATTGCGCGCCGAAAACCGCCGCAGCCCCATTGCCGCCACGCCCGGTGCATGATGGCTCTGCCGTCAGCTCGGCAAACGGTACGCCACAAGGCGAAACCGGCAGCAGCGCCGACGCCGAACCCAAGACCATGCTGGTCACCGAAGCCAAGGGCCGTGGCCTGCGTTCGCGCAGCGCCGACTACAGCCACCTGGACTGGGTGCCTCGCGAGAAGCTGACCGCAGCCCAGCTGGCCGAAACCGGCCCTTATTGCGGTGGTGCGTACATCGAGCCGATGCGTCCTGGCATGAACGACAAGACGGCCAAGAGCGACGCGCCGACGTTCATTGGCGCCAAGGCTTCTCGTTACGAGCAGGAACAACAGATCGCGACCTTGGCCGGTGACGTCGTCATGCGCCAGGGCAGCATGCAGATGGAAGCCCAGGAAGCCAGCCTGTATCAGGCGGAGAACCGTGGCGAGCTGAACGGCAACGTTCGCCTGCGCGACAACGGCGCCCTGATCGTGGGTGACCATGCCCAAGTACAGCTCGATACCGGTGCGGCGCAGATCGACAACGCCGAATACGTGATGCACAAGTCGCGCATCCGCGGTAACGCCCTGTACGCCAAGCGTGCCGAAAACGCGATCATCCGTCTCAAGGACGGTACGTACACCACCTGCGAGCCAGACAGCAACGCCTGGCAGCTCAAGGGCAACAACATCACGTTGAACCCTGCCACCGGTTTCGGTACGGCAACCAACGCGACGTTGCGGATCAAGAACATCCCGATCCTCTACACCCCTTACATTTATTTCCCGATCGACAACCGTCGTCAATCCGGCTTCCTGCCGCCGAGCTTCAGCACGGGTGGCGAGACTGGCTTTACCCTGGTTACGCCGTACTACTTCAACCTGGCACCGAACTACGACGCCACGTTGTACCCGCAATACATGACCAAGCGCGGCCTGTTGATGGAAGGCGAATTCCGCTACCTCACCAAGTCCAGTGAAGGTCAGTTCGGCGGCGCGTACCTGAACGATGACAGCGACGAGCGGAAAAATCAGACCGACTACGAAAAAACTCGCTATATGCTCAATTGGCAGCATAAAGGTGGGTTGGATTCACGCCTGACGTCCCAGGTCGACTACACGAAGATCAGCGACCCTTACTACTTCCAGGATCTCAAGACCTATGAAGAAGGGGTTCAGAACCGTGACTTCCTTAACCAGCAAGGCTCCCTGACGTACCGGGGCGACTCGTACCAGGCCCGCCTGAACGTTCAAGCCTACCAATTGGCGACGATTTCCCAGATCACGCCGTATGATCGACTACCGCAAATCACCTTCAACGGTATGTTGCCGTATCATCCGGGCGGATTGAATTTCACCTATGAGACGGAAGCTGCCCGGTTTGAGCGGAGCCTTGAAAATGGCACGTTCACCGATGAAAACGGCGTCGTATCACCGCGACTGGATACTTATGTTACAGGCCTGACCCGTGCTAACGGCACACGCCTGAACGTTGCGCCAGCCGTAGAGTACCCAATGAACTGGACCTACGGTTTCATTACGCCGAAGCTCAAGTACGTTTATACCAAGTACGATCTTGATCTGGATGGCACGGGTAAAAACCAGATCATCGCTGCGCAAGCTGCCGCAGCGGCTACTGGCACCCAATATGCCGGTGGCGAATACAAGAGCTCCCAGGACCGTGCAATTCCGGTCGCAAGTATCGACAGTGGCCTGTACTTCGATCGCAATACCAATTGGTTCGGCAAAGATTATCGCCAGACCCTGGAACCGCGTGCGTACTACCTTTATGTTCCCAACAAGGACCAGAGCGATATCCCAGTATTCGATACCAGCGAATACTCGTTCAGCTATGCCTCGCTGTTCCGCGACAACCGCTTCAGCGGCAATGATCGGGTCGGCGATGAGAACAAGCTCTCCCTGGGTGTGACCAGCCGCTGGATCGAAGAAAACGGCTTCGAACGTCAACGTGTGTCCGTGGGCCAGGCGTTGTATTTCAAGGACCGTGAAGTCCAACTGCCCGGCGTCTTGGCTGCCGACCGTGCCGACGCACAGTCGAACGTATCGCCTATCGCTCTGGACTATGAGTTCCGCTTCAATCGCGATTGGCGTGCGACTGCCGACTACAACTGGGACCCTGACAGCCACAGCCCTCGCTCCGGCAGCGCCATGTTCCACTACCAGCCGGAAGACAACCCGAACAAGGTCGTCAACCTGGGTTATCGCTATCGCAACGACCAGGTGGTGTACAACCAGCTGACCGGCAAATGGCAGTTCGGTGGTGACTACGGGCAGCCAGGCGACCCGAATTTCGTGAAGGATTACTACAAAATCCAGCAACACGACTTCTCGATGATGTGGCCGATCGTTCCGCAGTGGAACCTGATCACCCGCTGGCAGTATGACTACGCCCGCAACCGTACCTTGGAAGCCTTCGGTGGTTTCGAGTACGACAACTGCTGCTGGAAACTGCGCGTTATCAATCGTTACTGGGTTTCCAACGACGAATATACCCAGATCGCCCCCCTTAACGAAAAGGGTGACCACGGGCTCTTCTTCCAGATCGTCCTTAAAGGACTCGGCGGCCTGACCGGCTCCAAGGTAGAGAGCTTCCTCGACAAAGGCATTCAAGGTTATCGTGAACGTGAAGATCAAGCTTTCTGATTGTCTGCGCCCGCTCGTGCTGGGCGCGCTGTTCCTGGGTACCGTATCGGCACACGCGGCCGTTCAACAGCTGGACAAAGTTGCGGCCATTGTCGATAACGACGTGATCATGCAGAGCCAGCTGGACCAACGGGTCAAGGAAGTGCAGCAAACCATCGCCAAGCGTGGCGGCGGTGTGCCACCGACCAGCGTTCTGGAGCCTCAGGTGCTGGAGCGCCTGATCGTCGAAAACCTGCAACTGCAGATCGGCGAACGTTCCGGCATCCGTATTTCGGATGAAGAGTTGAACCAGGCCGTCGGCACCATCGCTCAGCGCAACAACATGAGCATCGATCAGTTTCGCGCCGCCCTGGCTCACGATGGCCTGTCCTATGAGGACGCTCGTGACCAGATCAAGCGTGAAATGATCATCAGCCGTGTGCGTCAGCGTCGTGTGGCGGAGCGGGTCCAGGTTTCCGAACAGGAAGTGAAGAACTTCCTGGCTTCGGACCTGGGCAAGATGCAGCTCTCCGAGGAACTGCACCTGGCCAATATCCTGATCCCGACGCCGGACAGCGCCAACGCTGAGCAACTCAATGCCGCCGCGGCAAAAACCCAGGCCGTTTACGACCGCCTGAAGGCTGGCGCTGACTTTTCCCAGACCGCCATCGCCGTATCCGGCAGCGATAACGCCCTGGACGGTGGTGACATGGGCTGGCGTAAAGCCGCTCAGTTGCCGCCGCCGTTCGACCGCGAACTCAGCGCAATGCAAGTGGGTGATATCACCCAGCCTGCCCGTACGCCAGGCGGCTTCATCATCCTCAAGCTGTTGGGCAAGCGTGGCGGCGAGACCTCGCTGAAAGACGAAGTCCATGTTCGTCACATCCTGGTCAAGCCAAGTGAAATCCGCACCGAGGCACAAACCAAGGAGCTGGCGCAGAAGATCTATGACCGCATCGAAGGCGGTGAAGACTTCGCCACCCTGGCCAAGAGCTTCTCGGAAGACCCGGGTTCGGCGCTCAACGGCGGCGACCTGAACTGGATCGACCCGAAAGCCCTGGTGCCGGAGTTCCAGGACGTGATGGCCAAGACCCCGCAAGGCGTGCTGTCCAAGCCGTTCAAGACCCAATATGGCTGGCATGTACTGGAAGTCCTGGGCCGTCGCGCCACCGACAACACCACCCAGGCTCGCGAGCAACAAGCCCTGACCGTGCTGCGTAACCGCAAATACGACGAAGAGCTGCAAACCTGGTTGCGCCAGATCCGTGACGAAGCCTACGTTGAGAACAAGCTGCCAGGCGCCGATCAAACAGGCACCAACCAGGCAAGCCAGTGAAACCCCAACGTTTTGCAGTCACACCCGGCGAGCCGGCCGGCATTGGTCCAGACCTCTGCCTGCTGCTCGCCTCGCAGCCCCAGCCACACCCCCTGATTGCCATTACCAACCGCGACCTGCTCCTTGAGCGGGCTGCGCAGTTGGGTGTGGCCGTCAACCTGCTGGACGTGGCGCCGGGCAACTGGCCTGATGTGCCGGCCCCCAAAGACAGCCTGTATGTATGGGATACCCCGTTGCCGGCCAAGGTGGTTGCCGGGCAACTGAACAAGGCCAACGCGGCCTTTGTACTGGAAACACTGACCCGCGCCGGGCAAGGCTGCATGAACGGTGACTTCGCCGGCATGATCACCGCCCCTGTACACAAGGGTGTGATCAACGAGTCCGGCATCGCCTTCTCCGGCCATACCGAATTCCTCGCCGAACTGACCCATACCGCTCAAGTTGTGATGATGCTGGCGACTCGCGGCCTACGCGTTGCCTTGGTGACGACGCATCTGCCGCTGCGTGAGATTGCAGACGCCATCACCGCCGAACGGGTGGAGCGTGTCACACGCATCCTGCACGCCGACCTGCAACAGAAATTCGGCATCGCCCAACCGCGCATCCTGGTCTGCGGGCTCAACCCCCACGCCGGTGAAGGCGGCCACTTGGGCCATGAAGAAATCGACATCATTGAACCGACATTAGAGCGCCTGCGCCAAGAAGGCATGGATCTGCGTGGTCCACTGCCTGCGGACACTCTGTTTACCCCCAAATATCTGGAGCACTGCGATGCAGTGCTGGCGATGTACCATGACCAGGGGCTGCCCGTGCTGAAATACAAAGGCTTCGGCGCCGCAGTCAACGTGACATTGGGCCTGCCGATAATCCGTACCTCCGTCGACCATGGCACTGCCCTGGACCTGGCGGGCAGCGGCAAGATCGATACCGGCAGCCTGCACGTGGCCCTGGAAACCGCCTACCAGATGGCCGAGACCCGTATATGACTGAGCACTACCAACACCGGGCGCGCAAGCGCTTCGGGCAAAACTTCCTGCACGATGCGGGTGTAATCGACCGCATCCTGCGCTCCATCCATGCCAAGCCCGAAGACCGCCTGCTGGAAATCGGCCCGGGCCAGGGCGCACTGACCCAGGGCCTGTTGGCCAGCGGCGCTCAACTGGACGTGGTTGAGCTGGACAAAGACCTGATCCCGATCCTCAACCAGCAGTTTGCCGGCAAGTCCAACTTCAACCTGCACCAGGGCGACGCGCTCAAGTTCGACTTCAACAGCCTCAATGCCGCGCCTAACAGCCTACGCGTGGTCGGCAACCTGCCGTACAACATTTCCACACCGCTGATTTTCCATCTGCTGAACAACGCGGGGATCATCCGCGACATGCACTTCATGCTGCAAAAGGAAGTGGTTGAGCGTCTGGCAGCAGGTCCGGGTGGGGGTGATTGGGGTCGCCTGTCGATCATGGTCCAGTATCACTGCCGCGTGGAGCACTTGTTCAACGTCGGCCCTGGGGCGTTCAATCCGCCGCCGAAGGTTGACTCGGCCATTGTACGGCTGGTGCCTCACGCCGTACTGCCGCATCCCGCCAAGGACCATCGGTTGCTGGAGCGCGTGGTGCGTGAAGCATTCAACCAACGTCGCAAGACCTTGCGTAACACGCTCAAGGCGCTGCTGAGCAACGCCGAGATCGAAGCCGCCGGCGTCGATGGCGGCCTGCGCCCGGAGCAACTGGACCTGGCTGCGTTCGTGCGCCTGGCCGACCAGCTTGCCATCCAACCGCCGCTCGCCGCAGACTGAAGCCTGCCTCTGTGGGAGCCGGTTTACCCGCTCCCGCAGACAGCGAGTCTGGCCTAGTGCCCGCCTCATGGCCTAGACTGATCCGTATCTGCTGTCCTCCGCTTTTGCTTTTAAGGTAAGGCCTCTCGCATGTCCGATCCTCGCTACCAGATCGACGTCAGCGTCGTCACCCGCTTCCTCGCGGACCAATCGCAACCTGAACACAACCGTTTCGCCTTCGCCTATACCGTCACGGTGAAGAACAACGGGCTGGTGCCGGCCAAGCTGCTGTCGCGCCACTGGGTCATCACCGACGGTGACGGCCAGGTAGAGGAAGTACGCGGCGCGGGCGTTGTCGGCCAACAGCCATTGATCGACAGCGGCGCCAGCCACACTTATAGCAGCGGCACGGTCATGACCTCCAAGGTCGGCACCATGCAAGGCTCGTATCAAATGAAGGCCACCGATGGGAAATTGTTCGACGCCATCATCGCGCCCTTTCGCCTCGCGGTGCCGGGAGCCCTGCACTGATGGCGACCTACGCGGTCGGCGACCTGCAAGGCTGCCTGGAGCCTCTCAAGTGCCTGCTTGAACAAGTGGGCTTCGACCCGGTGAATGATCGCCTGTGGTTGGTGGGTGATCTGGTCAACCGTGGCCCACAGTCACTGGAAACCCTGCGCTACCTCTATCGTTTGCGCGACTCACTGGTATGCGTACTGGGCAACCACGACCTGCACCTGCTGGCGGCGGGCAATAACATCGAGCGCCTGAAAAAGAGCGACACCCTGCGGGAAATTCTCGAAGCGCCCGATCGTGCCGAACTGCTCGACTGGCTCCGCCGACAAAAGCTCATGCATTATGACGAAGCCCGCAACACGGCCTTGGTCCACGCTGGCATCGCGCCGCAGTGGTCACTGAAGAAAGCCCTCAAGTGTGCCGCCGAAGTAGAAGCGGCGCTGGCCGATGACAACCTCTACACCGCCTATCTCGATGGCATGTACGGCAACGAGCCGGTGAAGTGGGACAACGACCTCAGCGGCGTCACCCGCCTGCGAGTGATCACCAACTACTTCACGCGCATGCGCTTCTGCACCGCCGAGGGCAAGCTGGACCTCAAAAGCAAGGAAGGCGTCGATACCGCGCTGCCTGGGTACAAGCCCTGGTTTGCCCATAAGGAGCGCAAGACCCGCGACACGAAGATCGTCTTCGGTCACTGGGCAGCCCTGGAAGGCAAGTGCGAAGAACCTGGCGTGTATGCCCTCGACACCGGTTGCGTGTGGGGCGGCGCCATGACCCTGATGAACATCGACACCGGCGAGCGCCTGAGCTGCCAGTGCCCACCCCCCGTGCCCGTCACACAGCCGACCGCCGCCAAGCCATAGGAGCCCGCCATGAGCGAATTCAAACGTATCCCCCCCGAACAAGCCCAGGCGTTGCGCGAGCTGGCCGCAGTGGTCGTGGATATCCGTGATCCCCAGGCGTACGCCGCGGGTCATATCAAGGGCGCCCAGCACCTGGACAACCACAACATCGCCGATTTCATCCGTGCGGCCGACCTCGACGCGCCGGTGATCGTGGCCTGCTACCACGGCAATTCCAGCCAGAGTGCCGCCGCCTACCTGATCAGCCAGGGCTTCTCCGACGTCTATAGCCTGGACGGTGGCTTCGAGCTGTGGCGTACGACCTATCCTGCGGAAATTTCCTCAGGCGATTCGCAATAATTTTTTTCACACCCCGCTACCCCGCGTGACGCTTGGGCTCGCGCCGTTTCTGACGAACGGCGCAGCCAAACTAATTGCGCATCTCACCTTGACCTCCCGGATTCCGAACTATCCTTAAGCGCAGGCCATCCAAATCAGGGGAGAGCCGGTACACCGGCGTGCGGGTCATCGGTAGCGTTTCAGGGTGTTCTGGGGGGAAACAGTCATTGGCGTCCGCCAATGTCTGCCAGCATCGACTGATTGATCCGGCGTCGGCTCCACGTATCGAGCGAGGTGACGACGTCATGAGTATTTTTAGCCACTTCCAACAACGCTTCGAGTCCACACGGCAAGAAGAACTCACGCTGCAAGAGTATCTCGAGCTGTGCAAACAGGACCGCAGTGCCTATGCATCCGCCTCCGAGCGCCTGCTCTTGGCGATTGGCGAGCCGCAATTGATAGACACCTCAAGCAATTCACGTCTGTCGCGAATATTCTCCAACAAGGTGATCCGGCGCTACCCGGCCTTTGAAGACTTCCATGGCATGGAAGAATGCATCGACCAGATCGTCTCTTACTTCCGCCATGCCGCCCAAGGCCTGGAAGAGAAGAAACAGATCCTCTATCTGCTGGGTCCCGTCGGCGGCGGCAAGTCTTCCCTGGCGGAAAAACTCAAACAACTGATCGAGAAGGTGCCCTTCTACGCCATCAAGGGTTCGCCGGTCTTCGAGTCGCCTTTGGGCCTGTTCAACGCCACGGAAGATGGCGCGATCCTCGAAGAGGACTTTGGCATCCCACGTCGCTATCTCAACACCATCATGTCGCCTTGGGCCACCAAGCGCCTGTCCGAGTTTGGCGGGGACATCAGCCAGTTCCGCGTGGTGAAACTCTACCCGTCGATCCTCAACCAGATCGGCGTAGCGAAAACCGAGCCAGGGGATGAGAACAACCAGGACATTTCCGCGCTGGTGGGTAAAGTCGATATCCGTAAACTCGAAGAATTCCCGCAGAACGACGCCGACGCCTACAGCTACTCGGGCGCCCTGTGCCGGGCCAACCAGGGCCTGATGGAGTTCGTGGAGATGTTCAAGGCACCGATCAAGGTGCTGCACCCACTGCTGACCGCCACCCAGGAAGGCAACTACAACAGCACCGAAGGCCTGGGCGCGATTCCGTTCAACGGTATCCTGCTGGCCCACTCCAACGAATCGGAATGGCACACCTTCCGCAACAACAAGAACAACGAAGCCTTCATCGACCGTATCTATATCGTCAAGGTGCCTTACTGCCTGCGGGTCAGCGATGAAATCAAGATTTACGACAAGCTGCTGTTCAACAGTTCGCTGGCCAAGGCCCACTGCGCGCCCGACACCTTGAAGATGCTGGCGCAGTTCACCGTACTGTCACGCCTCAAGGAGCCGGAAAACTCGAATATCTATTCGAAGATGCGCGTGTACGACGGCGAAAACCTCAAGGACACCGACCCCAAGGCCAAGTCGATCCAGGAGTACCGCGATACTGCAGGCGTGGACGAAGGCATGAACGGCCTGTCGACACGCTTTGCGTTCAAGATCCTCTCCAAGGTCTTCAACTTCGACCCTCACGAGATCGCCGCCAACCCGGTGCACCTGCTCTACGTTCTCGAACAGCAGATCGAACAGGAACAATTCCAGGCGGAAACCCGCGAACGCTACCTGCGCTTCCTCAAGGAATACCTGGCGCCGCGCTACATCGAGTTCATCGGCAAGGAAATCCAGACCGCCTATCTGGAGTCCTACAGCGAATATGGCCAGAACATCTTCGACCGCTACGTGCTGTACGCCGACTTCTGGATCCAGGACCAGGAATACCGCGACCCGGAAACCGGCGAGATCCTCAACCGCGTGGCTCTCAACGAAGAACTGGAGAAGATCGAAAAACCGGCAGGCATCAGCAATCCGAAGGATTTCCGCAACGAAATCGTCAACTTCGTGCTGCGCGCCCGCGCCAACAACAATGGCAAGAACCCAACCTGGCTCAGCTACGAGAAGCTGCGGGTGGTCATCGAGAAGAAAATGTTCTCCAACACCGAGGATCTGCTGCCGGTCATCAGCTTCAATGCCAAGGCCAGCAAGGAGGATCAGCAAAAACACAACGATTTCGTCACACGAATGGTCGAGCGTGGCTACACCGACAAACAGGTGCGACTGCTCTCCGAGTGGTACCTGCGGGTTCGCAAATCGCAGTAAGGCAGCGACGGGCGCACACTGCCAGGCCTTTGGCCTGGCAGCTGACCGCTTGTCTCTAAGCTTCCAGCTCGCGGCTTGAAGCTTGTAACGTGAAGCTGCCCGGAGGGCTCCCCATGAGCTATGTGATCGACCGACGCCTCAATGGCAAGAACAAAAGCACGGTAAACCGCCAACGTTTCCTGCGGCGTTACCGTGACCACATCAAAAAGGCCGTTGAAGAGGCCGTCAGCCGTCGCTCCATCACCGACATGGAGCATGGTGAACAAATCAGCATTCCCGGACGGGACATCGACGAACCGGTGCTGCACCACGGTCGTGGCGGCAAGCAGACCGTGGTTCACCCCGGCAACAAGGAATTCACCACCGGCGAACATATCCAGCGCCCCCAGGGCGGAGGCGGCGGCAAGGGGCCGGGCAAAGCCGGTAACTCCGGCGAAGGCATGGATGAGTTCGTGTTCCAGATCACCCAGGAAGAATTCCTCGAATTCATGTTCGAAGACCTGGAACTGCCTAACCTGGTCAAACGCAACCTGACCGGCACCGACACCTTCAAGACCGTGCGCGCCGGCGTCAGTAACGAAGGTAACCCGTCCCGCATCAATATCATTCGCACCCTGCGCTCGGCGCATGCCCGGCGTATTGCCCTGTCGGGCAGCAGTCGCGCAAAACTGAAGGAAGCCAAGGAAGAACTGGCCCGTCTTAAACGTGAAGAGCCAGACAACTTCGGCGATATTCAGGAAATCGAGGCGGAAATCGAGAAACTCAGCGCGCGTATTCACCGTGTGCCGTTTCTCGATACCTTCGACCTCAAATACAACCTGCTGGTGAAGCAGCCCAACCCCAGTTCCAAGGCCGTGATGTTCTGCCTGATGGACGTGTCCGGCTCCATGACCCAGGCCACCAAGGACATCGCCAAACGTTTCTTCATCCTGCTGTACCTGTTTCTCAAGCGGAACTACGACAAGATCGACGTAGTGTTCATTCGACATCACACCAGCGCGCGGGAAGTGGACGAAGAAGAGTTTTTCTACTCACGGGAAACCGGCGGCACCATCGTGTCCAGCGCCTTGAAACTGATGCAGGAGATCATGGCCGAGCGCTATCCAGCCAATGAGTGGAACATCTACGCCGCCCAAGCCTCCGACGGTGACAACTGGAATGACGACTCGCCAATCTGCCGCGACATCCTGATCAACCAGATCATGCCGTTCGTGCAGTACTACACTTATGTTGAAATCACTCCCCGTGAGCATCAGGCCCTGTGGTTCGAATACGAACGCATCGGCGAAGCCTTTGCCGACACTTTCGCCCAGCAGCAACTGGTCTCGGCCGGCGATATCTACCCGGTCTTCCGTGAACTCTTCCAGCGCAGGTTAGTGACATGACCGCCAAAAAAGAGCAAAAACGCCAACCCATATCCACGGGCTCCGAGTGGACCTTTGAACTGATCCAGGCCTATGACCGGGAAATCAGCCGTATCGCGGCGGGCTATGCCCTGGACACCTACCCCAACCAGATCGAAGTGATCACCGCCGAACAGATGATGGATGCCTATGCCTCGGTGGGCATGCCCTTGGGCTATCACCATTGGTCCTACGGCAAGCACTTCCTTAGCACCGAGAAATCCTACACCCGTGGCCAGATGGGGCTGGCCTACGAGATCGTCATCAACTCCGACCCGTGCATCGCCTACCTGATGGAGGAAAACACCATCTGCATGCAGGCGCTGGTGGTGGCTCACGCCTGCTACGGGCACAACAGCTTCTTCAAGGGCAACTACCTGTTCCGCACCTGGACCGATGCCAGCTCGATCATCGATTACCTGGTGTTCGCCAAGCAGTACATCATGCAGTGCGAGGAACGCCATGGCATCGATGCGGTAGAGGATTTGCTCGACTCCTGCCATGCCCTGATGAACTACGGCGTTGATCGCTACAAACGCCCGTATCCGATCTCCGCCGAAGAAGAACGCCTGCGCCAGAAGGAGCGCGAGGAGCACCTGCAGAAGCAAATCAACGACCTGTGGCGCACCATTCCCAAACGTGCCGGTAAAAACAGCGACAAAGACAATGCGCGCTTCCCCGCCGAACCTCAGGAAAACATCCTGTATTTCCTGGAAAAACATGCGCCGCTACTGGAGCCGTGGCAGCGAGAAATCGTGCGCATCGTGCGCAAGATCGCCCAGTATTTTTATCCACAGCGCCAGACCCAGGTGATGAACGAGGGCTGGGCAACGTTCTGGCACTACACCTTGATGAACGACCTGTACGACGAGGGGCTGGTCACTGACGGCTTCATGATGGAGTTCCTCACCTCGCACACCAGCGTGGTGTTCCAGCCGGGCTTCGACAGCCCGTATTACAACGGTATCAACCCCTATGCGCTGGGTTTTGCCATGTACCGCGACATCCGCCGCATGTGCGAGCACCCCACCGAGGAGGACCGCCGCTGGTTCCCGGAAATCGCCGGCAGCGACTGGCTGTCGACCATCAAGTTCGCCATGAGCAGCTTCAAGGATGAGAGCTTCATCCTGCAGTACCTGTCACCCAAGGTGATTCGTGACCTCAAATTGTTCAGCATTCTCGATGACGACCTCAAGGATGACCTGGTAGTCCCGGCCATCCATGATGAACCGGGTTACCGCACCATCCGCGAAACCCTGGCGGCGCAGTACAACCTGGGCAATCGCGAACCTAACGTGCAGATCTACAGCATCGACGTGCGCGGTGACCGCTCGCTGACGCTGCGTCACCAGCAGCACGATCGCAAACCCTTGGGCGAGTCCACCGAAGAAGTGCTCAAGCATCTGCATCGGCTGTGGGGCTTCGACATTCACCTGGAAACCCTGCAGGGCGATCAAGTGATGAAGACTCACCATGTGCCACCGCGCACCGATCACAACGACAACGACTACGGCCGCCTGGACCTGGCCGTCGTTCACCTCTGAAACGGCAAAGCCTCCATTGGTCCGGCACAGGCGGTATCCTGTGCGGCTAATGGAGGCTTTTTCATGAAAATCTACAAAGTCGGCGGTGCGGTACGTGACCGCTTGCTGGGCATATCGGTCACCGACATCGACCGCGTTGTGGTGGGCGCAACCGCCGAAGAAATGCTCGCCAAGGGTTATAAGCCTGTGGGCGCTGACTTTCCGGTGTTCCTGGACCCGAAAAACGGTGACGAATATGCCCTCGCTCGCACCGAGCGCAAAAGCGGCCGGGGCTACGGCGGCTTTGTGTTTCACGCCAGCCCCGAGGTCACGCTGGAAGAAGACCTGATTCGGCGCGACCTGACCATCAATGCCATGGCAGAGGACGATGAAGGCAACCTGACCGACCCCTACGGCGGCCAAAGCGATCTCGTTGCGCGCATCCTGCGTCATGTTTCCCCTGCTTTTGCTGAAGATCCCCTCCGTGTGCTGCGTGTTGCACGCTTTGCCGCGCGTTACGCTCATTTGGGTTTTACCGTGGCACCGCACACACTGGCACTGATGCGTCAGCTCAGCGAGTCCGGCGAACTGCAAGCGCTGACCCCAGAGCGTAGCTGGAAGGAAATATCCCGGGCGCTGATGGAGGATCAGCCAGAAGTGTTTATCCAGGTACTGCGCGACTGTGATGCGCTGAAAATCCTGATGCCGGAAGTGAACGCGTTGTTCGGCGTACCACAGCCTGAAGCCCATCACCCCGAAATTGACACCGGCGTACACACCTTGAGCGTGCTGGCACAGGCCGCCCGGCATCAACAACCCCTGACGGTGCGCTGGGCCTGCCTGCTGCATGACCTGGGCAAGGGCCTGACGCCTGTGGATAAGTTGCCACAGCATATCGCTCACGAGCACAAGGGCCTGAAGTTGATCAAGGCGGTCAACGAGCGTTTCAAAGTGCCGAAGGATTGCCAGGATTTGGCGCTGCTGGTTGGCCAGTACCACACTCACGGACATCGTGCACTTGAGCTGAAAGCCTCGACGTTATTGGAGTTGCTGCAAAGTTTCGATGTGTACCGTCGACCCCAGCGCTTCGAGGAGTTTGTGGTGGCATGTGAAATGGATGCGCGCGGCCGCAAGGGTTTCGAGCAGCGTAGTTATCCACAGGCCGACTACTTACGCGGCGCGGCAACGGCAGCGCGCGAAGTGGCGGTAGCGCCCCTGCTGGAGAAAGGTTTCAAGGGCCCGGAGCTGGGCGAAGCCCTCAAGCGCGAGCGGCTCAAGGCGTTGAAGCACTACAAAGAGCAATATTCAGTGTAGAAGCGAGCTTGCCCGTGAGGATCGTCACACGGACTGCCTGGATTAACTCGCCTCTTGCGCGAGCAAGCTCGGCGCTTACAGAAGAGCGTCCGAAGTGAGTTGCTGGCCCTGCCATTCAAACCCGACAGGCGCCAGTACCTGGTCGATCCGCGCATCACGCCACAGCTCAGCCAACGGCTTGCCCGCCTCCGGATGCACACGATCGGGGGCCATCAACGACAATGGCCACAATACAAAGGCGTTCTTCAGTATTTCTGCCCGCGGCAGGATCAAACCATCGAAATTGCCCACCAACTCGCCATACAGCAGCACGTCAATATCCAACGGCAAGCCCTTGCGATCAGGCGCATAGCGGCCATTGTCGGCCTCGATGAATTTCAAACGACGGTCCAGCTCCATCAATGGCAGATCGGTGTAGCCCGACACCACCAGATTGAAGAACGGCCCGCTCTTGATACCCACCGGCTGGCTTTCGAACACCGCCGAACAACGCATATCGACCAGCAAACCCGCCAGCGCGTCCAGGCCGGCGCATAAGTGGGCTTCGCGCTCGATATTGCTGCCAAGGCCAAGGTAAACCTGAGTTAGCGACATCCGCGCTCGATCTCCACACCCACGCCCTTGGCGGCCGGCACGGCACCCGGCTTGGTCAGTTTGAGGTGCAGCCAGGGAATCTGGAACTCGCTCATCAGCACTTCGGCCAAGCGCTCGGCAAAGGTTTCCACCAGCTGGAATTGAGCCTGCTCGGCAAACGCCTGGATACGTGCGGATACGCTGGCGTAATCCAGCGCCAGGGTCAGGTCGTCGCCGGCCGCAGCCGGGCGGTTATCCCAGGCGAAGCTCAGGTCCAGGCGCAGGCATTGCTTGATGCCGCGCTCCCAGTCGTAGGCCCCGATCACGGTGTCGACTTCCAGGCCTTCGATAAACACTCTGTCCAAGCACTCTTCTCCGCAGCACGACAAGGGCGCGATGCCCCGTTAGAATCAGGGCGTCCTCGCCCGGAATAGTTAGCATGTTTTGGTCACTGGCGATTCTCGCCTACCTGCTCGGCTCGCTGTCCTTTGCCATTTTGCTCAGCCGCCTGACGGGAAATCCCGACCCGCGAATGAGTGGCTCAGGCAATGCCGGTGCCACCAATATGTTGCGCCTGGCCGGCAAGAAACTCGCCGTGCTGACGTTGCTCGGCGATCTCTGCAAGGGCCTGTTGCCCGTGCTGATCGCCAGCCTTGTCGGTCTTTCCCTGCAACAGCAAGCCTGGGTAGGCGTGTGTGCCGTGCTGGGCCATCTGTTTCCACTGTACTTTCGTTTTCGCGGCGGTAAAGGTGTTGCCACGGCGGCCGGCATGCTGCTGGGGATCTACCCGCCGGCTGCGTTGCTGGCCGTACTGGCCTGGCTACTGACCTTCTACCTGACCCGCACCAGCTCGCTGGCCGCGCTGATCGCCACACCGCTCACCCTGCCCCTGCTCGCATGGCAGGAGCCTGCGGCGCTGTTGCCGATGAGCGTGTTGACGCTGCTGATTGTCTGGCGTCACCGCGGCAATTTACGCGACCTGTTTGCCGGGCGCGAACGGCATTTTTAAATGCCGTCGATGAACCCGGCTCGCACCGCCCCCTTACAACGGTGAAAGCTGCTCCATCGGCCAACGCGCCTGCACACTGATGGCCAGGCTTTCATGCTGCCCGGCCTGCAGACGCTGGCAACCGGCATAGGCGATCATCGCGCCGTTGTCGGTGCAGAACTCTGGCCGCGCATAGAACACGTCGCCCAGCATGTCGCCGAGCATTTTTTCCAGCGAGATACGCAATGCCTTGTTGGCGCTGACGCCGCCTGCAATCACCAGGCGCTTCATCCCTGCCTGTTTCAGGGCGCGCTTGCACTTGATGGTCAAAGTCTCCACCACGGCCTGCTGGAACGCCAGCGCAATGTCGCAACGGGCTTGTTCACTGTCGTCCCCGGCGCTGACGCTTTGCTGCCAGGTATTGAGCGCAGAGGTTTTCAAGCCGCTGAAGCTGAACATCAAGCCAGGGCGATCGCACATCGGGCGCGGGAACGTATGACGACCCGGTACGCCCTTTTCGGCCAGACGCGCAATTTCAGGGCCACCGGGATAGTTGAGGCCCATCATCTTCGCGGTCTTGTCGAAAGCCTCACCAGCGGCATCATCCAGCGATTCGCCCAGAAGCGTGTATTGGCCGATGCCATCGACCTGAACCAGCTGCGTATGGCCGCCGGAAACCAACAAAGCGACGAACGGAAACTCTGGCGGTGTTTTTTCCAGCATGGGGGCCAATAAATGGCCCTCCATGTGGTGCACACCGAGGGCAGGAATGCCCCAGGCAAAGGCCAGCGCCTGAGCGCAAGACGCCCCAACCAGCAGGGCTCCAACCAATCCGGGGCCTGCGGTGTAAGCAATTGCGTCGATCTCGGTCGGCACACAGCCGGCCTCATCCAACACCTGGCGAATCAACGGCAGCATGCGTTTGACGTGATCGCGGCTGGCCAGCTCCGGCACCACGCCGCCATAGGCACGATGCAGGTCGATCTGACTGAACAGTGCATCGGCCAAAAGCCCGCGTTCACTGTCGTAAAGTGCGACGCCGGTTTCGTCGCAGGAGGTTTCAAGTCCCAGTACTAGCATGGGTTTGCGCCTTGTAGAGGCTGAATTCGAAGGCGCGCATAATAGTCGCCACTCCCCCTCCCGACTAGCGGTTTTCGATCAGAGGCTTTGCATTCCGGGCAATGAGGGGTTAACATCCGCAACCCTTAAAAACCGACGACCTCAGCCGCGAATGTTTTGCGACGAGAACGTTGATCCCGGTAATGAAAGAAGGTAGCTCTGGATGCCAGCCGTCAAAGTTAAAGAGAACGAACCCTTCGACGTAGCTCTGCGTCGTTTCAAGCGCTCCTGCGAAAAAGCCGGTGTACTGGCTGAAGTTCGTAGCCGCGAATTTTACGAGAAGCCAACTTCTGAGCGTAAGCGCAAAGCAGCAGCCGCTGTTAAGCGTCACGCCAAGAAAGTTCAGCGCGAACAGCGCCGCGCCGTTCGTCTGTACTAATACACAGACGATCGTAGCAAGCTTCTGCCAAAGCCCGGCCTTCAGCCGGGCTGCTGGCATTTGCGGATATCGCTTGATGCTTCACTGTTGACGCCGCACACGCGACCGATACACAGCTTCACACGTCAGGACTGGCTCTTTTGCCAGCGGTGCACGTCTCTTCTGACGAGCCTAACAAGGCTACTGACGAGCACACTTATTTTTCAACAGACGATCAATCGTATCGGCTGCGCCCCTTTTCCGAGGCCCACCATTGGCCAAGACCGGAAACCCGGGCAACATTTCCAAGCCGAAGACTGATAGAAATTAACGTCAGTGAATGCTCGGCAGATACACTTCCTGACAGCCCAAGCAGACAATTGTTGATCAAGCCGTGAATCCCTGTGCTTGAGCGCTTGATGGACCCTCATTTACACGCAGTGATGACGAGAACGCCATGGCCGGGCTAATTCCCCAGAGCTTTATTGACGACCTTCTGAACCGCACCGACATCGTCGATGTTGTCAGCTCGCGCCTGCAAATGAAGAAGGCCGGTAAAAACTACACCGCCTGCTGCCCGTTCCACAAAGAAAAGACTCCGTCGTTCAGCGTCAGCCCCGACAAACAGTTCTACTACTGTTTCGGTTGCGGCGCAGGCGGCAACGCCCTCGGCTTCATCATGGACCACGACAACCTGGACTTCCCCCAGGCCGTCGAGGAACTGGCGAAAGCCGCCGGCATGGAAATCCCCCGTGAAGAAAGTGGCCGCGCGCACAAACCCCGACAGCCCACCGACTCACCGCTCTACCCGCTGCTGACCGCCGCTGCCGACTTCTATCGCCAGGCACTTAAAAGCCATCCGCAGCGCAAGGCCGCCGTCGATTACCTCAAGGGGCGCGGCCTCACCGGCGAGATCGCCCGCGATTTCGGCTTGGGCTTTGCCCCTCCCGGCTGGGACAATCTGTACAAGCACCTGAGCAGCGATACGCTGCAGCAAAAGGCCATGATTGATGCTGGCCTGCTGGTGGAAAACGCCGAGACCGGCAAACGTTACGACCGTTTCCGCGACCGCGTGATGTTTCCGATCCGCGACAGCCGCGGCCGGATCATCGCCTTTGGTGGCCGGGTACTGGGGGACGACAAACCCAAGTACCTGAACTCGCCGGAAACGCCGGTATTCCACAAAGGCCAGGAGCTGTACGGCCTGTTCGAGGCGCGCAAGCACAACCGCAACCTTGATGAAATCATCGTGGTTGAAGGCTACATGGACGTCATCGCCCTGGCCCAGCAAGGCCTGCGCAATGCCGTGGCGACGCTGGGCACCGCCACCAGCGAAGAACATATGAAACGCCTGTTTCGCGTCGTGCCCAGCGTGCTGTTCTGCTTCGACGGCGACCAAGCCGGGCGCAATGCCGCCTGGCGCGCACTCGAAGCCACGCTGTCGAGCTTGCAGGATGGGCGTAGGGCGCGCTTTCTGTTCCTGCCCGAAGGCGAAGACCCGGACACACTGGTTCGCTCCGAAGGCACCGACGCGTTTCGCGCACGCATCAATCAGCACGCCCAGCCACTGGCGGATTATTTCTTCCAGCAACTGACCGAAGAAGCCGACCCGCGCTCCCTCGAAGGCAAGGCGCACATGGCCACCCTCGCGGCACCGCTGATCGACAAAGTCCCAGGCGCCAACCTGAAATCACTGATGCGCATGCGCCTGCTGGAAATCACCGGATTGAGCGGGGATGCCGTCAGCCAGCTGGTGCACAGCGCGCCACCGGACGCACCGCCGGCCTATGACCCAGGCATGGATTACGACGCCATGCCGGATTATTCCGACTTCCACCAACCGCAGGAGGCCTACACGCCCCAGCAGGAGTGGACAGCGAAGAAACCCAGCGCCGGCGGCAAGAAATGGGACAACAAGAAACCCTGGAGCAAGAACGGCAAGCGCGGCGACCGCGATGAAGCCTATGCGCCACGTACTCCGGTAGCGGTTGAAGCGCCCATGCTTATCGCATTGCGCACGCTTATTCATCACCCGCAACTGGCGGGAAAGGTTGAAAGCGCCGACCACTTTGCCAATGAAAGCAACAGCTATGCTCAGGTACTGATCGCCTTGATCGAGGCGGTGCAGAAAAATCCCAAGCTAAACTCAATTCAATTGATGGCTCGTTGGCATGGCACCGAACAGGGGCGCCTCTTGAGAGCACTCGCGGAAAAGGAGTGGCTAATTGACGGCGATAACCTTGAACAACAATTTTTAGACACCATTACTAGGTTATCTGCGGGTCAGCACACGCAGACCCTCGATGACCTCATCAAAAGAGCAAGGCAGCCGGGATTGTCGGCTGAAGAGCAAATTCAGATAGCAAAACAGATGCGCGACCTCTTAAAACAGAACGTTTGCGCATCAAACCCGACCTCAGCTGGCGTGTGAGGTCATAGCTCGGGTATAATCCTCGGCTTGTTTTTTGCCCGCCAAGACCTTCAGTGGATAGGGTGTTATGTCCGGAAAAGCGCAACAGCAGTCTCGTATTATTGAGTTGATCAAACTGGGTCGTGAGCAGAAGTATCTGACTTACGCCGAGGTCAACGACCACCTGCCCGAGGATATTTCAGATCCTGAGCAGGTGGAAGACATCATCCGCATGATTAACGACATGGGGATCCCCGTACACGAGAGTGCTCCGGATGCGGACGCCCTTATGTTGGCCGACGCCGATACCGACGAGGCTGCCGCTGAAGAAGCGGCTGCCGCGCTGGCTGCTGTGGAGACCGATATCGGTCGTACCACCGACCCTGTGCGCATGTATATGCGTGAAATGGGTACCGTCGAGCTGCTGACACGCGAAGGCGAAATCGAAATCGCCAAGCGTATCGAAGAGGGTATCCGTGAAGTGATGGGCGCAATCGCGCACTTCCCTGGCACGGTTGACCACATTCTCTCCGAGTACAACCGCGTTACCAGCGAAGGTGGCCGCCTGTCGGACGTCCTGAGCGGTTATATCGACCCGGACGACGGCATTGCGCCGCCGGCTGCCGAAGTACCGCCGCCTGTCGATGCCAAGGTTGCAAAAGCGGACGACGACTCCGACGACGACGAAGCTGAATCCAGCGACGACGAAGAAGAAGCCGAAAGCGGTCCAGACCCGATCATCGCTGCCCAGCGTTTCGGTGCGGTTTCCGATCAAATGGAAATCACCCGCAAGGCCCTGAAGAAGCACGGTCGCACCAACAAGCAGGCAATTGCCGAGCTGCTGGCGTTGGCTGAGCTGTTCATGCCGATCAAGCTGGTACCGAAGCAATTCGAAGGCCTGGTTGAACGTGTTCGCAGTGCACTTGAGCGTCTGCGTGCTCAAGAACGCGCAATCATGCAACTGTGTGTACGTGATGCACGCATGCCGCGCGCCGACTTCCTGCGCCAGTTCCCAGGCAACGAAGTTGACGAAAGCTGGTCCGACGCACTGGCCAAAGGCAAGGCGAAATACGCTGAAGCCATTGGTCGCGTGCAACCGGACATCATTCGCTGCCAGCAGAAGCTGACCGCGCTTGAGACCGAAACCGGCCTGACCATTGCTGAAATCAAGGACATCAACCGTCGCATGTCGATCGGCGAGGCCAAGGCCCGCCGCGCGAAGAAAGAGATGGTTGAAGCGAACTTGCGTCTGGTGATCTCGATCGCCAAGAAGTACACCAACCGCGGCCTGCAATTCCTCGACTTGATCCAGGAAGGCAACATCGGCCTGATGAAGGCTGTGGACAAGTTCGAATACCGTCGCGGCTACAAGTTCTCGACTTATGCCACCTGGTGGATCCGTCAGGCGATCACTCGCTCGATCGCCGACCAGGCCCGCACCATCCGTATTCCGGTGCACATGATCGAGACCATCAACAAGCTCAACCGCATTTCCCGGCAGATGTTGCAGGAAATGGGTCGCGAACCGACCCCGGAAGAGCTGGGCGAACGCATGGAAATGCCTGAGGATAAAATCCGCAAGGTATTGAAGATCGCTAAAGAGCCGATCTCCATGGAAACGCCGATTGGTGATGACGAAGACTCCCATCTGGGTGACTTCATCGAAGACTCGACCATGCAGTCGCCAATCGATGTCGCCACCGTTGAGAGCCTCAAAGAAGCGACTCGCGACGTACTGTCCGGCCTTACTGCACGTGAAGCCAAGGTACTGCGCATGCGTTTCGGCATCGACATGAATACCGACCACACCCTTGAGGAAGTCGGTAAGCAATTTGACGTGACCCGTGAGCGGATCCGTCAGATCGAAGCCAAGGCGCTGCGCAAGCTGCGCCACCCGACGCGAAGCGAGCATCTGCGCTCCTTCCTCGACGAGTGATACCAGAACCCCCGGCCCAGGCCGGGGGTTTTGCTTTCTACAGATAAAACGCTCTGTCTCCTCCCTCCCCCGCAATGCCCGTCTACACTCGAAACATTCCCCGTGCCATAACGAGACCGTTATGCCCAGACTGCCGACTGTGTTACTGCTGTCGCTGCTGACCTGGACCGCAACGGCTGGCGCGTTGACTCTTTCTGATGATGAGCGTAGCTGGCTGGCGGACCATCAGGAGCTGCGCCTTGGGGTGGATGCCTCTTGGCCCCCCTTCGAATATCGCGACGAAAACGGTCGCTACCAGGGACTGGCTGCCGACTATGTGCGCCTGATCCAGGACCGCCTGGGCGTGCGGATCAATCTGATTGAGCCGGCGAACTGGACCGCCGTGCTTGAACAGGCCAAACACAACCAGCTCGACCTGCTGCCCGGCATCATGTCCACCCCGGAGCGGCAAAGCTACATGGCCTTTACGCGCCCCTATCTGGATTTCCCCATCGTCATCCTCGCCCATGTAGGGGGTGCCAAACCACGCGACCTCAAGGGTCTGTACGGGCTGAAGATTGCCGTGGTGGAAAACTATGCGCCCCACGAACTGCTGCGTACCCACCACCCCGACCTCAACCTGGTGGCGATGCCCAACGTCAGCTCGACACTGCAGGCCCTGGCCACCGACGAAGTGGATGCCGTGGTCGGCGATCTGGCTTCCAGCGTCTGGAGCCTGCGCCAGCTCAAGCTTGATGGCTTGTACGTCAGCGGCGAAACGCCCTACCGCTATCAACTGGCGATGGGCGTACCACGGGATGAAAAAATACTGGTGGGCATACTCGACAAGGTGCTCGCCGACTTGAGCCCCGATGAAACCGACGCGATCCAGCAACATTGGGTAGGCAGCGTCGCCGATCACCGGACTTTCTGGGTCGACTTGCTGACGTACGGCCTACCCGCCGTGCTGCTGCTGAGCACAGTCCTGGCCATCGTGATTCGGATCAATCGTCGGCTCAGTTCGGAAATTTCCCGGCGAGTCGCCCTTGAACAGGAACTACGCAGCAGCGAATACCACTATCGTGGCCTGGTGGAGAGCCTGTCCGCCATTGCCTGGGAAGCCAGCATCACCGACTTCACCTACAGCTACGTATCGCCCCATGCCGAAGACCTGCTGGGTTACCCCCGCGCCCACTGGCTGATCCCCGGCTTCTGGCGCAACATCATCCACCCCGCCGACCTGACACGCGCCGAAGCCTATTGCTACCGCGAAACCCGTGCCAACCGCGACCATAGCGTGGATTATCGCGTGATCACCGCCGACGGCCGCTGCCTGTGGGTGCGTGACATTGTCAGCCTGATCGAACACGGCCATGAGCCGGTACTGCGCGGCCTGATGATCGACATCAGCGAAGCCAAGCGCACCGAAGAAGCGCTGCAGCTGTCTGAGCAGAAGTTTGCCTCTGTGTTCCAGCAATGCCCGGACATCCTGGTGATCGCACGGATGTCCGATGGCTGCCTGCTGGAAGTTAATAAGGCGTTCGAGGACCAAATTGGCCTGACGGCCGAAGAGGTCGTGGGCAAAACCGCCACCGAACTGAATATCTGGGGCGTCCAAGGCGTCGGTCCCGACCTGCTGCAAAGGGCGCAGAACACCAGCATCCGCAACTTGGAGATGACCTTCCTGCGCAGCAATGGCCAGGCGTTTACCGGGCTGATCTCGGCCGAACCCTTCCAACTCGACACCACCGCAGCCCTGGTGGTGGTGGTGCGTGACATCAGCCAGCTCAAAGAAACTCAACAACAACTGCAAACCTCTGAAGAGAAATTCGCCAAGGCATTCCATGCCTCTCCAGATGGCTTGCTGTTGAGCCGCCAGCGCGATGGTGTGTTGATTGAAGTGAACGAGGGCTTCAGCCGGCTGACCGGCTTCACCAGCGCGACGCTTGACCAGTCATCCCTGGACCTGGGCATCTGGGTCGACCTCAACGAACGCAAGCACATGCTGGAGCTCATGCAGCGTGACGGGTTTGTGCGCGACTTTATCTGCCACATCCGCCGCGCCGACGGTTTGATTCGCCTATGTGAATTATCCAGCCGGCCCCTGCCCATCGGCGGTGAAGACTGCATGCTGACTATCGCCCGCGACATCACTGAGCGCCAGTTGATGCAGGAAAAACTGCAACAGGCTGCCACCGTGTTCGAAAGCACCGCCGAAGGGGTATTGATCACCGACACCCGACAGAACATCAGCGCCGTGAACCGTGCTTTCAGCGAAATCACCGGCTACAGCGAAGCCGAAGCCCTGGGCCAGACTCCGCGCCTGCTCGCCTCCGGCCTGCACGACAGCGCGTTCTACGCGGCGATGTGGCATCAGTTGACCGCACATGGGCATTGGCAGGGCGAGATTTCCAACCGCCGTAAGAATGGCGAGCTGTACCCCAGTTGGCTGACCATCAGTGCCGTGCGCAACCGCGAGCAACTGATCACGCATTTCGTCGCGGTGTTTGCTGACATTTCCAGCCTCAAGCACGCCCAGGCCCGCCTCGACTACCAGGCGCACCACGACCCGCTGACCGGCCTGCCCAACCGCACATTGTTTGAAAACCGCCTGCAGGCGGCGCTCAATACCCAACAGGAAATCGGCAACCAGGGCGCGGTGCTTTTCCTCGACCTGGACCGTTTCAAGCACATCAATGACAGCCTCGGTCACCCCATCGGCGACCTGCTGCTCAAGGACATCGCCGTACGCCTCAAGGAACAACTGCGCGATATCGACACCGTCGCCCGGCTAGGCGGTGACGAATTCATCATCCTGCTGCCCGGCCTACAGCAAGCCAGCGATGCCGAGCATCTGGCCAATAAGCTGCTGGCCTGCTTTACCCCACCGTTCCAGGCCGGTGAGCACGAGTTCTTTATTACCGCCAGCATCGGCACCAGCCTGTACCCCCAGGACGGCACTGATGTCGCCACCCTGGTCAAGAACGCCGACGCTGCGATGTACCGCTCCAAAGCCAAGGGGCGCAACCGGGTCGAAAGCTATACCCGCGACCTGACTGCCCAGGCCAACGAACGTGTGGCGCTGGAACACGAATTGCGCCGCGCCATGGAGCGCGACGAACTGAGCCTGTACTACCAACCAAAACTCAGCCTTTCGACGCAAGAAGTGATCGGCGCCGAAGCGCTGATTCGCTGGCACCACCCGACCTTTGGCGATGTCCCGCCTGAACACTTCATCGCCCTGGCCGAAGAGAACGGCATGATCCTGCAGATCGGCGATTGGGTCCTGGAACAAGCCTGCCGCCAGATGCATCTGTGGAAAGAAGCTTTCGAAGACTTCGGCCCACTCTCGGTCAACCTCGCCGGCGCGCAGTTGCGTCATCCCAACCTGCTAGGGCGCATTGAACAGCTGCTACGCGACTACCGCCTGGAGCCGGGGCGCCTGCAATTGGAGATCACCGAGAACTTCATCATGAGCCAGGCCGAAGAAGCGCTGGAGGTCCTGCATCAACTCAAGCGCCTGGGCGTACAGTTGGCCATTGATGACTTCGGCACCGGCTACTCGTCGCTCAGCTACCTCAAGCGCCTGCCGCTGGACTTCCTGAAGATCGACCAGTCCTTCGTGCGCGGCCTGCCCGATGACCCTCACGATGCCGCCATCGTGCGCGCCATCATTGCCCTGGGCCACAGCATGCAATTCACCATCATCGCCGAAGGCGTGGAGAACCCCGCGCAGCAAGCCTTCCTGGCCGCCGAGGGCTGTGAGCAAATGCAAGGCTACATCGTCAGCCTACCCCTGCCGCCCGAGCTTTTTGCCGCAAGCCACCTTCACCTGCGTGTTTCAGAGTTTTCGGATGGCACAGCGGAGAATCCATCGTTATAATCCGCGACCTGTTAAGGGCCTATAGCTCAGTTGGTCAGAGCAGAGGACTCATAATCCTTTGGTCCACGGTTCAAGTCCGTGTGGGCCCACCATACTCAAAGCCGCGCATTGCGCGGCTTTCGCGTTTCTGGCTGGACCACTTCAGACACAGTCCTATGGTCCAAAGGTACAAATTAGGTACAGTGCGGCTTCGCTTGCACGCCTTTGGAGTCCTTCAGATGGCCACAATCGTCAAAACCCCAGCCGGCACTTGGAAGGCCGTCATCCGCAAAACCGGATGGCCGACCAACGCCAAAACCTTCCGTACCAAACGCGACGCCGAGGATTGGTCACGACGCACTGAGGATGAAATGGTGCGGGGTGTGTATATCCAGCGCAGTGGTTCCGAGCGACTGACACTCGAGAATGCGCTTCAGCGATATCTGCGCGAAGTCAGCCCTACCAAAAAACCCACCACGCAGAAGGCTGAGGCGACCAAGGCTCAGCAGTTGATCCAGCACCTGGGGAAATACTCGCTGGCTGCTCTGTCATCCGAGGTGATTGCCAACTATCGCGATACACGCTTGGGCTCCCTGACCAACCGCGGCCAACCCACCAGCAATAACACCGTACGGCTGGAGCTTGCCCTCCTCAGCCACCTATTCACAGTCGCAATTCAGGAATGGGGACTTGGCCTCACCTTTAACCCTGTGCTCAACATTCGAAAACCGAGCCCTGGTGAGGGTCGTAACAGGCGCCTGATGGTTGATGAAGAGAAGCGTCTTATGGCCGCTGTGGGCAAGCACAGCAATCCCATGTTGGGCTGGATCGTCCAAATAGCCTTGGCGACAGGTATGCGTGCATCAGAGATTGCAGGCCTGCGGCGATCACAGGTGGACGTCCAAAAACGGATCGTCCGGCTGTCGGATACAAAAAATGATAGTGCTCGCACCGTTCCGTTGACGAAGCTCGCTACCGAGGTTTTCCGCGCAGCCTTGGCGAATTCCGTGCGGCCGATTGACTGCGATCTGGTTTTTTTCGGTGAGCCTGGGCGTGATGGAAAGCGTCGCCCCTATGCCTTCACAAAGATCTGGGGTGCCATCAAGAAAAAGGCTGGTGTGCCGGACTTCCGTTTTCACGATCTGCGGCACGAAGCCGTGAGTAGACTGGTTGAGCGCGGTCTCTCTGACCAAGAAGTCTCGGCAATCAGCGGGCATAAATCCATGCAGATGCTCAAGCGTTATACTCACTTAAGAGCAGAGGATCTCGTATATAAGCTCGACCGCCTCGAAAAGATATAACCGGATTATTGTTTTCTAGCTTGTTGTCAGTTTGTTTTCTATTTGTTGTCGCCTTGTTTTCCAATATGTTTTCTCAACCGCTTCAACAAGGCGAAATCTCCTGATTGGTGACAGCCCAAACCAAAAGTACCATCTTTACTGTCACCAAACTTCCTTGATAGCTTCGACCCGTACTTACAAACGCACGCTAATTTACGTAAGCATGGAGAAGCAAATGACTGCCGAAGAATATCTGCTGGACCGCTTCGGTCCTCTAATGAGCATGGCCCAAGTGGCCAGCCTGCTGGATAGATCACCGGACGGCTTCAGAGTCGCGATGTACACCGATTCAGACCTATCACGAAAACTAAAGCCGACGGTTGTTCGAGTTGGACGCCGAGTGTTTTTCCGCACAATTCAAGTGAACGACGCACTAGGTCTAGATGGAAATCAGCGATGACCATCGCTTTGGACCAATACCGTGCAAAGTGCTCCATTAGTGGAACCATAAATGACAGCAACGGATATTACGCCAGATTACTATCACTAACCGAACGGTATAAAGCCTTCCTCAATATCAGGCTCAATGTTCATCCAGGCTACAGCAACCAGACAGTAGAAACCAAGAAGCCCGGTTTGGTTACCGGGCTTCTCGGACCTTTCAGAACAAGTTTTCTCTTTCGACGGTAGAAACCTGTTCGCAAACCTATTCGATTTACATAAGAAGGTGAGCCGATTATGGCTAGCGCTTCGGCTTCGCACAAGTCGACGAACGTGGCTTATATCACTCACCGCCGAATGGCGGGATTATGGGTTCAATCTCCGTAGCTCAACCAGGAAGACGCAGCAGGCCCCACACCCATCGTGTGAATCACGGCGGTAACTACTGCGGCCACTCGCCGGAGAACCCGCGCCTGGGGCTGGTGAAGGACGTTGTGAGCCCTGGAAAAGCCCTGCCCGGCATTTTGACCGAACTCAACGAGCGGGTTAAACGCTACTACAGCAAACCCGCCGTCCTGCCCTCACTCCGCAACGCAAACCCCAGCCTCGGAGGCCGTCAGCAGCGCAGCGAACGCCGCGAAGCTTGTCTTCTGATGCTGGCAGTCATCGTTTCTTATACAGACCTTGTGTCGCTACGCTGCGGCGTGCCAACGAAGCAAGGTTTTATGTCACTGACCCTAGACTATCTAGTCGAATACACAGGCCTCCACATGCGCCGCGCAGAACGCGCCATGGCCGACTTGAAGCGTGCGAACCTTATCACCTGCAGCCAGCCGAGAAAGCTGAATGAAGACGGCACTTATCGCGGCCTGGCGGCAGTAAAGGCGGTGAACAAGATGTTATTCACTGCCTTTGGCCTTGGTAAGCGCTTGGAGAGGGAAACGGAGCGCGCCAAAGACCGGCTGGCCAAGAAGATCAAGAAGGCAGGCGGCACCATGACCAGCTGGGCCCGCAACAGGCTGGTAATCGGGAGTATCAGCGCCCCGAAGCCTTTGAAGACATCAGCAAGTGACCACCATAAGCCAACGGTAGCCGAGAGCACCACGGGGCTTGCAGCGGCCTTCAGATCGCCACAAATCCCCCAGCGGATACCAGCGGGTGCTGACGCTCAAACATATGCCCTAGCGCGCACCGAACTGGCGATAGCGATCTTGAAAGCGAACCCAGGTAAGACAGCAGCAGAGGTAAACGCCGAAGCTGACCAGATACTCAGGCAACGCTACACAGCCAAGACAGCCAAAGCAGGACGATTCACCGCTTAGCCCTAACCGGCAGGCCTCCCCACGCTCGTAAGGCGTCAAAGACGCAAGAAACAGCCTCGAAACAGTTTTCTCCGGCCGGAACCATCCCCTTTCCTATCTGGCTATCACCATAACTCACCCGATTTCGAAGTTATCCACAGGCATGTGGCCTGGCCTTTCTGAACAGTTACCGTTAAGTGTCGGTAAGAGGTTTCTTAGGTGTCGGACCTTAACCAGTAGGTCTTAAAGAATCAGAAGGCGAGGGATTGCTACCGTCACCAGTAGCCAACTAAACACAGCACTCCGCGCTTCGCTTGGGCAACCCCTTCGGTTGCATCCCGCGTCCTATCCTTGCCGGACGGGCGGCAGGGGCAGGTCCGGCGGCTTCGCCTTGTTCCTTCCCCTGTCGCTAGGCTTGGTCGCTTACAGCTGCATCAAGGGTTCGGCTACGCCCATCATCCTCACCCGTTCAGTGCTCGCCCTCTGGGCTGCGCTCCGCTGCGGCCTCCGGTGATGCCCTTGACCCAGCTTCCAGCTAAGTCATGCCCCAATTAGAATCGGAGTCGGACGAACGATGGAGCATCCTACACTTTATTTCATGAGTTTCTTTCATGCTCAAGTTCAATCTGCGCTCTTTTTATATAACAACGAATTCGAGCATCTCGCATTTTAGAAGCACGTAGACCGTCTAACCCTATTGAAACAACAACGGCGAGGGCGGCAACCACAAAAATATAAGCTGAGGCCTGGACGGGCCATGCTGGGGTTTTCTGAAGGTAAGCAACAAAAAGACTTACAAGAGTTGATACAAGAATAACTGGAACGAAGTGCTGATTAATCAGAAATGGTTTGGGTGGAGGATTTAGAGTTTCAGAGTAATCCGAAATAACTTTAAGCTCTTCTGGTGCGTAGCCCATACCTCTAATTCTATCAATAAAAAAAGCATAAGCTAGGTAGTCAACCCGCTCGGAGATACGCTGCTTAGATATATGATATTTCTTGTATTCTTCAGGATAAACTCTTGACAACATACGTTCAAGAGACCTGAAAAAGACAAGCATAGATATAGCTGTACCCGTCATAACACTCATAGACCAAACGGGGTTGTCGAAAATATACAGAGCTGATGATACGGCGACCATGGCAAGCAGAGACAGTAACAGAGGAATAAGCTCTCTCTTACGCTCATGCAGCCTCAAGCGCTTGTAACCAAAAACACGATTACTTTCAACATAGGCCCTCTTAACCTCTTCCCATTTACTTTGCACCAAAACTCTCCTTGTGATCAATGAGCAAATAATCACTACCCCCATTGCACAACCTTAAATCTGATCTAAGGATTAACGCTGGGGATTCTGATATAAGTGAGTACTACCGAACAGCAGGAAGGGCCGAGAAATCACCAAATGAGATAAACTCGACCAAAGTCAATTCGCCATTTACGAAAGCGAGAGTGTACCGCTCCATCTCAGGAGTTATCGTAAATCCTTCCAACGCGAGCGAAGCACGAGCGTAATCGACTGCAGCTTGCCGCCGCGCCCGCTCTGCATCCGTGAACTCCACAACATCCATATTCTTCACCCGTTTCATGAGTACTCCGCGACGTAGAACAAGACAATTTCAGCGCTGATAAGCTGAAGGGTCAAGGGCGTCACCGGAGGCCGCAGCCCGTGAAACGGGACCGGGCGAGGATGACGGCGAAGCGGACCCTTGACGCTGTGCACCTCCAATCCTATATGCGGGGGCTGCTGGATGCCTTTCCCAGCAGCCCCTGCTACCGGCGAGGGCGGGAAGTCCAGAGGGGCAGAGCCCCTTTGGGCAAGCCCGTCAGGGCGCGCAGCAGGGTCCATGATTATGAGATCTGGTCGCTAACTACCGACCCTCCCTCCTCTCGCCCTACCCCAGTTCTTGCCCAGGTTCTGCATGACATGCTGCCGATAGGCTGGGTTCCAAACGCTGTTTCCTGCGATCACATGATTCAAACCTCTTGCAGTGGTCATCATGCCCGACTGCAAGTCACGGCGCGTTGACATCGGGTTAACGGTATTGAAGACCGCCTTGGCTGGGTTTAACGCAGCCTGAGTCATCTGCCGCAATGTGATCGCACTGGACGACAGACCACCTGCAAGCTGGCTTCCCAATGAGTAAGCCTGATAAACCATGTAGAGCACGATGCCACTCAACGCGAGGATCTCCAGCATGTCGGTCGCTGGACCGTTTCCAGCAGTGGGCTGCACATCAGCCAGCATTGTCGAGAAGAACTTCATCCCCAGCGTAAGCACTGACGTGATCGCTGCGCATTGAATGATATAGGTCATCACCTGGGCGAACCATTGATCGAACCACTTGCTGGTCATCTGACCGAACAGCAATAGTGCGATGAAGAGCGGGCCGCACCCCAGCAAAAATGCCAACAGCACCTTGGCTGTGATGATCATCGCTCCAGCGGGTAGCGTAATCAGGAATGTTGCGATGAGCATCGTTCCAGCGATAAGCCAGTCATAAAGAATCATGCCTACCTCGGTCATGCCACGACGTCCCGCGCGAGCAATCAGATCGGAAGCGATATCAAATCCGTCGGTCATGGCTCTATCAATCACCTGATACACCGACGTTGCAGCTACACCTTTGCCGTTTGGTGAGAACGCATCTGCCAAGCCAACCTCCAGGCCTCGAATCGCTTCCACGACCCAACCAAGGTACGTATCAGCATTGAGTGCCAATGCGCCGATGAATACCCATTTCAACATGAGCTTGAAGACATGCGGGAGAGGATGCTCGATGAAGCCACCGACTGACAAAAGGCCCAGGATCATGAAGAAAAGGCCGCCGCCAGCAACGAACAAGCCCGAGGAATTATCAATGACACTATGTGCCATGAGTTGCACGTAGCCGTTCAACACCGAGTCGATTGAGCCACCTACCCATTCGTAAAAATTGGACTCCATGGTCATTGCCCCTCCAGATTCAGCATTTCACGCTTCCGATAGCCGCGCTGATCAAGCTGCTGCTCATTCCTGGCCTGCTTGGCATTAACGCAGTTCGGCGTAAGGGCCAGAGTCCCGGCATGTCGCTCACACTCCGATATACGGATATCCCTTTCCGAGCTGTGGGCTTTGTACCAATCGACAGAATGGACCGGTTCATCCGCCCCGCAGCCCGTGAGCAGAAACAAAACGACAATTGAGAAACGAGAGGCTGTCATTTCCGGCCCTCCCGATTCTGATCCGCCCCATTCACTTCACGAGGCAGCACATGCTCCGCCTCCGTGCGGAATTCCCCAGCAAATTTCAGCGAATAGGCCAGCTCAGCGGCGTTGATAATCTGGAGTGCTGCAAGCGTTCTCAACGCGCTTTCCCTTGTCCCTGCCCAACTACCCGTGATGCGGTATTCGGACCTCGAAATCAATAGCGACGAACCCAGTGCACATGCGAACGAGATCAAAACGGCGAGCGTTGAGGAGATTGGCCCAGTTGCTCGGGGCGGCACTATCTGCAACCAATCGGCAAGCGCCAGTACAAAAGGCATGATCGCGGCTGATGCCGCCAGGAGATCGCTCTGGATCAACTCAGGTGCACGTCGTGACACCTCTTTCAAAGCTCCGAACCGGCCAATGCAAATCCAGAATCGCCGTAAGGAAGTGAGGATGAAGAAGCACATGACCAAGGGGAGGATATGAGCGTACGAGATCATTTCAGTTGCCCCCCAGGTTCAGCACTTCGCGATTCTTGTAGCCTCTCTTGTCGAGCACCTGGGCATTCAATTCCCGTTGCCGCTGCTCCTGGATCTTGCCCTCAGCCTCAGCGACCATTTGGAACATCTGCAATTTGGTCTGCTCATTCTGGATCATCGCTTGCTCTGCCGCGATGCGACCTTGCAGCTCTGCGATCCCTTTGGGATCTTGCGTTTGATTGATTTGCCCCATGAGCTGGTCAATCTGCCGTAATCGGGCCTCGGCCTGGTCATAGGCCTGCAGAGCAAACGCTTTATCTTGCGACGGCTTCACCGCCTGTACTCGGCAAACATCGCGCTGCTGATCCTGAACCAGACTTTCGCAGGCATCGAACACCTTGTTATCCGCATAGATAGAACCAGCACGACCATTCAGGCCTGAATAGCCGCCATGCTTCACTGCGTCATACACAGCCTGCCAGTCTTGAGGCAGATACTCTCGCAGCTGCGGATCATCAAATACTCGACCGAGCCCACGCGACCCCGTGAGCGCGCCGTACTGCTGCTTCATCTGATCAATTTGGGATGTCATCTGCTGAACCTGTTGGGCCCAGCGAGTCGTGTTAGACGCGAACTCGGCAACAGTCATGGGGGAATCCGTCACTTGGGTAGTAACGGTTACGGGGATTTGAGCGTACCCCTGCTGGGCCCCTAGCACGAGCATCGTCGCGAAACTAAATGGCCGGACGCCTTTGAACGTAAAACGTTTTAACGAACCCATAGTCACCTCTCCATTGGAAATGGTGAACACTGGGCCGTCTGTCCGGCCTGTCGATCTGTTTAGGAATCGCACCCAGCACGGTTGTACCGTTCTTGGGGTGACTATGCGCCAGTCTTACCCGGTGTAGGCCCCGTCTTTTAGGGACCGCGCCCATAATGCGCAAAGCATCAGCGAGGCGGTTGCAGCGCTCATTCAATTAACCAAAATATTATACATCGGCAAAACGCATTATCCCATTGTGGCTTTATTTCCTGACGTGCCGTACATCCCATTTCTTCGTCATGACGAAACTATATTCTTTGGGGAGGACTACTGCAGGATAGGCAGAGCACCGTAACTCCGTCATACAGACATGCGGTTCACGCAGAAAATAAGAATTTCGTCATGACGAAAAAACCGACACCCATTGGAAATGTGAGAGCTACCGCAGGATAGGCCAACCACCGGTTAATGTGCGCACACGCCTTTAGAAGTGGATTTCCACACCCGCTCAAGACAAAATCTTGATCATGGCTAAAGTACTAAGGTGATGGATTCGTGCATATAGGGACCGCAGGCAAACTGCCCCATTAGCTTATGGTTATCCTGCTGGGCTTTACTCAGTAAACACGCTAGGTCACGTATGGACGGGCTGGCTCATGGACCGCGATTTGGAAAGGATGAGATGCACAAGGCAAACCGACCTACCAGATGCTGAACGACGGCTGTATCTAAACTAGATACCTTGTCACTGAAGGAAGGCGCCCAGGTGTCCTTGTCTTTCGAACGAATAGAGCGCTGCCTCCGAATCGCTGATGAGTAAACAGCCACAGTCGATAGAGCTATAGAGCTATAGAGCTATAGAGCCAAGTTTGAAGCGACGCAGTACGAGAGATAATTTTGTGAAACTCTACAACTACAGTGCATCCGACGCTGCCATTCGCATTAAATAAACTTTCACTTATGCGAAATCAGGACTCAATATGTATGCAATAAGCTCTGCCAATTTCTTCTGGCCCGCCACCACTTAGCGCACCAAACTGATTAGCACTTAGGATTTAACAATACCCCCTCAATCTTGCCTAACAGACTACTAGTCTATTGTATAGTAATCAGCTTTCAGCGCAGGGAGCTACTGACTGACCAGATTTATTGCTGTATTATTAGATCATGAAGCAAATTGCAAGCTCTAAAACCAAAGCATTCACCACGCAAATTTTGAGATTAAAATGCCACCACAACCAGATCAGACTTAGAATAAAATGAGAGAGACTGACATCAAGCGCATGTTTGCGCACTATCTTTTAAAAAAGAAAACTACTGAGGTCGTTTTTTTTGAATATGCATTTCATTTTGGACGGCGCCGTGCAGACATAATATCTGTGGAGGATGGAATGGTTATAGGGTACGAGATAAAATCTGCTTTTGACCGTATAGACAGGCTTGAGGAGCAATTGAAATCATATGCGCAATTATTTGATTATGTTTACGTGATATGTGACAGCAAACATATAGGGGCTATAAGAAAAATCACCCCTGAAAGAGTCGGCATCTATCAATGCGCATATAGCGGTTTAAGCCGCCTACGAAAAGCCAAGCAGATAAAAAATTTCGATAGCATTACAACCTTAGATGCCATGCCTATGGATCACTTGCGCAGAGACTTTAAAATAAGAGGCAACTCGAAGCTGGAGATCTGCAACAAGATCTCTAAAAGCAAACAGCGCGAAGATATAAAAAACACATTCAGAAACTACATCATCCATAAATACAGTGCCCAAACTGCTCATTTCAAAAACGAGCTGAGCGAAACTCTCACTTTAGATGATGTATATTCACTGAGCCTACCCCCAAACAAATTAGGCACTTAATAGTTTAACCCTGCGAATCATGTAGTTACAGGCCCTAACCGAAATCCAGAAGGATGGACTTATCCCTGACGGAGTACCCAATGCAGCACAGGAAATTTCCTCATCCGCCCAGCTTTTGTTGGAAACATAATTTGGATCAACTACCACCTGCTTAGCGCATAAAACATAAGATCCAGCATCTCTACGCTTGCGATAGTAATAAAATTTCTCATCCGTACAGAAATCTATTCGAGGAACAAAAGTCCCCCCTCGCATTTCGATCTGTTTTACATTGATAGATGCAAAGTCTCCAAACTGCAACAGAGGCCGATTGTGTTTCAAAGAAAGATAAAGCGAATGTTCAAAAATCTCAAAGCAGCCCTTATCATCCTTGCCTTCCGCTTTAACGAGGTAAGGAAATGACCCTGACAAGCAAACTATTCGTTCTAGCCAGCTGTCGGCATTCGGCAGCATTGAAATTGTGGTAAACGCCTTATGGTAGAGATCGGTAATTTCAGCCAAGCCGGATACCTTAACTCTATCCCTAATACAACCTTCATCAAGGATCACATAGAGTCTAGTATCATACAGCTCAGATACTATAGCACTTATTATTTCCTCGTACTCTTCGCCTAGCAAATCAGCTGGCAAACGCAATGCCATTCTTTTGTACTTGCTCGTAACAGCAGCAACAAAAGCTTTAGCTTCAGCCAAATCTTCATCTAACTCAAAGTTCACGTGAATCATAGGCACTATCTGCTCGCTACAATTCATCTCAAGCCAATTCTTCCAACACTCATATCCGTTCACAGGTGAAAGAATACTTTCTATTTGTGAATTTTTCTGCTTACTATCTGTGGTAACATCCAATATATAAGGCAGCTTACCCTGGATATTCTTAATCTGATCCAACCGCTTTATTATATCGCCAACCGAGTTTTTCTTTGTAATTCTCGATTTTGTTATTTCATACACCGGAAGCATTTTCCGCCGGTATGACTCGTCTACAGACGAGATCGCACGAAGCTCCGCGTCCTTTGTCTTTAAAACGGGAAAATAAACTAAGCTATTCCAATCCATGCCCTTTCATCCCTAAATTTTTAGCGCGAACACGCACTGCTAAGGTTGACACCATAAAGTACAGCGCGACCTCCTCAATACTGCCAGAAAACGTCCGAACCTTATCTCTAAAAATCGACTCCGGCATCAGAAGCTCGCTGGCAAAACGATTGGCTTCAGCTTCCATTGGATTACTTTCACCATTCCGAAAAAAATTAAGATCCTCAAACTTGACTTGTTGGAATCTATGCCTCGAAAAATGAGCTATTTCATGCGCAATAGTAAATCGTTGTCTATTGGGGTGGTGCAACGCATTAACTTTAACCACCCAGTCCTTGCCGTTATCTGCGAGAGTCAACATCCCTGAAATTTCGTCACTCATAGGGATACTGATTAAAGCAATACCTAAAACCAAAAGTAGAGCTTTCACATCAAGAGGAGAAGTTTCTACTCCATTCTTCCTCGCTAGCTCTAATAGCTGGGTAACAGTAAACCTTTCATCAGTCGATAAATTTTCACCCTGTGAAAAATCCTCAACCAACTTCGGCTTCGTGCTCTTTCGGATAAAGGCCATATCTACCTACTCAGTAATCTTGCCCTCATCGCCAACGGAGCTTTCAGTCCTATCAAGTTCCGCCAAACGACTAGTTACCGTAATTATAGCATCCTCAGACAGTTTAATTCTACTTTCATGTTCGGAAACTATAACTTCTTGAGCAGAAAGCCCATCAAACATATCTCCATATATAGCATTTAGTTTCTGAAGCTCTTTTTTAGCTTTCTTCTCGATAATTCTTGTCAGCTCTCCAGCCTTCGAAAACTCATCAAAATGAGCTTTAGATTCCTTGACCACTTCAGCCTTAGAAGAGCTTCTTATAACCACAAAGGCTCCCCCAACGATTACGGCATTCAAAGCAATTAAAACACTAATCATAGTTTGATAAAAAGAAACTTGTAGCGACCACAATGTATCAACTGAAATTAGTGACTTCTCTTTAATCATTCTTTCTATCACTATCTGCTCATACGGCTCTAGTTCTTTTATATCTCTAGTAGGAACGTACTGATGGTGACTAAGCAGAATTTCGCTGATTGGTGCAAAGTGGAGAATAGCTAGCACCAACATCAACGCGATGCCGGTAGAGAGAAGGGTCGAAGCAAGAAGGTCCTTCGTTTGCACAGCCTTCATCCTTGATCAAAGGTCGGTCGTCTGAGCGACCAGCGTCTTGAGCAACGCCAGGACGCCCTGGAGCCAGCATCATCGCCAGGTAGCAATTTGATGCTACTCTCACCGCAACCCCCTTGTCCATGCTGCTTTACGACAAGCGTCGCGCTCCACTCGGCCCGCTGGGAGCCATCGCGACCGAATTAGCCAAAGCACGCCCATAGGGAAGATACTCAAGTCGATTGGCTAAAAAGACGCAGGAACTGGATAATATATATTTATGCAATATCCAGAACTGGACGCCGTCGTGAACCCCATACGGCGCATGGCGTTTTTTTAAAAACATGAAATAGTGATTAATGACGGGCGCCCCCGACGGGCTAAGTAAAAACTTTCCGGATGGGTCGCTAGCGTAAACCTCTACTATTGTGCTGGGATAAACATGAAGAACAATCAAAAAAAATCAAAGCGACCAGCTTGATGAGTGAACACAGCATAGAATACTGCTTAGTCCCGCGAATGCTAACACTTCTGAAACAGCATTATGAGTATGTAACACCGGTATACCCAGCAATGATGAGAGAGTTCAGCAAGAAATCATACGACTTTCAATGTGATACCTTCCGCGCACTAGCACTTTTCCCGCGTAGACCGAAAGTAACTGAAGTTCTATCGCAAGAAATATACATCACCATAAATCAAGAGCTCTATTCCTTTGAAGAATTCATGAGAGCTAAAGGAATACCTACTATAGCGGGTTGCCCCGTAGTATCGACCATATGGGAGCTATCAAGCGACCCCAAGATAGTATGGATAGATATAAGCCACCCCTCATTAGACGAGTATCTAAACAACATAAACTTAGAAAAAAAATCAGCCGCACTGCTGAATGAAGAAGAAATCCTAAGACGGCTTTCGATGGCCCAGGTGTTATCTTTAGAACAACTTGGAGACACAGTTCGAGAATTTAGAAGAACTTACGGAGCTCCCCATATTTACGGCCCAAAATATAAGCCTATATTTTTTTTAACGAAATAGGCCAGCAAGCAAACGACTAATTAATTCGCGACCGAACAAGCGCGGCAACTCAACTATAATATCGATATATACTGAGGTGAGAAACAAGAGCGATCGCACTTTGCAAGATGCCACATGACAAAGGATGCTTGCGCCCGTCGCAACTATAGCGTTGACGGCTTCGCCAGCACCACCAAATGAGATTGGGAAATAGCACCAACTTCCGTCGCCCCCCCTACACAGGGCTCATCAAAGTTTATAACGGACAGGCTTTTTATCCAATGAGCTTAATTTAGTAGCAACGGACCAGCCTTGTGTTTCCATCGCATATTTTTCTAACGCGGTAATATGGCGTAAATAATCTCGACCAAACCCAAGTGTTGGGGACTGCACCAAATCCCTTATTACTTTTCCAAGATAGTTGTGAATTTCAATCTGACGCATTATCTGGACTGAGTCCAGGCTATCCAAATCTCCTGTCATAGCAGAATCAACCTTATTCAAACTGCCATTCAGTGCCTCAACCCATTGTCCGTGTGCGATTTTATTTCTAATACTACTAGGCTTTGTAATTTGACTCGCAACAAGCCCCAAGAGCTTACTTAACCTATTACCAAGCTCAATATCAGTATTGGGATCACCTACTTTTGCGAAAGCCAAACTTATCATTTCAATCCAGCCTTTGGTAATCCCATTTTTTTTAGCATTTAAGAGCGATTTAATCTCAGATCCGGAAAACCCCTTCTCAGTATAAGCAATTTGTACAAATTGTGCTTCTGACCAAGCAGAGTAAAGTAAAGCCAATAACTTAGTTTTTGTTTCAACCTGGAAATTTTTATTTTTTCGAATATCGCTATTAATGTCTCTTTTAAAAGACTGAATGACTTGCTTTAGATATCTAACATTCCGACTTTGTGCCTTATAGATGGCAAGAATTTCACTGTCGTTCATTGGATGGACTCCGGGTGGGGGAGGCGGGAATCGAACCCGCATCTTTCCACAAATACATGTGGAACGCATTATTCCTTATTATGCTACCCCATTGAGTCCTGACACAGCAGATGGAATCCACTGTAAAAGGCAAAGCGTTCCCAAACTTAAAAACGCTAGCGCCGTTGATACTACGTTAATACGCAGTCCTTTCCAAGCCCGCGCTGCTTACGAACGAACCGACCGTCTGTAAAAATTTGGTTGAAGGAAACAGAAGGTCCGTCCTAATCGTATTGCTCAACAGCTACACCTACTGGCGGAGGGCCTAGCCAGAGAAGGGCGTAGACTTCATTATGAGGTCAAGAGATGTCTGCATAGCTCGGCCAATTCAGCCGGCCTCTGCCAGTCTAAACGTCTGGCATCCACTTCAAGAGTAATTTCACGATGTTTGCCCCCATCAGCAAGCGCAGGTTCGAGACCTATTTTTATGGTCGCTCACCGCATGTAAAGGATTTCACGACAGAAGTGAATTGGTATACCTGTGAGGCACAGGGGGTAACGCTGCTGGCAGTGGTTTTGCGCTGTCACATCGACAATGATTTCAACGCCATTGTCTTGGCGCGAGACCTAGCAAAGCGTTTCCGTGCTGTGGAGACAGTGGTATCACTTCCCACCGCCGACGCGGCAATTCAGGAAGCTACCAAGACGATTCAAAGAATCGTAGGAAGGGCTGTGAACGGGATGGTTCCCCAGGGCGATGAAGCAGAAAGCCCGTTCGCTATTTTTGCTTCAAGGGTCCCCGTTCACAAGCAAAATCGATACCTGAAAATGATTTTGAATGACCCAGTCTATTATCCAGCAAGAGTTGCAATGGAGGAATTGGCTCATTGGTTTGAGGATCCGGATGGTATCTTCATCCGAGGCTTACAAGGCAATGGGTTCAACTCACGGCTGTTCGAGCTTTACCTTCAGGCTGCTTTCTATGAACTCGATTTCATAATTGATCACTCGCATCCTCAGCCGGATTACCTGCTTTCCAAAGGAGGCATGGTCGTTTCGGTAGAGGCGGCTACGGTCGCTGAGCTGGAAGGCGAAGAAGAAGAATTTGGCCGACCTCTCGAAGAGGAGAAACTGTCCGCTTTGCTGGAGCACGTTGAAAAAGTTATGCCCTTCAAGTTCCAGAGAACGCTGGCCAAGAAGGTGCGCCACCGGCCTGAGCCCCTGGCGCTGCCCTACTGGGAGTTACCCCACACCAAGGGGCATCCCTTCGTGATCGCTGTCCATGACTACTCAAAAGGGATGTCGATGGCGACTTCACAAGGCTCCCTACAAAAATTCCTTTATGGTCTGGAATTGGTCGACGGCAAGATGGTGCCGGTTGAGCGCCATGAATACGAGGGCCGGACGATCGCTTCAAACTTCTTCGCTCAGCCAGGAAACCGGCATATCTCCGCCGTTATGCTGGCCACCGGGGCGACGATTCCAAAGTTCAACCGTATGGGGCGTCTTGCAGGTGTTCAGAGCAGTACATCGATTGCCGCAGTCTACGGTGTGCGTACGGATGCGGAGGGCAACCCTCATCCTTTTAAGTCCATCGTTGAAGGCACCGATTACCACGAAGCCTGGCACGACGGTATTTACATGTTTCATAATCCAAATGCCGCGATCCCCCTTCAGCCAGAACTATTCCACCGGGTGATACACTGCTTCAGGGATGGAGACGGGTTTGTCGAGTATCTACCTCCGAATTACATTGTTGGCTCGGTGACCCAAATGTTCAGGTTCGAGGAAGCACAAGCTGACGAGTTCAGGCGCAGTTTCAACCTTGACGATTTGCAGCCTGATCGCCCCATTGAGGATGTCTAGGTGAGGCAACCGACCGATCGAAGACTGAATAGTCCCAGCTTCCCTACAGACGTTTCGGCCAAAATAACCGCCCGTACGAGGTGCCGCTTGGCCGACAACTGCTTTTGTCCGATTCGATTGGAAACAGTCGGATCTCCTCTTCCCGGCTGTCAGCATACGGTCAGCTAAGCTTTTTTTGCACGGAGCTACCTGAACGCTAGTCGCCTCTAGCCATGCAGAACTCCTGCGGTTCGAGGATCAGACCTCTCAGAGAGTCAGAGACGCATATGCCAACGGCAAGCTCTCGGCAAAATCAGTACAACCACGGTACAGTACTCAGCTTGAGCAACCTTCTCAGAATTACGCTCAACACCAGTAACGACGGGGCCTCCAGCTATGCCAACCTACGTTCACCTACGAACGATTTCTCTAGGCATAGCAGCTCGCCCGGCAACTCATAATCCTTTGGTCCACGGTTCAAGTCCGTGTGGGCCCACCAACTCCAAAAGCCGCGCATTGCGCGGCTTTTGTGTGTCTGGAAGTCTGTAACATGTAGCCCACTGCCCTCAGCACTGGAGTGCCCACTTTGCCCGTCCTCGATGAAATCGACCGCCAACTGATCGCCGCCCTGCAGATCAACGCTCGTGAAAGCGTGGCGATGCTTGCGCGGCAGCTGGGTATCGCGCGCACCACGGTGACGTCGCGCCTGGCACGCCTGGAGAAGACCCAAGTGATTACCGGATATGGTGTGCGCCTGGGCCAGCGGGTAGTGGACGGCGGTTTGCAGGCTTATGTGGGGATTACCGTGCAAGCGCGCTCGGGCAAGGATGTGTTGCGCAGGCTGAGTGCCATGGCGCAGGTCCAGCAGTTGTGTGCAGTCAGCGGTGAGTTCGATTACGTGGCGTGGCTGCGTACCGATTCGCCGGAACAACTGGATCAATTGCTGGACCAGATCGGCAGCGTCGACGGGGTCGAGAAAACCACCACCTCCATCATCCTCAGCAGTAAATTGGACCGCGGCCAGCCAATCTGACCACTTGCTTCGTCACTTTGACTAAAAACAATTCAATCCGACGACACTTTGCGTCTTATTAACGAACACTGAGCTCCCTAAACTGGCTGCCATCTTTTCCTATACTCCACGGGACGTGCCCCGCCGAGTCGCCAGCCAGGTGTGCCATGAACGAAGCCAACCAAAAGACTTTCCAAAAGCCCAATCGCCACCCTGCAGACGGCAAAAAGCCCATCACCATCTTCGGCCCGGACTTCCCGTTTGCCTTTGACGACTGGATCGAACACCCCGCCGGGCTGGGCAGTATTCCCGTCGCCCAGCATGGGGCTGAAGTCGCCATTGTCGGCGCCGGGATTGCCGGGCTGGTGGCCGCTTACGAGCTGATGAAGCTGGGCCTGAAACCCGTGGTATACGAAGCCTCGAAGATGGGCGGCCGCCTGCGCTCCCAAGCATTTGAAGGCGCCGAGGGCATCATCGCCGAACTGGGCGGCATGCGTTTCCCGGTGTCCTCCACCGCGTTCTACCACTATGTGGACAAGCTGGGCCTGGAAACCAAACCCTTCCCCAACCCGCTGACTCCGGCCTCCGGCAGCACCGTGATCGACCTCGAAGGCCAGACCCACTACGCGCAAAAACTCTCCGACCTGCCGGTGCTGTTCCAGGAAGTTGCCGACGCCTGGGCCGATGCCCTGGAAGCCGGCTCGCAGTTCGGTGATATCCAACAAGCTATCCGTGATCGCGACGTGCCGCGTCTAAAGGAGCTGTGGAATAAGCTCGTGCCGCTGTGGGACGACCGCACTTTCTACGACTTCGTCGCCACCTCCAAGCCCTTCGCCAAGCTGTCGTTCCTGCATCGCGAAGTCTTCGGCCAGGTGGGCTTCGGCACCGGCGGCTGGGACTCGGACTTTCCCAACTCCATGCTGGAAATCTTCCGTGTGGTCATGACCAACTGCGACGATCACCAACACTTGGTGGTCGGGGGTGTGGCGCAGGTGCCCATGGGCATCTGGCGTCATGTACCGGAGCGCTGCGCCCACTGGCCGGCGGGTACCAGCCTCAGCTCGCTGCATCGGGGCGCGCCACGGGCCGGGGTGAAGCGTATTGCCCACGCCGCCGATGGCCGTTTCGCCGTCACGGATAACTACGGCGACACCCGCGAATACGCGGCGGTGCTGACCACCTGCCAGAGCTGGCTGTTGACCACCCAGATCGAGTGTGATGAAAGCCTGTTCTCGCAAAAAATGTGGATGGCCCTGGACCGCACCCGCTACATGCAATCGTCGAAAACCTTTGTCATGGTCGACCGCCCGTTCTGGAAAGACAAAGACCCGGAAACCGGCCGCGACCTGATGAGCATGACCCTGACCGACCGCCTGACCCGCGGCACTTACCTGTTCGATAATGGCGACGATAAACCGGGGGTCATCTGCCTGTCGTACTCCTGGATGAGCGACGCGCTGAAAATGCTCCCGCAGCCCATCGATAAGCGCGTAAAACTGGCCCTCGACGCCCTGAAGAAGATTTACCCGAAAGTCGACATCAAGGCGCGCATCATCGGCGACCCGATTACCGTGTCCTGGGAAGCCGACCCGCATTTCCTCGGGGCCTTCAAAGGCGCGTTGCCCGGCCACTATCGCTACAACCAGCGCATGTATGCGCACTTCATGCAGAAGGACATGCCCGCCGAACAACGTGGGATTTTTATCGCCGGCGACGATGTATCCTGGACCCCGGCCTGGGTGGAAGGCGCGGTTCAGACCTCGCTGAACGCGGTGTGGGGCATCATGACTCACTTCGGCGGCCGCACTCATCCGGAAAACCCAGGCCCGGGTGATGTGTTCGATGAAATCGGGCCGATTGCTTTAGCGGATTAAGGAGTCAAGCATGCGTGTCGCCCTGTACCAATGCCCACCACGACCGCTGGATGTGGCCGCCAATCTCAAACGCCTGCATCAAGTGGCGCACGAGGCCTCGGGCGCCGATGTGCTGGTGTTGCCGGAGATGTTTCTCAGCGGCTACAACATCGGCGCCGAAGCCGTTGGCGCACTGGCTGAAGCCCAGGACGGCGCGTCGGCACAGGCAATCGCCGCACTGGCCAAAAGCGCCGGGCTGGCGATTCTGTATGGCTACCCGGAACGGGCCGATGACGGGCAGATCTACAATGCCGTGCAGTTGATCGACACCCACGGCCAACGCCTGTGCAACTACCGCAAGACTCACCTGTTCGGTGATCTGGACCACTCGATGTTCAGTGCCGGGGAAGATGATTTCCCGGTGGTGGAGTTGAATGGCTGGAAGCTGGGGTTCCTGATCTGCTACGACCTGGAGTTTCCGGAAAACACTCGGCGCCTGGCCCTGGCCGGCGCCGAGCTGATCCTGGTGCCCACCGCCAATATGGTGCCATTCGACTTTGTCGCCGACGTCACCGTGCGGGCGCGGGCCTTCGAAAACCAATGCTATGTGGCTTACGCCAACTATTGCGGGCATGAAGACGAGATTCAATATTGCGGGCAAAGCAGCATTGCGGCGCCGAACGGTCAGCGAATCGCCCAGGCCGGGCTGGATGAAGCCTTGATTGTGGGCGAGCTGGATCGCCGCTCAATCCTGGAGGCCCGCGCCACCAATCACTACCTGCAAGACCGTCGCCCGGAGCTCTACGGCGTGCTGAACAAACCCTGAGCCAGCCGGTTTGCCGGCGGTTTGTTAACATGGCCACACCCTACGTTTCGGAAGTGTCCATGCCTGCCCCGGCCCACCCTCATCATCGTCATCTGACCCTGGCCAATGGCCTGCAGGTTTCTCTACGCCATGCACCGCGCTTGAAGCGTTGCGCCGCAGCCTTGCGGGTGGCCGTCGGCAGCCATGATGTGCCTTTGGCGTGGCCGGGATTGGCGCATTTTCTGGAGCATTTGTTGTTTCTGGGCACCGAGCGTTTTCCCGCGAGCGACGCCTTGATGGCGTACGTGCAGCGTCACGGCGGCCAGGTCAACGCCAGCACCCGGGAGCGCACCACCGACTTCTTTTTCGAGTTGCCTGTGTCGACCTTCGCCGAGGGGCTTGAGCGACTGGCCGAGATGCTCGCTCATCCACGCCTGGCAATTGAAGATCAACTGCGTGAACGTGAAGTGCTGCACGCGGAGTTCGTCGCCTGGTCGCAGGATGCCCAAGCGCAACGGCAGGTCGCACTGCTCGAAGGTCTGGCCGATGATCATCCGCTGCGGGGTTTTCATGCCGGTAATCGCGACAGCCTGCCCGTGGAAAGTGAGCTGTTTCAGCAAGCGCTGAGGGCATTCCACACCGACTTCTATCAGAGTGGGCAGATGACCCTGAGCCTTGCCGGCCCCCAGCCGTGGGACGAACTCGAAGCGCTGGCGCGGCGGTTCAGCGAACAGCTGGCCGCCGGGGCTGGCCACCCACAGGCCGCTCCGCCGGCGCTGATGCGCGACCGGGCCACGAGTTATCAGCACACTGCCAATGGTCACCTGCACCACGTCATTGCCTGCGATGTACCACGCGAAGCCCTGGAGTTTCTCTGTACCTGGCTCAACAGCGCAGCGCCCGGCGGGTTGCTGGCTGAACTGAAAAATCGAAAGCTGGCCAGCACATTGCAGGCCTCGGTGCTTTATCAGTTCGCTGGGCAAGCACTGCTGGATATCGACTTTGCTCTCGACACCCACGCTGATTCGGCGGCGCTGATAGAGATGTTGTTGCACGACTGGCTGAGCTTTTTCGCCCACAGTGACTGGACGTCACTGCGCGAAGAATTCGCCCTGCTGGCGGCGCGTCAACTTCAGGTCCAAGGCGCCCTGGCGTTGGCGCGGCACGAAAGCCAAGCGCTGTCGGAGCACAGCGTCAGTGCCTTGAAGGCCCTGCTTGATTCACTTCAGCTGAAGCCCGCCCAGCACACTTGGCAGTTGCCACCCGGCAACCCCTTCCTGCGCCCGCCCGTCAAAGAAGAACGCGCCGGCCTGATTCGCGGCCAAACCAGCGCCCATCGCGGCCTGCGCACCTTTGCCCAGGATCGTTCCCGAGGCCGACGCGAAGCCTCCGCGCTGACGTTCAGCAAAGCCTTGGCTGATGACACCGAGGAAGGTGCGCTCTATCTGCATTGGCAGTTTGATTCAAGCGTACCTGCCGGGCTGGAAAGCGCATTGCAGCCGTTGCGGGACAACGCCCATCAGGCGGGCGTCGAGTTATCGTTCGAAACCCTCGCCAATGACTGGTGGGTGAAAATGACCGGCCTGCACGAACCGATGCCGGCCGTGCTCGAAGCCTTGGCGCATAACCTGAACCTGCCCGTGGCCCACGAGACGCCCTCCAACGCAGCGCCGCTGATTGCTATCCGAGCACTGCTCAAGGCGCTCCCGGCTTGCTGTGCCGGTGCTCGCAGCGAACCTCGCGTGACGCCGGCAGCGTGGAACACCGCACGCTGGCAAGGGTTGGGCCTGGGGTTGCCTGCCGCATGCGAAGCCGCGATCAAAACCGCTGCCGCTCGTTTGCCTGGGCAGCCCGCGAGCATCGAGTACCAACACCCGCCCATCGGTGGTCAACATCTCTGGCACGCGATGGCAACGGCGTCCGACGAAGCGGCATTACTGCTGTTTTGCCCGGCACCCACACAATCCCTGGAGTACGAGGCCGCGTGGCGCCTGCTCGGGCATCTGTTGCAGGGGCCCTTCTACCAACGCTTGCGCGTCGAGCTGCAAGTCGGTTACGCCGTATTCAGCGGCGTGCGACAGATCAACGGGCAAACCGGGCTGCTGTTTGGCGTGCAGTCCCCAAGCATTTCCCTCGCCGGCATCGTCGAACACCTGCAAACCTTTCTGACACAACTGCCGTCGTTGATCGAGGGCAGCGCCGACCTGGGGGGCCAGAACCTGGCCCGGCAGCTCACGGCACTTTCTGTCGCCCAAGCCGCCGAGCAGCTTTGGCACGCGCAGTTGGCCGGCCATTCGTCGGGATATCTGGAGCAGCTTGAACAACTCATCCGAACTCGCACGCGTGAAGATTTACTGCAGGCCGCCCGGCAACTCAACAATGCCTCGGGCGGCTGGCGCTGTGTCGCCAACGGCCCACGTATCAGCGATCACTGGCAAGCCGCAGGCTGATCATTGCCAGGCCTGCAAAAGGCTTTTTCTTTCGAGACAGCGCTAACTTGAGAAGAATTGCGTAATATTCATACGCAGTATCTGAACATCTCCGACAGGAGGTGGACTATATGTAGTAGTTGGTAGTGAACGTCCCATCCTTTGGTAGGAGTATGAATATGACCTGGTCCAAACCTGCTTACACTGATCTGCGCATCGGTTTCGAAGTCACCATGTACTTCGCCAGCCGTTAATCCGCTGGGTAATACAACGCCTCGGTTCGCCCGGGGCGTTTTTGTTTGAGCTTTGCTTGATGGAGCGACCATGTTTGTCCAGATTCTAGGTTCCGCCGCCGGCGGTGGTTTCCCACAGTGGAACTGCAACTGCGTGAACTGCGCAGGTTTTCGTGATGGCAGTCTAAAGGCCCAGGCCCGCACCCAGTCGTCCATCGCGATCTCCGACGATGGCGTGAACTGGGTACTGTGCAATGCCTCGCCGGATATCCGGGCGCAACTGCAAGGCTTTGCCCCGATGCAACCCGGCCGTGCTCTGCGTGACACCGGCATCAGCGCGATCATCCTGATGGACAGCCAGATCGACCACACCACCGGCCTGCTGAGCCTGCGTGAAGGCTGCCCGCACCAGGTGTGGTGCACCGACATGGTCTTTGAGGACCTGAGCACCGGTTTCCCGTTGTTCACCATGCTCACCCATTGGAACGGCGGCCTGGTCAGGAACCGCATCGAGCTGGACACCGGCTTCACCATCCCGGCCTGCCCAAACCTGCGTTTTACCCCGTTGCCACTGCGCAGCGCTGCGCCGCCCTACTCGCCACACCGCTTCGACCCGCACCCAGGCGACAACATCGGCCTGATCGTCGAAGACCTGCGCACCGGCGGCAAACTGTTCTACGCGCCGGGGCTGGGCAAGGTCGACGCGCCGTTGCTGGAGATCATGGCCGGTAGCGATTGCCTGTTGGTGGATGGCACGATGTGGGATGACGATGAAATGCAACGCCGTGGCGTCGGCACCCGCACCGGCCGCGAGATGGGCCACCTGGCGCAGAACGGCCCCGGCGGCATGCTCGAAGTGCTTGCGCAGTTGCCTGAACAGCGCAAGGTACTTATCCACATCAACAACACCAACCCGATTCTCGATGAAGACTCCCCCGAGCGGGCCGAGTTGGTGCGGCGCAATGTCGAAGTGGCTTACGACGGCATGAGCATCGAACTGTAGGAGCGGGCTTGCCCGCAAAAAACTCAAGGGCACCGCGCTCACTCAGAATGCCCCCGTCATCGTTAACCACCTTCGTGAGCAAGCTCGCTCCTGCAGGAGAACTCTTATGACTGAAAGACCGATGAGCACCACAGAATTTGAAAAGGCCCTGCGGGCCAAGGGCGCCTTCTACCATATCCATCACCCGTACCATGTGGCGATGTATGAAGGCCGCGCCACCCGCGAGCAGATCCAGGGCTGGGTCGCCAACCGCTTCTACTATCAGGTGAATATCCCGCTGAAAGACGCGGCGATCCTGGCCAACTGCCCGGACCGTGAAATCCGCCGCGAGTGGATTCAACGCCTGCTGGACCACGACGGCGCACCCGGCGAAGACGGTGGGATCGAAGCCTGGTTGCGCCTGGGCCAAGCGGTCGGTCTCGACCCCGATCAACTACGCTCCCAGGAATTGGTACTGCCCGGTGTGCGTTTTGCGGTGGATGCCTACGTCAACTTCGCCCGTCGCGCCAGCTGGCAAGAAGCCGCCAGCAGTTCGCTGACCGAGCTGTTCGCCCCGCAGATCCACCAGTCGCGCCTCGACAGTTGGCCGCAGCATTACCCGTGGATTGATCCAGCCGGCTACGAATATTTTCGCACGCGCCTGGGCCAGGCCCGTCGCGACGTGGAGCACGGGCTGGCGATCACCCTGCAGCACTACACGACTCGCGAAGGCCAGGAGCGCATGCTGGAAATACTCCAGTTCAAACTGGATATTTTGTGGAGCATGCTGGACGCCATGAGCATGGCCTATGAACTCAACCGCCCGCCCTATCACAGCGTGACCGAGCAGCGGGTGTGGCATAAAGGGATCACCCTATGAGCTTTGATCGCAGCAAAAAACCGACCTGGCGCCAAGGCTATCGCTACCAGTACGAGCCTGCGCAAAAAGGCCATGTGTTGCTCTATCCTGAAGGCATGATCAAGCTCAACGACAGCGCCGCCTTGATCGGTGGCTTGATCGACGGTGAGCGCGACGTCGCGGCCATCATCGCCGAGCTGGAAAAACAATTTCCCGGTGTGCCTGAACTCGGTGAAGACATCGAGCAATTCATGGAGGTCGCCCGTGCTGAGCACTGGATCAACCTTGCCTGAAAAACCCGCTGTCGGCCTGCCGCTATGGTTGCTCGCCGAGCTGACTTACCGCTGCCCGTTGCAATGCCCGTATTGCTCCAACCCGCTGGATTTTGCCGAGCAGGGCAAGGAGCTGAGCACCGAGCAGTGGATCAAGGTGTTTCGCGAAGCGCGGGAAATGGGTGCGGCACAACTGGGGTTTTCCGGCGGTGAACCGCTGGTGCGCCAGGATCTCGCAGAGCTGATCGCCGAGGCACGCCAGTTGGGGTTCTACACCAACCTGATCACCTCCGGCATCGGCCTCACCGAACAGAAAATCAGCGACTTCAAAAAAGCCGGCCTGGACCATATCCAGATCAGCTTCCAAGCCAGCGATGAACAGGTGAACAACCTGCTGGCCGGCTCCAAAAAAGCCTTCGCGCAAAAACTGGAAATGGCCCGTGCGGTCAAGGCCCATGGCTATCCGATGGTGCTGAACTTTGTCACCCATCGGCACAATATCGACAAGATCGACCGTATCATCGAGCTGTGCATCGCGCTGGAAGCCGACTTCGTCGAACTCGCCACCTGCCAGTTCTATGGCTGGGCACAGCTCAATCGCGTGGGGTTGCTGCCGACTAAAGAGCAGTTGGTGCGCGCCGAACGCATCACTAACGAATACCGTGCCAAGCTTGAAGCCCAAGGGCACCCCTGCAAGCTGATCTTCGTGACCCCGGATTACTACGAGGAGCGCCCAAAAGCCTGCATGAACGGCTGGGGCAGTCTCTTTCTGACGGTGACACCGGACGGTACCGCCCTACCCTGCCACGGCGCCCGACAGATGCCGGTGCAATTTCCGAATGTGCGCGATCACAGCATGCAGCACATCTGGTACGACTCGTTCGGCTTCAACCGCTTTCGCGGCTACGACTGGATGCCCGAACCGTGCCGTTCGTGTGACGAAAAGGAAAAGGACTTCGGCGGCTGCCGCTGCCAGGCCTTTATGCTGACCGGGGATGCGAGCAATGCCGACCCGGTGTGCAGCAAGTCCGAGCAGCACGGCATCATCCTGCAGGCGCGGGAGGAGGCCGAACACGCTACTCAGACGATTGAGCAACTGGCCTTTCGCAACGAGCGCAACTCACGACTCATCGCCAAAGGCTGACGGCCTCAGCGCTTGGCGATGATGTACACCGCATGCACGATGCCCGGGATGTAGCCGCACAGGGTCAGCAGGATATTCAGCCAGAACGCGCCACCGAACCCCACTTGCAGGAACACGCCCAGTGGCGGCAACAGGATGGCAATGATGATACGAATGAAATCCATAGGGTCAGCTCCAAGAAATCGGCTCGTGTGAGCCGTGTAGCTAATCGACCGTGGGGGTTTGCGAGGGTTCAGTGGGTTCTGGCATTGGGCCATCTTCAAGCCAGAATTTCCAACCCGTGCTTCTTTACGATGCTCAGCAACTTGAGCGCCATGCCGCTGGGCTGTTTCTCACCAGATTCCCATTTTTTGACCGTGGAGGCACTGGTGTTCAAGTAACGCGCGAAAACAGGTTGGCTCACATGGCTGCTTTCACGCAGCTGCTTGATCTGTTCGGCTGGAATTTGCGCCGGGACCGTTGCAAGGCACATCTCGTCGAACTCACGTAGAGTGGTTTTGCTGATTGCCCCTATCGAGTGCAGCGCCTGGGCCGATTTATAAACAGATTCCAGCGCTTCACTTTCATACTTTTTGATCATGACGTATCTCCACAAACTCCTTGAGGTCCAGTAGTTGCTGGACTTGTGCCGCGCTTAAAGCTTCCCACAAACATACCACTCAGTGGTATAGACTAGAAACGCGAGCATGCAAAAACTCTCCGCCCCCTCGTCAGCAGTCCTTGCCGACGCTTGCCAAAAAGCCATTGTTTTCACTGATGCTCAATCAACAATTTCAGTCCCAAAATTTCGCAGACAAAAAAACGCCCCCAGCCAAAAGAATCAGGCTGGAGGCGCCGCGTAGGCCGCGAGACGGTTCAAGAATAAGGGATTAAACGGCGATGCCCTTGCGGCATTGCAGTTGTGCGGTACGCACGCGAGAGAAGGCGCGGGCCAGGCGCAGGAGCATTTCGTCAATGTTGCTTTTGCTCACGGTCAGCGCCGGAGTGAAGCGCAGGCAGTTGGGTTGCGGGGCATTGAGGATCAGACCTTCGTGCAGGGCGGCCTTTACGACGGCATCCGCAGAATCATCCGACAACGTCAGGCCCCACATCAGACCCTGGCCGCGTAATTGGCCGTGGTCGTAACGGTAGGCCAGGCGGGCGAGACCTTCGCCGAGGTAACAGCCATACTCACGCACCTGCTCCAGGAAACCGTGCTCCAGCACCGTATCGAGAACCGCCAGACCGGCCGATGCCATCAACGCATTACCATGATGCGTGCCCTCCAGCTCGCCGACTTCGAAGCAGCAGGCTTTGCCGCGCGCCAACAAGGCCGCCAGCGGCACGCCACCGCCCAAGCCCTTGCCGAGGGTGATGATATCGGCGCGTATACCGTACTGCTGTTCGGCAAGTAAGGCGCCACAGCGACCGATGCCGGTCTGCACTTCATCAAGAATCAGCAGGATGCCCAGCTCACGGCATAACCGCTCAACCCCCTTGAGGTAGTGCTCGGTGGCGGGAATCACGCCGGCTTCGGCCTGGATAGGTTCCAGCATGATGGCGACAGTACCGGCATCCACGGCGGCGTGCAGGGCGGGTAGATCGTTGAACGGCACATGGCTGAACCCAGGCAACTGCGGTTCGAAACGGTTGTCACAGCCGCCCGACGACGCCGACATGGCCGCGAAGCTGCGGCCATGGCAGCCGTTGCCCGCGGTGATGATGCGATAAGCACTACCCCGATGCAGTTGGCCCCATTTGCGCGCCAGCTTGATCGCCGCTTCGCAGGCTTGCGCGCCGCTGTTGAGCAGGTAGCCCTGGTCGCTGCCGGTGTGTTCGCACAGGCGGTCGACGAGGTTGAGTTGCAGGCGGTTGTACAGGCCATTACCCGGGTTGATCAGTGCTTGAGCCTGATCCGAGAGCGCCTTGATCAATACCTGCGGGCTGTGGCCGAGGCTGTTGGCGGCACCGCCCTGGCTGAAATCGAGGTAGGCGCGGTCATCACTGTCCCAGAGCCAGGAGCCCTGGCCACGTACGAACACCTGCGGCGGGCGCGCAACGGTGGGCATCAGGCGCGCGCTGGAAAGGTCATTGCCGGCAGTGTCCAGAATCAGATCGTCCAGGCTCGGCGCGGGGCGACGGAACAGATTCACAGCTCACCTCCAATAGCAACCCGACCTTGATCGGTGCAGGGTGCCGACACTGCCTTGCGGTTTTTTGTCTTGCCTATGTAAACGCTATCAACATAAACGCTGTTCATTGCCCGATCCGGCCCTGTACGCCCTGTGAATAGGCGCTAGACTAGGCGTCTGCAGGGCCGACGGCCATTTCGATTTTCCAGCTTTTTCGATAAGTAAGTCTTATGGATTTCAAGCAACTGCGTTATTTCGTCGCGGTGTATGAGGAAGGCCACGTAGGCCGTGCCGCTGAACGCCTTTCGATCTCTCAACCGGCGTTGTCGCAACAGATCCGCCAGTTGGAACAGAACCTGGATGTGGGCCTGTTCGAGCGCAGCAGCAAGCGCCTGTTACCTACCCTGGCCGCTCATACGTTGTACAACCATGCCTTGCCGCTGATCGATGGCATGCAGCAAGCCGTTGAAGCCTTGGGCAACTTCAAGGGCCAGGCGATGCGTACCTTGGCCATCGGCGTGCTGCAGACGGTGCACACCAGCCTGGTTCCGCAAATGCTGGAGCGTGTGCGCAAGGCGCAGCCTCATTTGGTCGTGCAAATCTACGAACTGACGGGGCTTGAAATTGAACGGCGCCTGCTCAACGGTTCGTTGGACATTGGCATCAGCTATCTGCCGCCACGCCAGCCGGGGCTGCACGGCACGCTGCTGTATGAGGATGAATTGAAGGTGGTGATCCCCGAAGACCACCCCCTGCGCGAGTTCAAGAAAGTCTCGCTGAAACAGGCGGCCGAATTACCGATGTTGCTGTTGGGCGAAGAGTTTCAAGTGCGCCAGATCTGGCAAGGCCAACTGTCCAACCTCGGGCGGCGCCCGCAAGTGCAGGCAGAGCTCAACACCATGGTGGGCATTCTCGACAGCCTGCCCCACAGTAAATTGGCCACGGTGCTGCCAGGGCGCTCCCAGGACGAGCACAACAGCAAGGCCTTGTTGTGGAAACCCTTGAGTGAACCCAGGGTGCCACTGAAAGTGGGCTTGGTGTGCCGTGATCTACAACGACAGCAGGCGACCGTGGCCTTGCTGCGCACGCTGCTGGAAGGCGTGATGAATGCCCCGCAGGCAAGCGCCTGACTTTTTCGCGGGCAAAAGAAAACCCCGCCGAAGCGGGGCTTTGCAGACTGTTTCCCTGACATCCATTTCACTCCGCCGTCCTGGCAGAATCCTACGTGTCCGTGTTGTTGCTTTGCGCTTCCTGCGCGACGTCCATGTGAAGTAGATTATCGGTGGATCCAATTTGGCGATAGAGGACGAATAGCAGCACGTCATGTAAGAGATTGCTTACACGCCCTCCAAGCCTTTAGAACTGTGCCTCATCCAGCAAATACAGCGATTCGCTGCCCGCTTTTACCGACGCGCTCAATGAGTGGATACGCGGCAACAGGCGTGCAAAGTAAAAGCGCGCCGTGCCCAGTTTGCTGGCGTAGAAATCTTCTTCAGCCTCTTTGCCCAGCGCTGCCTTGGCCATGCGTGCCCACATGTAGGCGTAGGCCATGTACCCAAACGCGTGCAGATATTCCACCGACGCCGCGCCGATCTCATTCGGGTTGGTCTTGGCGCGGTCCAGCACCCAGGCGGTCAATTCATCCAGGTTATCCACCGCTGCGCTGAGTGGGCGGGTGAACTCGGCCAGTTCGGCATTCGCCGTGGCGATGAACTGACGGACTTCGTCGGCGAACAGGCTGTAGAACTTGCCACCGCTGCCCACGATCTTGCGCCCCATCAGGTCCAGAGCCTGAATGCCATTGGTCCCTTCGTAGATCTGGGTGATGCGTACGTCGCGCACCAATTGTTCCTGGCCCCACTCGCGGATGTAGCCATGGCCGCCGAACACTTGCTGGCCGAGTACGGTAGTTTCCAGGCCCAGGTCGGTGAGAAACGCCTTGGCGACCGGGGTCAACAACGCCACCAGGTTATCGGCGCGTTCGCGAGCGGCGGCATCTTCGCTGAATTTGGCGATATCCAACTGCGTCGCCACATAGGTGGAGAACGCCCGGCCACCTTCGTTCGCGGCCTTCATGGTCAGCAGCATGCGCCGCACGTCCGGGTGCACGATGATCGGGTCGGCGGCCTTGTCTTTGGCTTGGGCGCCAGTCGGTGCACGGCTTTGCAGGCGATCGCGGGCGTATTCAATCGCGTTCTGGTAGGAGCGCTCGCCGGACGCCAGGCCCTGGATACCCACGCCCAGACGCTCGTAGTTCATCATGGTGAACATCGCCGCCAAGCCACGGTTTGGCTCGCCGACCAGGTAGCCCACGGCTTCGTCGAAGTTCATCACGCAGGTCGCAGACGCCTGGATGCCCATCTTGTGTTCGATCGAGCCGCAAGTCACCGGGTTACGCGCGCCCAGGCTGCCGTCGGCATTGACCATGAACTTCGGCACCAGGAACAGCGAAATCCCCTTGGGCCCCGCCGGTGCATCCGGCAGCTTGGCCAGTACCAGATGGATGATGTTTTCGGTGAGATCGTGCTCGCCACCGGTGATGAAGATCTTGGTGCCGCTGACCTTGTAGGAACCGTCCGCCTGAGGCTCGGCCTTGGTGCGGATCATCCCCAGGTCCGTACCGGCATGGGCTTCGGTCAGGCACATGGAGCCGGCCCACTCGCCGGAATACATCTTCGGCAGGTAAGCGGCTTTCAGCTCTTCACTGGCATGGGTATTGATCGACACGCAGGCGCCGGAAGTCAGCATCGGATACAGGCCGAACGCCAGGCTCGACGAGTTGATCATTTCTTCGACTTGCGCCGACACGGCTTTGGGCATGCCCATGCCGCCGAAGACAGGGTCACCCCCGACACCCACCCAGCCACCTTCGGCGTAGGTTTTGTAGGCCTGTGGGAATCCATCCGGCGTGCTGACCGCACTGTCCGCCCAGCGGCAGCCTTGCTCGTCGCCACCCCGGCTGAGCGGCGCGATGGACTTGGCGGTCACCTTGCCGGCCTCTTCGAGAATGGCCTCAACGGTTTCGGCATCCACGGTGTCCGCCAATGCCGGCAATTGGGCCCAAGTATTGGCGACCTCAAACACTTCGTTGAGGACGAAGCGCATATCACGCAGCGGCGCTTTGTAATCAGCCATGGCAAACCTCGTGAGAACGTGAAAAGTGATTCGATAGGGATCGGTTTTATGAGCCCCGAGTGTACCCGAACAACTTTTAAGACACATAGGGTCCACTTGTGACTGATTGGTATTTTTAAGTCACTCCAATGCAAATGCTTGCGCAGACAGACTCATCAGGCACTCACTGCCGGCTTCCACGGCGGCGCGGTGGCCCGTTGTACGGGGCAGCAGGCGCTTGAAGTAGAAGTCGCAGGTGCCCAGCTTGGCCTTGGCGAACTCGATGTCGTCTTGCGCTTGCGCGGCAATGGCCATACGCAGCCACAGGTACGCCAGAATGATGTAACCGCTGTACATCAGGTAATCCACGGCCGCAGCGCCCACTTCATCCGGGTTTTTCATCGCCGCCATACCGACCTTCATCGTCAACTCGCCCCACTGCTGGTTCAACTGGTCGAGTTGCTCCACATGGGCCTTGAGCTGCGGATGTTCGGCATGCGCCGCGCAGAACTGATGCACGATCCGGGTAAAGCCACGCAATAACTTGCCCTGGCTGCCGAGCACCTTGCGCCCCAGCAAATCCAGCGCCTGGATGCCGTTGGTGCCTTCATAGATCGGTGCAATCCGCGCATCCCGCGCCAATTGCTCCATACCCCACTCGCGGATGTAGCCATGGCCGCCGAACACCTGCATACCGTGGTTGGTCACCTCCAGCCCGGTCTCGGTCATGAAGGCTTTGCAGATCGGGGTAAGGAAGGCCAACAGGTCTTCGGCGGCCTGGCGCTGCTCGGCGTCGTGACTCAGATGCGCGGTGTCGAGCAATTGCGCGGTGAAGTAGGTCAATGCGCGGTTGCCCTCGTTGAAGGCTTTCATGGTCAGCAGCATGCGCCGCACGTCGGGGTGCACGATGATCGGGTCGGCGGCCTTGTCCGGTGCCTTGGCGCCGGTCAGCGAGCGCATTTGCAGGCGGTCGTTGGCGTATTTGATCGCGCCCTGAAAACTCGCTTCACCGTTGCACAAGCCCTGCATGCCGGTGCCCAGCCGTGCGTGGTTCATCATGGTGAACATGCAGTTGAGGCCTTTGTTGGCCTCGCCAATCAAAAAGCCCCTGGCACCGTCGAAGTTCAACACACACGTGGCCGAGCCCTTGATCCCCATCTTGTGTTCGATGGAGCCGCAGTGCACCGCGTTACGCTCACCCGAGTCCGCATGGAACTTGGGCACGATAAACAACGAAATACCTTTAGTGCCCGCTGGCGCATCCGGCAGCTTGGCCAGCACCAGATGGATGATATTGGCGCTCATGTCGTGCTCGCCGGCCGAGATGAAGATCTTGCTGCCGGTAACCGCATAGCTGCCGTCCGCCTGTGGCACGGCGCGGGTCTTGATCAGGCCCAGGTCGGTGCCGCAGTGGGCTTCGGTGAGGCACATCGTGCCGGTCCACTCGCCGGCGGTGAGTTTGTTCAGGTAAGTGGCTTTCTGCTCGTCGGTGCCATGGGCGTGGATCGCCGTCATGGCACCATGGGTCAGGCCGGGGTACATGCCCCAGGACGTGTTGCTGGAGCCGATCATTTCGCTCAGCACCAGGCCCAAGGATGGCGGCAGGCCCTGGCCGCCGTAGGCCGGATCGGCCGCCACGCCGTGCCAGCCGCCGTCCACATACTGGGCGAAAGCTTCCTTGAAGCCCTTGGGGGTGGTGACCACGCCATTGTCGAAATGGCATCCCTCTTCATCACCGCTGCGGTTGAGCGGTGCGAGCACGTTTTCGCAGAATTTGGCGCCTTCTTCGAGGATCGCACTGACCATGTCCGGCGTGGCATCCGTAGCCCCCAGCGCCGCATAGTGGCCATGGAAATCAAACACGTTGTCGATCAGAAAGCGCATGTCGCGCAGGGGAGCTTTGTAGTCAGGCATGGCGATGTCTCCGGCAGCAGATACTTTCAACCTACTGCCGGCCAAGACTGCAAACAATCACTGTAGAACCGCTGAATACAGCGCCATCACTCAACCGGCAGCGCGCTCCATACGCACCGCTCCACGCCGGGTCTGCCCGGCCGCGACCACGCAATTACGCCCCGCCCCCTTGGCGGAGTACAGGGCTTCGTCGGCGGATTTGAGCACCTCTTCCGGCGTGCGCTGCTCGGCCTGGCGCTCGGCCACGCCGATGCTGACGGTCACCGACACACTGGACGCCCCGCTGCCTGTGCGACGCTGACGGCCCTGATGATCGTCATGGGGACGGTCCGGGTTGCGCAACTTGATGTCGTAGTTGGCAATGATCTCGCGGATCTCTTCCAGGTGCGGCATGCACTCATCCAGGGTCTTGCCGGCAAACACCACGGCAAATTCTTCACCGCCATAACGGTAGGCACGCCCGCCGCCATTGACCTTGGACAGCTTGCTGGCGACCAGCCGCAGGACCTGGTCGCCCACGTCGTGGCCATGGGTGTCGTTGAAGCGTTTGAAGTGGTCGACGTCGCTCATCGCCAACACATAGTTGCGCCCCAGTCGCTGCATGCGTTCGTTGAGCGCGCGCCGCCCGGGCAAGCCGGTCAGCTCATCGCGAAACGCCATTTGATAGGCCTCATGGGCCACACCGGCGGCAATCATCAACATCACCTGGCTGCACATGATGTTCAGGGTGAACGGCAGGATGAAGGTTTGCGGCAACATCCAGAACATTCCCAACAACCCGACCAACTGCGCGGCGTGCAACGGACGCGGCTGGTACCAGTACTGGGCGGCCAGGGTCAGGAAGCCGACCAGGAACATCGGGTAAGAGAGTTGGATCAGGCTCATCCAGCTGCCATGCAGCGCCGGCCAACGAATTTCTGCCAGCCAGTTCAGCAAGGCCTGCGGGAAACTCTGCTCCAGGGCCAGCGCAACGCTGCCCACGGCGATCAGCACCGCACACCGGGCAACGAAGTCGCGAAACAGGTGGGTCTTCTCCTGCCACAGCGCGTAGATGCTGAACAACAGCGGCAACAGCAGGCAACACAGATGAAACACCACGGCGGCATCTTCACGCACGCGGCCATTATCGCGGTAAAAGTCCGTCTGGGTGTCCAGCAAGAAGTAGGTGATATACACCGTGATCATCAGGAACAGTTCACGCTGGCGCCGATACACCGCGCAATACGAACCACCGAGCAACAGCACCAAGGTCGGCAGCACGTTGAACAGCGAAGTGAAGAAGACATTGAGGTCTTTGACATACGCAGCCGAGAGCCCGGCCAGCAATAGCAGCAACGAGGGGAGAAAATGGCTGAAACGTACAGCGGACACGCGTGACAAGGGTAAAGCTCCGACCCGCCGATAAAGATGGCACAGTGCCTTCACTGCGCACAGTTAAGCACATTCAATGTGACCTGTATCACATTGCCATCACTGTAACGGCAGCCAACCCCAATCCCTGAGTGCTGCGCTGTGTTTTTTATCGCACCCAATAAAAAACCGCCACTCCCGAGGGAGCGGCGGTTTTCAGCAGAACCCGGTAAGGCTTAGTAAGCCAGGCCGAAGTTCTCTTCTTTCATGTCCATCAGGTTGTTGGCGCCCGACAGCATGGTTGCAACGTGAGTGCGGGTACGCGGCAGGATGCGCTGGAAGTAGAAGCGCGCAGTCTGCAGCTTGGCGGTGTAGAACGCCTCTTCGGTGGTGCCGGCAGCCAGTTTTTCGGCGGCCAGGCGCGCCATGTCGGCCCAGAAGTAAGCCAGGCACGCGTAACCGGAGTACATCAGGTAGTCCACCGAGGCGGCACCGACTTCTTCACGGTCTTTCATCGCGGCCATGCCGACCTTCATGGTCAACTCGCCCCACTCTTTGTTCAGTGCAGCCAGCGGTGCGACGAACTCTTTGACGGCTTCGTTGCCTTCGTTGGCCTGGCAGAACTTGTGCACGATCTTGGTGAAACCCTTGAGCGCTTCGCCTTGGGTCATCAGCACTTTACGGCCGAGCAGGTCCAGGGCCTGGATGCCGGTGGTGCCTTCGTACAGCATCGAGATGCGGCTGTCGCGAACGTTCTGCTCCATGCCCCACTCGGCGATGAAGCCGTGGCCACCGTAGATCTGCACGCCGTGGTTGGCCGCTTCAAAACCGACTTCGGTCATGAACGCCTTGGCGATCGGCGTCATGAAAGCCAGCAGGCCATCGGCCTGTTTCTTGGCTTCGTCGTCGGTGCCGTACTTGACGATGTCCACTTGCTTGGCGGTGAAGTACACCATCGCACGGTTGCCTTCGGCGAAGGCTTTCATGGTCAGCAGCATGCGGCGCACGTCAGGGTGCACGATGATCGGGTCGGCCGCTTTGTCCGGTGCTTTCGGGCCGGTCAGGGAGCGCATTTGCAGGCGATCACGCGCATATTTCAGGCCGCCCTGGAAGCCGATTTCAGCATGGGCCAGGCCCTGCAGTGCGGTACCCAGGCGAGCGGTGTTCATGAAGGTGAACATGCAGTTCAGGCCTTTGTTCGCCGGGCCGATCAGGAAACCGGTGGCCGCGTCGAAGTTCATCACGCAGGTAGCGTTGCCATGGATGCCCATCTTGTGTTCCAGGGAACCACAGGTCACGGCGTTGCGCTCACCGATCGAGCCGTCTGCATTCGGCAGGAACTTGGGCACGATAAACAGCGAGATACCTTTGGTCCCGGCCGGTGCATCCGGCAGGCGCGCCAGGACGATGTGGACGATGTTATCGGCCATATCGTGCTCACCGGCCGAGATGAAGATCTTGGTGCCGGAAACTTTGTAGGAACCATCAGCCTGAGGTTCGGCCTTGGTGCGCAGCATGCCCAGGTCGGTGCCGCAGTGCGGTTCGGTCAGGCACATGGTGCCGGTCCACTCGCCCGAAACCAGCTTGGTCAGGTAAGCCTCTTGCTGCTCAGGCGTGCCGTGTTCGGAGATGGTGTTCATTGCACCGTGGGACAGGCCAGGGTACATGCCCCACGACCAGTTGGCCTCACCGACCATTTCGCTCACGGCCAGGCCCAGGGATTCCGGCAGGCCTTGGCCACCGTGCTCCACATCGTGAGCCAGGCTCGGCCAGCCGCCCTCGACGAACTGTTTATAGGCTTCTTTGAAACCAGTAGGGGTCTTAACGCCTGACTCGCTCCAGGTACACCCTTCGATGTCACCCACGCGGTTCAACGGTGCCAGTACTTGCTCACAGAACTTGGCGCCTTCTTCGAGAATGGCGTCAACCATGTCCGGGGTAGCGTCCTGGCAAGCCGGCAGGCTCTGATAGTGCGCTTCATAACCGAGCAGTTCGTCACGAACGAAGCGAATATCACGCAAGGGGGCCTTGTAGTCAGGCATAGCGATAAACCTCTGCTGATGTATCTGGGATGAACAACCGCGTGGATTTGTTGTGGCGGTCAAACAGGTGTTTGAAACATACGTTTACGACCTGGGGTTGTCAAGCATCGTCCAGGCGCCATTTGTCATGACACGCATCAACGACACGCACGGCAGGGCGTGCGGCGTGTTGCCACTGTTAAAGGAGTTTAGAAGTTCGTCAGGATGACGCAGGACAAATGTGGGAGCGGGCTTGCTCGCGAATGCGGTGTGTCAGTCAA
>NZ_JBNPJU010000053.1:0-99262 GCF_050312575.1 Pseudomonas sp. R11F | reverse complement strand
TTCAGCCAGATTGCTGGTTACTGACACACCGCTATCGGGAGCAAGCCCCCTCCCACATTTGTTTTGTGTTATCCATGATAAATGTACACATAGATGTAACGATCGGTGCCATTTATGTGTGCATCTTTTTCGTCACAGCACCAAAACGTAACACCCGCACTCATGCATTATTTCGCTCTGAATCAGCTTCCTCCTGCCTTCAAAAATAAATACCTGTTCAAATGGTCAATTTATATCCATTCAAATTCAGATAGTTATCAAAAATACATATAAAAACGAAATTAGACAGCCGTTTAATAGATCGAAAACTGGCACGCATGTGGCTTAAGGTGAAATAGGTTTTGTATACAATAAATACAAATCATACATACACTTTGCCATCCGCGGCTCGCTCGCAGATGCGCTGGAGCCTGCCGGAATGCGTACAAGTCTTTCGAATAACATCGCACTGGATCTGCCCTCCTCCGCCCTGACCCCCGAGGCTACAAGCCCTGGCCCCCTGGTGCTCAGCCCGCGCTTGCACAACAAAGACCTGGCACCCACCAAGCGCGAAGGCCGGCGCTGGGGGCGCTACAGCATTTTTGCGCTGTGGACCAACGATGTGCACAACATCGCCAACTATTCATTTGCCATCGGCCTGTATGCGCTGGGGCTCGGCGGCTGGCAGATCCTGTTATCCCTGGGTATCGGCGCGGCACTGGTGTACTTCTTCATGAACTTGTCGGGGTTTATGGGGCAGAAGACCGGTGTGCCGTTTCCGGTGATCAGCCGTATCAGCTTCGGTATCCATGGCGCACAGATCCCCGCGCTGATTCGCGCCGTCATTGCGATTGCCTGGTTCGGTATCCAGACCTACCTGGCGTCGGTGGTTTTCCGCGTGTTGCTATCGGCGATTCATCCAGGCTTTGCCGACTATGACCACAACTCGATCCTTGGCCTGTCGACCCTGGGCTGGGTGTGTTTCGTGACGATCTGGTTCGTGCAGTTGGCGATCCTGGCGTATGGCATGGAGATGGTGCGTCGCTACGAAGCCTTCGCCGGGCCGGTGATCCTGGTGACCGTGGCCTCATTGGCCGGTTGGATGTATTTCCAGACCGCAGGTGATATCGCCTGGTCGATCCGCGAGCCGCTGAGCGGCGGCGAGATGTGGCGCAATATCTTTGCCGGCGGCGCGTTGTGGCTGTCCATCTATGGCACGCTGATCCTTAATTTCTGCGACTTCGCCCGCTCTTCACCGTGCCGCAAGACCATCCTGGTGGGCAACTTCTGGGGCTTGCCGGTGAACATCCTGGTATTCGCGGCGATCACCGTGCTGCTGTGCGGCGGCCAATTCCAACTCAATGGCCGCGTGATCGAAAGCCCTACCGAAATCATCGCCGCCATCCCCAATACCTTCTTCCTGGTGCTGGGCTGCCTGGCCTTCCTGATCGTCACCGTGGCGGTGAACATCATGGCCAACTTCGTGGCACCGGCCTTCGTGCTGAGCAACCTGGCGCCCAAGTACCTGAACTTCCGTCGCGCCGGGTTGATCAGCGCCACCGTGGCGGTGCTGATCCTGCCGTGGAACCTCTACAACAGCCCGCTGGTGATCGTGTATTTCCTCTCCGGCCTGGGTGCGCTGCTGGGGCCGTTGTACGGGGTGATCATGGTCGATTACTGGCTGATCCGTAAAAGCCGGGTGGATGTGCTGCAGCTGTACAGCGAAGATCCCAACGGTGCTTATTACTACAGCCACGGGATCAATTTGCGCGCAGTGGCGGCGTTTGTGCCTGCGGCGGTGATCGCGATTCTGCTGGCGCTGTTGCCTGGTTTTGCCGGTGTCGCGCCGTTTTCCTGGTTGTTTGGCGCCGGTATTGCAGGGTTGCTGTACCGGTTGATCGCCAAGCGCCAAGCGTTCTACGCCGATGTCAGCGGCGAAAGCATTGCAGTCGATAACGTCAGTCACTAATCAAGGACACTCCATGCGTATCCTCGTGGTCAACGTCAACACCACCGAATCCATCACCGACACCATCGCCCAACAGGCGCGGGCCGTGGCTTCGCCCGGCACCGAGATCGTCGGGCTCACCCCCTACTTCGGCGCAGAATCGGTAGAAGGCAATTTTGAAAGTTACCTGGCGGCCATTGCCGTGATGGATCGGGTGATGGCCTACGACCAGCCATTCGATGCGGTGATTCAGGCCGGTTACGGCGAGCACGGCCGTGAAGGCTTGCAGGAGTTGCTGAATGTGCCGGTGGTGGACATCACCGAAGCGGCCGCCAGCACTGCGATGTTCCTGGGCCACGCCTATTCAGTGGTGACCACCCTGGACCGCACCGTGCCGCTGATCGAAGACCGCCTGAAACTCGCAGGCTTGTACCAGCGTTGTGCCTCGGTGCGGGCCAGTGGCATGGCGGTATTGGAGCTGGAAGAAAACCCGTTGGCCGCGATGGAGGCCATCGTGCGTCAATCGGAACTGGCCATCAGTGAAGACAAGGCCGAAGTGATCTGCCTGGGTTGCGGCGGCATGGCCGGGCTGGACGAACAGATTCGCCGGCGCACGGGCGTACCGGTGGTGGATGGCGTGACAGCGGCGGTGACCATTGCCGAGTCGCTGGTGCGACTGGGTTTGTCGACGTCGAAGATCCGGACCTACGCAACGCCACGACCGAAGAAAGTGATTGGCTGGCCGGGCCGGTCCTGATGCCCGTCAGTGGAGGCTTAACGCTGTCACTGTGGGAGGGGGCTTGCTCCCGATGGGCCGCGCAGCGGCCCCTGCTTTGGGTTTGAAAGGGCTGGGCCTGCTGCGCAATCCATCGGGAGCAAGCCCCACATTCAGACTGCGCTGAACCTTTTCCCTAGCCCCTGCTCGGCAAACTGTTCGATGATGAAATCCACAAAGGCCCGGGTCTTGCCGGGCAGCAGTTTGTGTTCGGCGTAATAGAGTGAAATGTTGCCGTCGTCGACGTACCAATCAGGCAGTACCCGCACCACCTCACCGCTGTCGAGGAACGGCACTGCCATCGGCATGCTCACCAGCGCAATGCCTAAACCCTGGGCACTGGCGCAGCACGCCGCCTCGGAGTCGCTCATGGTCATGCCGAGCTTGAGCACCAGCGGGCGGTGCTCGCGCTCCCGACTGGTGAGTTGCCAGGAGCGCACGCGGCCTGTCTGCGGCGAACGGATCAAGATGCCGCTGCAGCTCGCCAGATCTTCGGGATGCAAAACGGGCGGGCACTGTGCGAGGTAGGCCGGCGCCGCCACCAACACCCGATGGGCCGGCGTGAGCTTGCGTGCAACCACCCCTTGGGGCAATTCGAATCCACCGCCGATCGCCGCGTCAAAACCCTGGCCGATCAAATCGACTTGGCGGTTATCAAAATGCCAGTCCGGCCTGATATCCGGAAAGCGCTGCATGAACTTGCCCAGCAACGGCACCACGTACCGATTACCGAACACCGTGCCCATGCTGACCTTGAGCGTGCCCACCGGGCGCCCCTGCGCACTGGCCAGGTTGGCCACGGCATTTTGAATAGTGGTGAGGCTGGCGCCGACTTCTTCGAGAAACAGCTGGCCGGCTTCGGTCAAGGTCAGGCGCCGGGTGCTGCGCTGGAACAAGCGCACACCCAGGCGCGCTTCCAGCTTGGCAACACTTTTGCCCACCGCCGCCGGAGTCAGGCTCAGGTGCCGGGCGGCTTCGGCAAAACTGCCGCCTTCAGCGCTGCGCACAAAGCATTCGATACCGCCAAAGCTCTCCATATCGCCCCACTCTAAACTTTTGGTTTACACAGACTATAGCAATCACGGTCTACCGGGCGCGATGGCCCAGGCCGATACTCGCTTCCAACCACAAGGCATTCCGCCTTGAACAGCTCGGAGATCGACATGACCACACAAAACCTCAGCGGCAAAGTTGCCTTGATCCAAGGCGGTTCCCGCGGCATCGGCGCCGCCATCGTCAAGCGCCTCGCCGCGCAAGGTGCAGCCGTTGCCTTTACCTACGTCAGCTCGGCCGACAAGGCGCAAGCATTGCAAAACAGCGTGATCAGCGAAGGCGGCAAAGCCTTGGCGATTCATGCCGACAGCGCCGATGCCACGGCGATACGCCAGGCGGTCGACACCACCGTCGCAGCGTTCGGCGGCCTGGACATCCTGGTGAACAACGCCGGTGTGCTGGCCATCGGGCCGCTGGAAGAGTTCAAGCTGGAAGATTTCGACCAAACCCTGGCGATCAACGTGCGCAGCGTGTTTATCGCCACTCAGGCAGCCGCCAAACACATGAAAGACGGTGGCCGCGTGATCAACATCGGCAGCACCAACGCCGAGCGCATGCCGTTTGGCGGTGGCGGGCCGTATGCCATGAGCAAATCCGCGCTGGTGGGGCTGACCAAAGGGCTGGCACGGGACCTCGGGCCGCGTGGTATCACCGTCAACAACGTACAGCCTGGGCCGGTGGACACCGACATGAACCCGGCGAACAGTGATTTTGCGGAAAGTTTGATTGGGTTGATGGCGGTGGGTCGGTATGGGCATGTGGAAGAGATTGCCAGCTTCGTCGCTTATCTTGCGGGGCCGGAAGCCGGCTATATCACAGGTGCCAGTCTGACTATCGATGGTGGTTTCAGCGCTTAAACCACTGTGGGAGGGGGCTTGCTCCCGATGGACTGCGTAGCAGGCCCATTTTTGAGGCCGCTGCGCGGCCTATCGGGAGCAAGTCGAATCGTCGCACCGCCCCTCCCACAATGACCGCGTTAATCCTTAACTGACTGGCATCAGGGCATGCCCCCTCTCACACTATTTGATCGTGTTTGTTCAGGACATCGGCGGCAGGCCATAGGCGGCGAGATCGAAGTCTGCAAGTTTGCGAATGATCTGGTCAGCATGCTGGTACTTGCTGTCAGCCATGGCTTCATCCGGCACGGCGATGGCGGTCATATGCGCGGCTTTCGCAGCGGTAACGCCGAACGGCGAATCTTCGAAGACCAGGCAGTCCTCGGGCGCGACGCCCAGGCGGCGGGCGGCGGTGAGGAAGATGTCGGGGGCCGGTTTGGCGGCGCCGACTTCCGGGTCATCGGCCGTGACGATGGTGTCGAACAGAGCAAACCACTCGCGGTGCAGAGTGGTCTTGTGGCCAAACGAATTACGCGACGAACTGGTGCCCACGGCAATCGGAATATGGTGTGCTTTCAAATGCCGCACCAGCGCTTCGGCACCGGGCATGCCCAAAGCCTTGGGGAAACGCTCGCTCATCAGCGGTTCGCGGATGGTCAGGAACTGCGCCGGTGTGATCGGCAGGTCCAGTGCCTTGACCACATAATCGGCCAGGTCCTGGGCGCCGCGGCCAATGATGTGCTGCTTGATACCCCAGTCATAGGTTCGGCCGTAGCGTTCGGCGATGATCTGCGTCACTTCGGTGTAGATGCCCTCAGTGTCCAGCAACAACCCGTCCATATCGAATATCACGGCCTTGATCGGACCGACAGCGCTACGCGGTGCATTCATCACAACAGAACCTGGAGGAAGGACTAAAAGGATTCAGCACAATAACGGCCACGCTTGTCGGCAGGCAACCCTTTGCCATGACCGTCCACCCTGCAACGGCGCAGGAAACGGCAGTGGAACTGATCAATCTCGCGGTGTAGATGCGCTTGATCAGGCGGGCTCAGGCAGGCAGCCCAGACCGTCCAATGTGGCCTCCACCGCCTGGTCCAGCGGCGTATGAGGTTCCCTGCCCAACACCGCGACCAGGCGTTCGTTGCCCATGCGCAATGGGGTGCGCCAGAGGTAACGCATCTCCTGCATCTCGCGGAACGTGACGACAAAGGGCGCCGCCACCTTCAACAGCCACCAAGGGAACGGGCCTACGCGGGGTTGCTGACCCGTCCTGCGTAACACCACGCGCTGGATGGCCTCGCTCATCTGTGTGCCATCGGCATCGACGAAGCCCTCCATGTGAAAACGGGCGAACGCGTCAAGGGTGGCACGGCGCTCAAGCAACTCGAGCATCGTGCGCGCCACGTCCGGCAAATAGGCCCACTGATGCAACACGCCACGCGCGCCCGGATAACTCACTTTGGCGACCGGTTTTCCAGGCTTGATCAGCCCCATGGAAAACCAGTTATTGGACGCACGGGCGCCGAAAAAATCCCCGGCGCGTACGATCAAGACCCGCGCCCCTTGGCGGGAGGCGTCGAGCAAGCGTTGCTCCAGTTGCACACGGATCGCCCCTTTGCGCGTCTGCGGGTGCTGGGGCGAATCCTCATGCGGCAGCGCAAACGCATCCGGCCCGAAGTTATACACCGTGCCCGGCAACAGGATGGTCGCGCCCTCGGCAATCGCCGCCGTGATGGTGTTGTCGATCATCGGCAGTACCAGCCCGGCCCAATTGCGGTAGCCCGGCGGGTTGACGGCATGGACGATCACCTCGCAACCACGCGCTGCCGCCAGTACTTGCTGCCGATCGAGTGCGTCGCCCTTGAGCCAGGTGAGGCCAGGGTTTCGCCGACGGGCCCTGTCGACATCCCGAGTCAACGCAAGCACGTCCCAACCCGCCGCTGCCAGTTGCTGCGCGACCTCGCCACCAATGCCACCGGTTGCACCCAATACCAGAACCTTGCTCATCACACTCTCCCACGTTGGTTGGTGAGCGCATTCTGTTCCGGACCCGGCTATAGAGGAATTGCCCAAGACCCACCAGTCGCTATACATTTATGCATGGCATCGAATATTGGTTGGGAGCTTTACCGGTCGTTCCTGGGTGTACTCAAGGAAGGATCGTTGTCGGGGGCCGCGCGGCTGCTCGGCATCACGCAGCCTACGGTGGGCCGGCATATCGCTGCGCTGGAAACGGCGTTGGACGTGGTGCTGTTCACACGTTCACCGACAGGGCTGCTGCCGACGGCGGTGGCGCATACCTTGCGCGCCCACGCTGAAACCATGGAACGCACCGCCGCCGCCCTCGAGCGTGCCGCCTCCTCCCACGGTGACGAGGTGCGCGGTGTGGTGCGGGTTTCCGCGAGTGAAGTCGTCGGCGTGGAATTGCTGCCACCGATCATCACTCAATTACGCCGTGAGCATCCGCACCTGCGGGTCGAACTGGTGCTGACCAACCGCCTCAGCGACCTGCTGCAACTGGAAGCCGACATCGCCGTGCGCATGGTCCGGCCCAGCCAGGAACAACTGGTGGCGCGGCGCGTAGGCCTGATCGAAGTCGGCCTGCACGCCCGTGATGATTACCTGCAACAACGGGGCGTGCCCCTGCACATGCAAGACTTGGCCAACCATTCGGTGATCGGCTTCGACCAGGAAAACGCCTTCATCCGCAGCCTGGCCATCAAGGGCTTCGAACGCAGCGCCTTCGCCCTCTGCAGCGACAGCGACCTGGCACAACTGGCACTGATCCGCGCCGGTGCCGGCATCGGTGGCTGCCAAGTGCAACTGGCCAAGCGCGACCCACGCCTGCAGCGAGTGCTGCCGCAGTTTTTCGCGCTCAAACTGGACACCTGGGTGACCATGCACGAGGACCTGCGCAACAGCCCACGCTGTCGGGTGATGTTTGATGCATTGGTGGCCGGTTTGCAGCGTTACGTACAGCTTTGAGACAGCTTCACTGGTAAAGAATCAGGCTTCCCAGATTCCGTGTGCAGAATCCCCCATGTCCGAAGCCTTCGAAGTCCCCAGCCCCCACGAAAAACACATCGAACACACCACCGAACATGCCCACGGCCGCGGTGACAATTTCGCCAGCCGCATTGCCGTGATGACCGCGCTGATGGCCACCCTCGGCGCCATGCTCAGCTACCAGGCCGGCTCCACCGAAAGCGAAGCGGCAATGGACAAGAACAACGCCGCCATCATCAAGACCGAAGCCGCCAACCAGTGGAATTACTACCAGGCCAAATCCAGCCGGCAAAACCTCGCCGAACTCGCCGCACACATCCCCGGCGTCGACGCGGCGCACTACAACGACGAAGTGCAGCGCTACAAAAGTCAGAAGGAAGAAGTGCGCAAACAAGCCGAAAAACTGGAGGCCACCTCCCGAGAGTGGGATCAGAAATCCGAAGAGGCACTGCACCAGCATCACCGCTGGGCTCAGGCGATGACGGCGATTCAGATCGCGATTTCGTTGGCGGCGATTACCTTGCTCACGCGGCGTGAATGGCTGAAGCGCATGTCCTATGCAGCGGCGGGTGTGGCGGTGGTGCTGGGCAGCCTGGCGTGGCTGCATATCTGACGCCAAGCACGTCCCGGTGCGCGGGTATCCGCGCCTGTCAGCCTGGGCGTAAGTGCGGGTATGAAAGTGAAACCTTTGGCTGGCGGATTTCAATCTGCCAGCTGAGCGATTAGAGTGTCGCGCCCCGGGAAATTGGATCCCGGGATTGAGTTCATGGAGTTATTCAGTGAAGTACGTCAGTAAAGTGGTTGCAGCAGCAGTTCTGGGTTTCACCCTTGCAGGTTGCACCGGTACCGCGATCAAATCCCCGCATTACGACAGCAGCCAATACACCGTTTTGGGTCACAGTGAAGCCAGCGCCACCGGCATCATGCTGTTCGGCTTGATCCCGATCGGCCAGAACAGCCGTTTCGTGCGCGCGCAGGACGCGGCCATCAAGGCCAAAGGCGGCGATGCGTTGATCAACACCCAAGTGCAAGAAAACTGGTTTTGGGCCTGGGTGCTCAGCGGTTACACCACCAAGATCTCGGGTGATGTGGTCAAGCTCAAAACTGCGCAATAAATGATCGTGAAATAGTCAAAATCGCCAGGGCTCAGGCCCGCGCGCGACGTATCATGGGCCATACCTTCGAGGATGGCCCATGAACCTCAGTATCCTTTACGCCCTTGCGGCCGCCGCCCTGTTCGGCGCCAGCACCCCACTTGCCAAAAGCCTGGGCCTTGGCCTCTCGCCCATACTCCTCGCCGGCCTGCTCTATCTTGGCAGCGGTATCGGTCTGGCCGGTGTGCGCTGCATACGTGATCGCGGCTGGAAACCTAGCGGATTGGCCCCCTCGGAATGGCCCTGGCTGCTCGGCGCCATCGTCTTCGGCGGCATCCTCGGGCCCGTCGCCCTGATGTTCGGCCTGACCCGCACCGCCGGGGCCACGGCTTCATTGATGCTCAACCTCGAGTCGGTACTGACTGCGGTTATCGCCTGGCTGGTGTTCAGGGAAAACGCCGACCGCCGTATCGTGCTCGGTATGCTCGCCATTGTGCTGGGCGGCGTAGTGCTGTCCTGGTCCGACGGCGGCGCTACCAGCCAGGACTGGACGGGACCGTTTGCCGTTGCGCTGGCCTGCCTGTGCTGGGGGATCGACAACAACCTGACGCGCAAGGTATCCGCATCTGACGCCCTGTTTATCGCAGGCGCCAAGGGTTTGATTGCCGGGTGGGTGAATTGCAGCTTGGCGCTTTATCTCGGCGCGCAGCTCCCGAGCGCCGTGCAACTTGCGCCCGTGTTGCTGGTCGGGTTTCTCGGCTATGGCATCAGCCTGGTCCTGTTCATACTGGCACTCCGCGGGCTAGGTAGCGCCCGCACCGGCGCCTACTTTTCGACAGCGCCCTTCCTCGGGGCTGCGGTTGCCTTATGGGTGATGGACGAGTCGGTCACCGTCGCGTTCTGGATCGCGTCGGCGTTAATGGCTATCGGCGTGTGGCTGCACCTGACAGAGCGACATGCCCATGAGCATCTGCATGAAGCGACGGAACACGGGCATCGCCATGTGCATGATGAGCATCACCAGCATGACCATGACTTTGAATGGGACCCGGCGGTGCCGCATAGCCACGTGCATGTGCACAGTGCGATGAAGCATAGCCATGCGCATTTTCCGGACGTGCATCATCGGCATAGGCATTGAGGAGTGGCGTTTTCACGGAACGTATCAAGGCCGCTCAGCGCTGCCCTGAAAACAGCCTTCGTTCAAGCGTGGTCGCCGTTGTGAGCTTTACGCTCGTACTCCCAGCCTTTGCACGCCAATCGCCTCTGGAAATACTGCTAGAGGCCGCGACCTATCGACTTCGCGCCGTGACCCAGGTCCTTGAGAATCTCGCACTACGCAGTGAAATAGGCAGTGATGCCGTCGTGCTCAGTGATTTTGCCCTGCTCTGCTCAATTCCACTACGCGATGGGTGCGATCTGCTGGATGTCATTGGGCGCCGGCTGGACATGCCGTGTACATGATCTAGAACGGGAAATTTCCAAGCCCAGAAAGCACAAAACCCCTGGTTTCTTTCGAAACCAGGGGTTTTGTTTACATCGAATTTGGCGGTGAAGGAGAGATTCGAACTCTCGATACAATTTCTTGTATACACACTTTCCAGGCGTGCTCCTTAAGCCACTCGGACACTTCACCGTATCTCGTCAAACCAGTTCAGTCTGTCGAGGCGCGCTAATGTAGTCGAAAGCCTTTCCGATGGCAAAGGTTTTTTTCAGAATTTTCATGCGGTTAGACGGTTATGTCATAACCCGCCTGGTGAGGGACGGTGATTCTGCCATTCTTGGGCATGGGTAGCGTGAGCCTGGGACGCTCGGTGCGCCCTGCTCCGGGCCGTCTAAGCTTGGGTGTGGCGTAAAAGCCTGACTGGGTAGTCAGTCACGGCGCTTTACCGGGGCGGGCGTGGTGGGTAACGTCTGCGTATGCATTTCTATCCATAGCTTCTCTATAACAAGTCTTACAAGGAACCGCGTCATGAGTGAGTTGATTGCCTACCACCTCGAAGACGGTATCGCGACCCTGACCTTGAGCAACGGCAAGGTGAATGCCATTTCTCCGGCGGTGGTCAGTGAGTTCAATGCGGCGCTGGATCAGGCCGAGAAAGACCGGGCCGTGTTGGTGATCACCGGGACGCCGGGGATACTGTCGGGGGGTTATGACTTGAAGGTGATGACCGCCGGCCCCAAAGAGGCGATCAGCCTGGTGACGTCGGGTTCGACGTTGGCGCGTCGTTTGTTGTCCCATCCGTTTCCGGTGATCGTCGCTTGCCCTGGGCATGCGGTGGCCAAGGGCGCGTTCCTGTTGTTGTCGGCCGATTATCGGATTGGTGTGGAAGGCCCGTTCAGCATCGGCCTGAATGAAGTGGCGATCGGCATGACCATGCACCACGCCGGTATCGAATTGGCGCGGGATCGCCTGCGTAAGTCGGCATTTCAGCGTTCGGTGATCAACGCCGAGATGTTCGATCCGCAGGGCGCCTTGCATGCCGGCTTCCTGGATAAGGTCGTCGCCCCCGAAGAGTTGCACGCAGCGGCCCTGGAAGCGGCGCGTCAGTTGAAGAAGATCAATATGAACGCCCACAAGCACACCAAGTTGAAAGTGCGCAAAGCGCTGCTGGAGGCGTTGGATGACGCAATCATTCAGGATCAGGGTCATGTCCTGAGCTAAATCCTCACAACTGCAGCATCAGAGCCCGACCTTGAGTCGGGCTTTTTCTTACAGATAAATCAGAATCATCTTTAGGCGCTCTAGTCGGGCGATGTCGGTGCATATTGAAACATGTGCTTAAACATCGCCTATCTCCCACGTCTGCAGGGGCAATTGCCGAACCCAGTGCACACCCGTACACTGCGTCACCCTTGTCCCGATGGTCCGTGTCGATGCTTTTTCTGCTACGTATGCTGTTGATGGGCCTGCACTTTATCGTCGCCGGTGTGCTCGGTGTAGTGTTGGGCCTTTGCCGTCCGTTCAACCCGGACAACAGCCGCCTGTGCGCCCGCCTCTATGCGCTGCCGGCCATGTGGCTCTTGGGCCTGAACGTGAAAGCGCAGGTCGACTCGCTGCGCAACAAGCCCGGCACCTGCGTGATCATCGCCAACCACCAGTCCAACTATGACTTGTTTGTGTTCGGCACCGTGGTGCCTCACCGCACGGTGTGCATCGCCAAGAAGAGCCTGAAATGGGTGCCGCTGTTCGGCCAGTTGTTCTGGCTGGCGGGCAATGTGCTGATCGACCGAGGCAATGCCTACAAGGCACGCCGGGCAATGCTTACCACCACCCATACGTTGCAACATGAGAACACGTCGATCTGGGTGTTCCCGGAGGGCACACGCAACCTGGGCAAAGGCTTGTTGCCGTTCAAGAAAGGCGCATTCCATATGGCGATTGCGGCCGGAGTGCCGATCGTGCAGGTGTGCGTCAGCAACTACATCACCCATATGCAGCTCAATCGCTGGAACAGTGGGGATGTGCTCATACGGTCGTTGCCGCCGATTCCTACGGTTGGGCTGACTTCGGATGACATCCCCCAGTTGATGCAGACTTGCCAGATGCAGATGGATGAATGCATCGCGCAGATGGATCTTGAGTTGCGGGCTGCTTGAACACCGCCCGGGGGGGCGCTTCGTCCCCCAGCGCGAGCAAGCTCGCTCACCACAAAAAGCTCGTCGCAATGACAGCTACGACGGAACGTCATTCAGGCTAAGCTGCCCAACATCTGTCATCCCAATAAGAAGCGATCAGCACCATGGGTAGAGTTGTTGCGGCTGCCGTCTACAGCGCCGGCAAGAAAGTCACCGATATCACCCTCGACGAAGGCGCCGCCTGGGCCGCCAAACCTGACCACTTTGTATGGATCGGCCTGGAAGCCCCCAACGCTCAAGAGCTGGCCAACCTGCAACGCCAGTTCAACCTGCATGAACTGGCCATCGAAGATGCCCTGGAAAAGCACAGCCGCCCGAAGCTGGAAACCTTCGGCGATGCACTGTTTATCGTCACCTACTCACCGGTGCGCGAGAACGGCAAGCTGGTGTTTATCGAAACCCACATCTTCGCCGGCAACGGCTACATCATCACTGCACGCAATGGCCACTCGGCGTCCTACGGGCTTGTGCGCCAGCGCTGTGAGGCGCGGCCACTGTTGCTGGAGCATGGGGAAGATTTCGTACTCTATGCGCTGCTGGATTTCGTCACCGAGAATTACCAACCGGTGAGCGAGGCGATCCATGCCGAGATCGATGAACTGGAACGCAACGTATTGTGCAGCTCGCTGAATGAGCGTGATATCCAGAACTTGCACGGCTTGCGCCGCGACGTGCTGCGGCTCAAGCGCTACGTCGCGCCGATGGTGGAGATCAGCCAGGAGCTGCAGAAGCTGAGCTTCCCGTTTATCGACAAGAACATGCGCCCGTATTTCCGCGATGTGCAGATCCATGTGACCCGGCAAATGGAAGACCTCACCACCCTGCGCGATATCGCCAGCCAGACCATCGAGATCGGTGTATTGCTGGAGGCTTCGCGCCAAAGCGTGGTGCAGCGCAAGTTCGCCGCATGGGCGGCGATCCTCGCCTTCCCCACAGCGGTGGCGGGGATCTACGGGATGAACTTCCAGAATATGCCCGAGCTGCAATGGCACTACGGCTATTTTGCAGTGCTCGGGTTTATCGCGGTGGGCTGTACCGGTTTGTGGGCCAGCTTCAAGCGTTCGGGCTGGCTTTAACGCTTGGCCTCGGATTGGTGGGCCACGAAACGCATCATCCATTCCGCCACGGTGACGCCGTGGTGGTCGCGTTCCAGGCTGGCGACGCCATGGTTGTAGACCTTCTCGCCCAAGGTCGTCTGAAGAATCTCCAACAGCTCGCGGGAATAGTCATGGACAAATTCCGGGTGGCCCTGGAAGCACAGCACCTGATCGCCAATGTGGTACGCCGCAAACGGGCAAAACGCGCTGGAAGCAATCACCGTGGCGTTTTTCGGTAGCGTGGTGACCTGGTCCTGATGGCTGATCAATAGCGTCAGTTCTTCCACTTCAGGGCTCATCCACGGCGCCTTGGCATCGAGCTTGTAATCGTGGATGCCCATGCCCCAGCCCTGGCCCGCGCGCTCGGTCTTGCCGCCCAGCAGCAGCGCCAGCAATTGGTGGCCGAAACAGATACCCAGCAGTTTGTCGCCGCGCTCGTAACGCTCGAGCAGATAGGTCTTGAGAGTCTGGATCCAAGGGTCGGTGCCAAAGGAGTCGGCCTTGCTGCCAGTGACCAGGTAGGCATCAAACACTTCATCTTCCGGCGGGTATTCGCCCTGCACAACGTTGTAGACAACGAATTCGGCGGCAATCGGCTGCTTGGAGAACAGGCGCTTGAACATCTGCCCGTACCCTTGGTATTGATCGATCAAGCCTGGACGCAGGATATCGGTTTCCAGGATACAGACGCGTAGCGACATAAAAAATACCTGACACGGTGATGGGAATAATGCACACCCCAGAGCCTGCCCTGAAACACCCTCCAAGGCAAGCCCTTGTGGGAGGGGGCTTGCTCCCGATAGCGGTGGCACAGTTACTGACTCGTCAGCTGATACATCGCCATCGGGAGCAAGTCACCTCCCACATTCAGATCACCGAAATATTTCGCCTTGTGCAGCCTTTTCCAGCAACAACGCCGGAGGAGAGAACCTTTCCCCATATTGCTCCGCCAGGTAGCGCGCCCGGGCGATGAAGTCGTTCAACCCGTACTGGTTGATAAACTGCAACGCACCGCCACTCCACGCGGCAAAGCCAATGCCGAAGATCGAGCCCACATTGGCATCCGCCGTGGACATCAACACCCCCTCCTCCACACACCGCACGGTTTCGATGGCCTGGATAAACAGCAGGCGGTCACGTACATCCTGTGGCGAAATTTGTTTACCCGGCTGTTCGAAACGGGCTTTCAGTTCCGGCCACAGGTGTTTCTGCCCGCCTGCCGGATAGTCATAGAACCCACCACCCGCGGCCTTGCCGGCGCGTTTGTACTCATTCACCAGCAGGTCGATCACCCGCGTTGCCGGATGCGTCGGCATCTCCTTACCTTCGGCCTGCAGATCCTTGGCCGTTTGCTGTCGGATATGGCTCATCAAGCTGAGCGACACCTCATCGGACACCGCCAACGGCCCCACGGGCATGCCGGCCTTGCGCGCTTCGGTCTCGATCATCGGTGCAGCCACGCCTTCACCGAGCATAGCGATGCCTTCATTGGTGAAGGTACCGAACACCCGCGAGGTGAAGAAGCCGCGACTGTCGTTGACCACAATCGGGGTTTTCTTGATCTGCAGTACGAAATCAAAACCTCGGGCCAGGGTTTCGTCGCTGGTGTGCGTGCCCTTGATGATTTCCACCAATGGCATTTTGTCCACCGGGCTGAAGAAATGCAGGCCCAGGAACTTGCCTGGATCGGGCACGGCGTTGGCCAGGCCGCTGATGGGCAAGGTGGAGGTATTGGAGGCGATCACCGCGTCGGCGCCGACGACGCTTTGGGCGGCGGCCGAAACCTGGGCCTTGAGCTCGCGGTTTTCAAACACGGCCTCGATGATCAGGTCGCAACCGGCCAGATCGGCATCAGAGGCCGTAGGATGAACGCGCGCCAGGATGGTATCGCGCTGCTCGGCGGTCAATTGCCCACGCCCCACCTTCTTGTCCAATATCGCGGCCGAGTGCGCCTTGCCTTTCTCGGCGGCGACGAGGTCGATGTCCTTGAGCACCACGTCGATGCCCGCACAGGCACTGACATAAGCGATCCCCGCGCCCATCATCCCGGCACCCAGCACGCCGACTTTGCGGGTCACGTAAGGGGCAAAGCCTTGGGGGCGCGAACCGCCGGCGTTGATTTCGTTGAGCTGGAACCAGAAGGTGCCGATCATGTTCTTCGCCACCTGGCCGGTGACCAGTTCGGTGAAGTAACGGGTTTCGATCAGGTGGGCCGTGTCGAAATCCACCTGCGCACCTTCCACGGCGGCGCAGAGGATTTTTTCCGGAGCCGGAAAGCAGCCGTTGGTTTTGCTGCGCAACATCGACGGTGCAATCGCCAACATCTGTGCAACCTTGGGGTTCGACGGCGTACCGCCGGGGATTTGATACGCCTTGTTGTCCCAAGGCTGCCTGGCCTCGGGGTTGGCGAAAATCCAGGCGCGAGACTTGGCCAGCAGTTCATCACGGCTCAAGGCCAGCTCATTGATCAAGCCGGCTTGCAGCGCCTGTTGCGGCCGCAGTTTTTTACCTTCCAACAAATACGGCAGGGCCTTTTCCAGCCCCAGCAGGCGCACCATGCGCACGACCCCACCACCGCCCGGCAACAGGCCCAAGGTGACTTCCGGCAAGCCGAGCTGGGTGGATTTATCGTCCAGTGCGACGCGGTAATGGCAGGCCAGGCAAATCTCCCAGCCACCGCCCAGGGCCGCGCCATTGATCGCGGCCACGACCGGTTTGCCGAGGGTTTCCAGGCGGCGCAACTGGGCCTTGAGCACGCGCACACCGTCGTAGAAATCCTTGGCGTGGTGCTTGTCGACCTGGATCAGCTCATTGAGGTCGCCACCGGCAAAAAACGTCTTCTTGGCCGAGGTGATGATCACACCGGCAAGGCTGTCCTTTTCCGCTTCCAGGCGCGTGACCGTGGCCGCCATGGCCTCGCGGTACGCGGCGTTCATGGTGTTGGCACTCTGGCCGGGCATGTCGAGGGTCAGTACCACAATCTGGTCCTGGCCTTTTTCGTAACGAATAGCGTCGCTCATGACGGGTTCCTTCGGCTCAGAGACGTTCGATGATGGTCGCGATGCCCATGCCACCGCCGACACACAGGGTGGCCAGGCCGTAGCGCTGGCGGCGTACTTCCAGCTCGTCGAGCAAGGTGCCGAGGATCGCGCAGCCCGTGGCGCCCAACGGATGGCCCATTGCGATGGAGCCGCCGTTGACGTTGACCCGAGCGGGGTCGATGCGCATGTCCTTGATGAACTTGAGCACCACGGAGGCGAAAGCTTCGTTGACCTCAAACAGGTCAATGTCTTCTACGCGCAGCCCGGCCTTGGCCAGGGCCTTGCGTGTGGCCGGGGCCGGGCCGGTAAGCATGATGGTCGGGTCGGTACTGGTGACGGCAGTGGCGACGATACGGGCCCGAGGTTGCAGCCCCAGTTCGCGGCCTTTGGCCTCGGAGCCGATCAACATCAAGGCGGCCCCATCGACGATACCGGAGCTGTTGCCCGGCGTGTGCACATGGTGGATGCGCTCCACATGGCTGTAGACCCGCAGCGCAGTGGCATCGAAGCCCATTTGCCCGATCATTTCGAAGCTGGGCTTGAGTTTGCCCAGGCCATCTAAGGTGGAGTCGCCGCGGATGAACTCGTCATGGTCCAGCAGCACGATGCCATTCTGGTCCTGCACTGAAATCAACGATTTGCTGAAGGAGCCGTCTGCACGCGCCCTCGCCGCTTTCTGCTGGGACTGCAGGGCGAAGGTATCGACGTCCTCGCGACTGAAGCCTTCCAGGGTTGCGATCAAATCTGCACCGATGCCCTGGGGCGTGAAATGACTGTGCATATTGGTTTGCGGATCGAGTACCCAGGCTCCCCCATCGCTGCCCATCGGCACCCGCGACATGGACTCGACGCCGCCGACCACCACCAGGTCTTCGAAGCCTGAGCGCACTTTCATCGCGCCCAGGTTCACCGCTTCCAGGCCCGAGGCGCAGAAGCGGTTGATCTGCACGCCGGCAACGCTGATGTCCCAGTCCGCCACCAGCGCGGCAGTCTTGGCGATGTCGGCGCCCTGGTCGCCCACCGGGGTGACGCAGCCGAGGACGATATCATCCACCTGGTGCGTATCAAGATCGGCGCGTTGCGCCAGCGCCGTAAGCAAGCCGGCCACCAGGTTTACCGGCTTGACGCTGTGCAGGGCACCCTCGGCTTTGCCTTTGCCCCGGGGCGTACGTATCGCATCAAAGATCAAAGCTTGTTGGGTCATGACGTCCTCGAACCACTGTGCGTGTGTGCCTACCTTAGGCCCGATTGACACGGTTTCAATGACGGATGCGCTCATTGCTTTTGACCCCCTCGCTCGGACGAACGGTAGGTACCTAAGGGAAACCGCTGATTAATCGTTTTAGCGGTCTAGCCCTAGGGCTGGCGCCAAGATGGCGATTGGCCTCATGCCGTTTTAAGCTCAAATACTGCTTAGTTGATATGAAATGGATCTAAGCCGCGCAGAACAGGGGCTCTAAGGTTGAATCTGTAAGAGGCTGCTGCCGGGTTTTGCTGGAGCAGCTGTAAGAAAAGCGACACGTCATATCGGCATAGTGAAATTTTCCGGCACGCATTTGACGCTCAGGAATAACAACAAAAGGCAGTCAGCCATGTTCAAACATTCGAAAGTACGTCAGGCGGGACTCATTCTTTTCGCCACCACACTGATTCTGATCTTGCCCAATCTCACCAAGATTATCGGGTGACGGCTCAACCCTCGCATTCAGTGCACACGCAGCATCACGACTGCAGTTTTTGGCGGCACCTGCCGGGACATTGCGTATAGCGGTCCTGTGCAGGCGCTGCCGTTTTGCGTGCGATTTTCCGCTATTGTTGGGTGTCTTTGCCCATCACATCGAGCCCATATCGTGAAAACGATCGTCGCCCTATTCATTGCATTACTGACTCTGCCCGTCTCTGCAGCGCAATTGACCATCGAACTGGACCACACCAGCAAGACTTGGCAGACCGCCGACTTGCTCAAGCGGCCGGATGTACAGACGGTGCAGATCGTCGATGACGTTTCCTACAAGCGCAATATGACCTATCGCGCAGTGCCACTAGCCGCCCTCCTACCGGGACTAAAAGCGGAAAACCATCTGCAAGCCGTCGCCCTCGATGGCTTCGCTGCCGAACTTGCCGCCGCGCCGTTTCTGCAAAACCACGGCGCCCGCGCCTGGCTTGCCATTGAGGACCCCGATCACCCTTGGCCGGCGCTGGCGCAAGATAAACCGAGTGCCGGGCCGTTTTATCTGGTGTGGACCGATCCGCAAGCCGGCTCCATCAGCCCTGAGCAGTGGCCGTTCCAGATCTCCGGGATCAAGCAATTGAAGACCGTCGCCGAACGCTTTCCCGCCTTGCTGCCCGATCCGCAGCTGGCGGCGAATGACCCCGTGAACCAAGGCTTTGCGTTGTTCCAGAAAAACTGCCTGGCCTGTCACCGGCTCAATGGCGCCGGCGACGCCCAAGTGGGGCCGGATCTGAATATTCCCTACAACCCCACCGAATATTTCAGCGGGGATTTCCTCAAGCGCTATATCCGCGATCCCCAGAGCCTGCGGCATTGGCCACAGGCGAAGATGCCGGCTTTTGCAGCCAGTGTATTGCCCGATACTGAGCTGGGTTTGCTGGTGGGGTATTTGAGGCATATGGCGGGGCGTAAACAACACCCCTGAACTTCGCGACAATGCCTATGTGGGAGGGGCTTGCTCCCGATAGCGGTGTGTCAGCTAAAAATCACTGACTGGCAACCGCCGATCGGGAGCAAGACCCCTCCCACATTGCATTATTGCTGCTGGACAGCGATCACCGGGGCCGGCGCCATGCATAACACCTTGGCATGCATCTGTTCATGCCCGCCGCCCCGACGCATGCCGCGTACCGGGCAGGCATCCAGGTAATCCAGGCCCACGGCCAGTTTCAAATGCCGCTCCGGCCGCGCCAGTTGGTTGGTCACGTCAAAGCTGTACCAGGCGTCATCCAGCCAGGCTTCAGCCCAGGCGTGGCTGGCCAGGTGCGTGCTGTCTTCGGTGTACAGATATCCCGACACATATCGCGCCGCAATCCCCAGGCTGCGTGCGCAGGCCAGGAAGGCGTGGGTATGGTCCTGGCATACGCCTGCCCGCCCGGCGAAAGCCTCGGCGGCACTGGTGTCAACTGCGGTTGCACCCGGCGTGTAGACCATCGACTGGTTGAGCGCGTGCATCAGGTCGATCAACGCGCTGCGGTCGCGACGTTGCCGGCAGTGCTGCTCGGCAAAGCTGCGCAACGCTTCGTCGGGTTCGGTCAGGCGCGTGCTGCGCAGGAACGGGAAAGCCGACTGGCTCTCGTGTTCAGCCTCGCGTAACTCATCGATATCCACCTGGCCACGGGCACCGATGATGACCGCGTCGTGGGGTTCGTCCAGCGTCAGCACATGCAGGATATTGCCGAACGGATCGACCTGTGCCCGCACCGGGCGTGGCAGGTCTAGCTGCCAACTGATGACGTGCTGGCGCTCGCTGTCATGGGGCGTGAGGCGCAGGTACTGGATACTGGCGCGCACCGGGTCTTCATAGTGGTAGGTGGTTTCGTGGCTGAGGGAGAGTCTCATGCGGCCTCCAGGTAGGAGCTGTAGATGGCGTCGCCCAACTGGCGGACCAAAGGGATAAAGTCGGTCAGCCAGGCGTGCAGGCCTTCCTCAAGGATTTCGTCGATGGCGGTAAAGCGCAGGCGTGCGTCCATTTCGGCGGCCAGGCGCTGGGCCGGTCGCCCGTTGAGGCCGGGCAGGCTGGCGAGGATCTGGTCGATCTCTTCGCTGCAGGCGCGCAGCGAGCGTGGGACATCAGCGCGTAACAGCAACAACTCGGCCACTTGCCGGGCGCCGGGCGCGTCGCGATAGATCTCGGTGTAGGCCTCGAACGACGATAACGCGCGCAGCAAGGCGCTCCACTGGTAGTAGGCGTGGGCTGTGCCGTCGCTGACGGCGGCGGCCTGGTCGCCGGCCATTTCATAACGTGCGTCCAGCAGGCGCAGGGTGTTGTCGGCACGCTCGATGAAGGTGCCCAGGCGGATAAAGCGAAAGGCGTCGTTACGCATGATGGTGCCGTAAGTGGCGCCCCGGAACAGGTGCGAACGCTCCTTGACCCACTCGCAAAACCGGCTCATGCCGTAATGGCTCAAGCCTTGCTGGGCGATGTCGCGGATATCCAGCCAGGTGGCGTTGATGTTTTCCCACATGTCGGCGGTAATTCGCCCACGAACCGCATGGGCGCTGGCCCGCGCGGCGCCGAGACAACTGTAGATGCTGGCCGGGTTGGCCGCGTCCAGCGCGAAGAAGTGCAGCAGGTGTTCGGCATGCAGTTCGCCGTGGCGTTCACGGTAGTCATCCAGGGTGCCGGTGATCAGCAACGGCATGGCCAGTTCATGCAGACCGTCACCGTGCCCGTCTTGAGGCATCAGCGACAGCGAATAGCTGACGTCGAGCATGCGTGCGAGGTTTTCCGCACGTTCCAGATAGCGCGACATCCAGTACAAATCCGAGGCAGTTCTACTCAACATGGCATCAGTCCTCGACCACCCAGGTGTCTTTGGTGCCGCCGCCCTGGGACGAGTTGACCACCAGCGAACCTTCACGCAGCGCCACACGGGTCAAGCCGCCGGGCACCACGCGGGTTTCCTTGCCGGATAACACGAAGGGACGCAGGTCGATATGGCGCGGTGCGATACCGTTTTCGACAAAGGTCGGGCACGTGGATAAACACAGCGTTGGTTGGGCGATATAGGCGTGGGGCTTGGCTTTGATGCGGGCGCGAAAGGCTTCGATTTCCGCCGCGGTAGACGCCGGGCCGACCAGCATGCCGTAGCCGCCGGAGCCTTGGGTTTCCTTCACCACCAAGTCCGGCAGGTTGGCCAGCACGTGGGATAGTTCGTCAGGCTTACGACACTGGTACGTCGGAACATTCTTCAGGATGGGTTCTTCATCCAGATAAAAACGGATCATCTCGGTGACGAAGGGGTACACCGACTTGTCATCCGCCACCCCCGTGCCGATGGCATTGGCCAGTACCACGTTACCCGAACGATAGGCGGCGAGCAGGCCGGGCACACCCAGCATGGACTCGGGGTTGAACGCCAACGGGTCGAGGAATGCGTCGTCGAGGCGGCGGTAGATCACATCCACCGCCTTGGGGCCGTCGGTGGTGCGCATGAACACGCGATCATCGCGCACAAACAGGTCGGCCCCCTCCACCAGTTCCACGCCCATCTCGCGGGCCAGGAACGCATGTTCGAAGAATGCGCTGTTGAAACGCCCTGGCGTCAGCACCACCACGCTCGGGTTATCCAGCGGGCTTGAGCTTTTGAGGGTATCGAGCAGCAGGTTGGGATAATGATCGATCGGGGCAATGCGCTGGGCCGCGAACAGTTCGGGGAACAGGCGCATCATCATCTTGCGATCTTCGAGCATGTAGCTGACACCGCTCGGCGTACGCAGGTTGTCTTCCAACACGTAGTAAGTACCGTCGCCATCGCGTACAAGGTCGACGCCGGAGATGTGGGAATACAGATCGCGGTGCAGGTTCAGCCCCTGCATCGCCAGTTGGTATTGCTCGTTGGCCAATACCTGTTCAGCGGGAATGATCCCGGCCTTGATGATGCGTTGGTCGTGATACAGGTCGGCGAGGAACATGTTCAGCGCCTTGACCCGCTGGATACAGCCACGCTCGACCGTGCGCCACTCGCTGGCCGGTATGCTGCGCGGGATTGTATCGAAGGGAATCAGGCGTTCGGTGCCCTGCTCGTCCCCATACAGGGTGAACGTGATCCCGGCGCGGTGAAACAGCAAATCGGCCTCACGCCGGCGCTGGGCCAACAGCTCGGCGGGCGTTTCAGCCAACCAGCGGGCGAATTCGCGGTAATGGGGACGGACCTGCCCTGCCCCATCGTACATCTCGTCGTAATAAGTGCGGATCATGCCGTACTCCTTGTCCCCCGGACGCAAGAATCTTCGCAAGGCCCGTGCCATCGGCATAAACACTTATAAATCAGTGAGTTGGATAAGCAGCGGAATCTAACCGCACCGTCCTGGTGCGCAGAATGCCCGCCGCCTTGCGTCACGCTTCATCCCAATGCGGGCTTTGGCTATCAACAGCATAGCCAGAGTTGATTTCATTGCCCGGCTGCCCCCAGGGATAATCGCCCCATCTGCTGAACTGCCTTCAGCGCTCCGCTCTTCCCTTTAGGCCACCCTTGTCGGGTGGCTTTTTTTTGAGGCTGAGAAAGTACCGCGCAAGTTCCACACATTTTCAGACGGCACAAACAAAATCGGCCGACCCGAAGGTCAGCCGATACGCTGAGACTCTATGCAACTACATGGGTAATCCACGCACCTCCTGCTTCACGCCCCATCCCTCGATGATCCCGCCCAGCGGCTCGACCACCGCTTCAAAGTCTTGTTCGAAGTCTCCTATGCCGTCGTAGGTTGCGGACATGATTTTGCTCAGTTCCAAGTACCACGCGCCATCGTCGCGCGCGCTGACCTGGGCATTCAGCGATTCCCCACGAAATCGACCCGCAGCCCGGCGCGCCCGTTCCTCATCCGGGAAAATGGCGTAGAACTCGATGGGGTGAAAACGCGAGAAGTCAAAGCCGCCTTCTTTCATGCGGCGCAGAACATGGGTGCTGATATCTTCTTGATAGGCTGTGCTCATGAAACGTCCTCCTCAAACCGATGGATAGACTTTCCGTGCTTCCCGAAGCCTGCGCCCTACTGGCGCAGGTACTACGGCAATAACAACACCGCTGGAAAACAAGCATGTAGCTGACAAGACCAGACCTTAGCGATTCATTCGCTGATCTCGTTTGCAGAGTAGCGCGAAGCTATCACCTCTACCAGAGGGGGTTGAATGAGTTACAGGGATTGTTCAGGCAGCCGGAGAAATGTCGAGGATCTGGATGCTGTTCTGGTCTTTGAGGATCTTGACCGTAGGCTCAGGCTGGCGTCCTTCAAGGTCATTGAGGTCGAGCTCGGCGGCTACCGGCACCAGCTTGCTGCGAATCATGTGCGCCGCCTCTTCGAGGCTGGGCTTTTGCGTGCAATCGAACTGCTCTACGGACTTCACGCCGTGGTCATCAACAAAGGTAATCTGCCACTTTTGCATCGGTGCTTCCTCGATAAAACCCAAGTGTGGGCTCACATCCATCTGGACCTTGAGGGCTTGGCAAATGTTCCACTCAAGGTCGCAGGCACCTGATCGGCTGTGCTTATTTTTCAGCGTGTTCTTTCAAGGCTTTCAAGGTCTTGAACGGGGCGTCCACCACGAACTTGTTGGCCAGCCACGACGGCACACTGCCGCCAGGCTCGGTGTGCACCTGGTAGGTCACTTCGGTCTGGTTGTCGCCTTTGGGAACGAGCTTCCAGAAGCCATCGACCTGGGCGACTCGAACGTAGCCTTTTTCTTCAGGCTTGTAGGTTGGCACACCTTCCAGTTTACGCGTCAGCGTGCCGTCGGCCGCCTTGGTCGTCGTGATATGCAGGTAGGAATCGCGGTCAGTCACCGGGAACGGGGCCTTGAATTGGGTGTAGGTCCAGCTTTCGTCACCTTTCTTATCGACCAGCTTCTGCGATTTGCACTCATGGATCCATGAGCAGGCGCCCGCCACGTCTTCCTGCAGAGCCTGGATCTTGGCGACTGGGGCCTTGATCACGGTGACACCGCGATAAGCCTTGTACTTGGAGCCGGCAATTTCGCTCAAGGACACTTTGATACCGTCTTCGTCCTTGGCAACCTGCCAGTCTTCCGCCTGGGCAGTGGCAGCGAACAACACTGTAAAACCGCACAACACAGCCATTCGTTTCAGTGAACCCATTGTTGTATTCCTTATTGTTGAAGTTCCAATAGTAAAGCCCATCAAGCCGCCGTCATCTGCTCCCACCAGCCAATCAGCCGGATCGCATCGGCCTGGTCGTTGCCGCAGACTTCGATATCCGCCTTGAAATCACTGCACACCGCCGGTCGCTCCGGGCGGCCGAACAGCAGGCATAGCTGTTCGACCGACAAGTGCACACAGCGTTCTCCCGCAGGTTTGCCGTTGGGCATTCCCGGCAGCGGTGAACTGATGGAGGGGGCGATGCAGCAAGCGCCACAGCCTTCACGGCATTTCATGACCAGCAGGTCCTCGACGGCTCAATAGGGATGGCCGGGCTAGAGTACGCCCTAAAACAGCCGTTTTAAAATGGTCCAACAGGGGTTTTTCGCGCAAAACAAAAGTGACTGACCAGTCTGCGACAGATGGTCGAGGGCAAGCGTCACGTCCGAGGGAAAAGTTTACTGCTTGAATTCGAAATCCAGCGCTGCGCCTTCCACTTCACGCCGCTCTTCGTTGCGCAATTGCAGCTTCATCTCGTTGCTGAGCAAGCGGCCATTGATCTGGAACGCACTGTTATCGGTTGGCTTTTCGCCAAACATCGGTGGCAACAATGGCACGCTCTTGGGCTTGGGCATGGTGCCGATCGGCTGCAAGTGCCGCACCATGTCCGTAGGTAAAGACAGGTCCAACTGTGCCGGTGGCAACTTGGTCTGGGCCACTTCGTGGGCCGACTTGGATTTGCTGGCGATCGGTGCACGCTTCTTCACGGGCGCGGCTTTCTTCTTGGCAGGGGGCGTTTTTTTCGCTGGGGTCTTCTGCTGTGCCTGGGCGGCGGGCCTGGTTTCAGTCACGGGCGACGCGGCCAGCACGGCGCCGACGTTACACAGGATCAACAAGCCAATCATCCAGACAGCGCGAAAAATAGAGGTCATATCGCCAACAGCATTAACGGCAGAAAGCCATATGCTCGCTTGTTGTGCATGGCATGACAAGCGCGGTGATCAGCCATGCAGGCGAACTGTCCCCTTTCTACGCCTCAAAAGCCTGCCGCCGTTTCCTGGCATAACTGGCTGGCAAGCATGCCCAGAGTCATCAGTGCCCGCTCCGCCTCGCGATTCCACGGCGTCCCACAGTTGAGGCGAATACAGTGGTTGAACTGTTCCGTATTACTGAAAATCACCCCAGGTGCAATGCTGATGCCCTGTTGCAAGGCACGCACGTGCAGTTCCTGGGTATTGACCCGCCCCGGCAAACTGACCCACAGGATAAAGCCGCCGGTTGGGCGGGTCATTTGCGTGCCTTCAGGGAAATACTGCTGCACGGCCAGCTGGAACGCGCTGAGATTCTTACGGTATTCCTGGCGGATGTAGCGCAGATGCCGGTCGTAACCACCGTTCTCCAGGTAAGCGGCAACGCCCATCTGGGTGACGCTGCAGGCGGAATGGGTGCTGAACATCTGCAGGCGCTGGATTTCCTGCTGGTACTTGCCGGCGATCATCCAGCCGATTCGCACACCGGGCGATAATGTCTTGGAAAAACTTGAGCAGTAGATCACTCGATCCAGGCGGTCATAGGCTTTGAGGGCCTTGGTGCGACCGACTTCGAACATCAGTTCGCCGTAGATATCGTCTTCGACAATCTGGATATCGAAATCCGAGGCCAGGCGCAGTAACTGCTTCTGCCGCTCTTCCGGCATGGTCGCGCCCAAGGGGTTGCTCAGGCGGGTGGTCAATACCAGGGCCTTGATCGACCATTGGTTCGCCGCCAGTTGCAGGGCTTCCAGGCTCATGCCGGTGGCGGGGTCGCTGGGGATCTCGATGACCTTGAGGCCCAGCAGATCGGCCAGTTGCAGCAACCCATAATAAGTGGGCGATTCAGCCGCGATCAGGTCGCCGGGCCGCGTGAGCACACGCAATGACATCTGCAAGGCATCCACACAGCCGTGGGTGATCACCACTTCGGAGGGGTCCACCACGACGCCGGCGTCGCGCATGCGAATCGCCACCTGGCGGCGCAGCGGTTCGAAACCGGGGCTGAACATGTAGCTGAACGCCCGCGGGCTCTGGAAGCGCGTGACCTTGGCCAACTGCTGGTGCAGTGCGCGTACCGGCAGGTAGTCGACGCTCGGCACCGCAGCGCCCAACGGGAATACACCTTCGCGGCGCGACTCGACCAATACCTGCTGAATGATGCTGCTGCGGGTGACCAACCCTGGGCGCTCGACCCGTGCGATGTCCGGCGTAGGCGCCGTCAGCGCAGGTGTCTGGTGCACGTAGTAGCCCGACTGCGGCCGCGCGCGGATCAGCCCCTGGTCTTCCAGGTTGGCGTAAGCCTGCAACACGGTGGCATGGCTGACGTTGAGCTGGGAGCTCATCTTGCGCACCGACGGCACGCGCTCTCCCGGCTGATAAACACCGCGCCGGATGTCCTCAGCCAGTTGCTGGGCAATACGTTGGTAAAGCAACAGATTGGTCATGACGCAGCACTCGATTTCACGGGTATTTTATTTTTGTGTGAAACATACCGGCACAGTTTAGAAGTGTACGGGGACAGTTGCCACAATAGTCGAGCGCAGGCGGGAGTGACAGCAAAAACTGTAGGGGGGTGTCGCGTGTAGGAGCGAGCAAGCTCGCTCCTACAGTTTCATTAGAGGCGAGTTCTCAGCGAGCGGCGCCCAGTTGGCCCTTTTCGTCCGAAAATACAATTTCCACCCGGCGGTTCAGCGCGCGGCCACGCTCGGAGGCATTGGCTTCCACCGGGTACTGGTCGCCGTAACCTTCGACCTCAATACGGTTGTCATCGATACCCAGGTCAATCAACAGGTCTGCCACCGATTGGGCACGGTCGCGGGACAGTTTCAGGTTCTCCTGCTCGCCTCCGGTGTTGTCGGTGTAGCCCTCGACGCGCACCCGACGCTTGGGGTTCAGTTGCAGGAACTGCACAATTTTCAGCACTGTACGGCTGGCCGAGTTCTGCAGTTCAGCTTCGCCGGTATCAAACAGCACATCCCCCAGGGTCATCACCAGGCCCCGATCGGTCTGGGTGGTGAGGCTGGCGATCTGTGCTTCAACCCACTTGCCCTGCTGCTGCACGCTGGCCAGCTTATTTTCCCGCAGGGCCAATTGCAGGCGCTGGCGTTCCAGTTCGAGCTTGGTGCCGCGCTCGGCGTTGAGACCCTGCTCGGCATGCTCACGGGCGATCGCGCTGTAGCGTTGGCTCAGGTAAGCGTAGTGCACCACGTCGGCACCGCTGCCCCAATAACTGGACAGGCGGTCGGCGCGAGCCAGGGACTCACCAGCACGAATCACGTCTTTAGGCGCGAAACGCAGCACATTGGCGTCTTCCTTGACCTTCTGGAAGTCACTGCCGGCCTGCTGCAACGCCTGCTCGCTGTTAGGCTGGCTGGCACAACCCCCCAAGGCGGCACTGCCCAGCAACAGAGCACAACTCAAACCACGGATGATCGGGCTCATTGGGCTTCTCCCAACTGCAATTGCTTGCGCAGGCGAGTGATGCGGGTGTTGAGCACGTTCAGTTGCTCCTGGCTTTTGCGAGTCAGAATCCGCGCTTCGGCGAGGCGCGCGTCCAGCTCGGCCTGTTCGGCCTGCATGCGCGCATCCTTATAGGATTGGCCAGCCATATCAGCCTTGGCCTTGGCGAACTTGTCTTCAGCCAGTTTCAGGTCAGGTGATTCATCGGTATTGGCACCCACGGCGCTGGCTTGTTCCAAGGCTTGCTGGGTGAGGCGAATCTGTTCATTCGGCGCAGGATCAGCGGCACATCCCGCCAAAGCGACAACGGCGAGGGCCGCGAAAAAAGGTCGAAGAGTCACGGTAAATCCTTACTTTGCTGAGGTGCCGACGGGTTGCTGCAGTTGCGCTTTCCAGCGCTCAAGATTGCGCTGCAGCGCGGTGTGCGCGACGTCGGACGTGGGCAATTCTGTCATCTTTTTGGCCAGCTGTCCGCGCAGCCACGGATCATTGCAGGCCGAGTTGTGGGAAACCGCCAAGTACAATCCGGGCTGGTCGACCGGGGTTTCGCGCGCAACCAGATCGTTGCTCATGCCCAGACTCTGGGCCATGGCCATCCCGGAATAGCGCCCGGCAATGACGTAGTCCACTTCCCCGAGCAGCAATTTCTGGAAGGCCGGCGTCAGGCTGGGCAAGCGTTGCAGGTTCAACTGCTGGCCCGCGAACGTTTCCAGGCCTGCACTCAGGCGGGCACGTTCCGACACCGCGCCTTTATGGCCGTGCAGATCGGCGGCCGTGGTGTAGACCAGGGGCGAGTCCTTGCGGGTCCAGACCAGGTAATCGATCTGCACCAACGCCGGGTGGATATAATCAAGAGTTTCCAACTCACCCAGGTTCAGCGGCGCATCGGCAAGCAGGTCCATGCGCCCGCTGCGCACCTCATCCAGGGCCAGGGAGCGTTTGCCGCCGTAGAGCAGGTCGATTTTCAGGCCAAGGTCCTTGCCGACTTGTTGCAGCACGTCGGCGGTGGCGCCGATCAGATGCGTCGGGTCCTGGGGATCGCGCCACAACAAGGGCGGTGCGTCCGGGCTGCCGGTAATCACCAGGCGCTCACACTTGCCGGCGGCCAGCGCCAGGCTTGGCAGCAGCGTGAGGCCCAGCAGTACCACCCAGGGGCGCAGTTGCATGGCGAAGCTCTCCGAATAGTCAAAAAAAAGCCCGGTCACAAGGACCGGGCTCTTTATAAGTGAAGCCGCTGGATTAGACCAGCTTCTCCAGCTCAGGCACTGCTTCGAACAAGTCCGCCACCAGGCCGTAATCAGCCACCTGGAAGATCGGGGCTTCTTCGTCCTTGTTGATCGCAACGATCACTTTGGAGTCTTTCATACCCGCCAAGTGCTGGATCGCACCGGAGATACCGACGGCGATGTACAGCTGCGGCGCAACGATCTTGCCGGTCTGGCCGACCTGCATGTCGTTGGGTACGAAACCTGCGTCGACAGCAGCGCGGGAAGCGCCGACCGCCGCGCCCAGCTTGTCGGCCAGGGCGTACAGGTGCTTGAAGTTGTCACCGTTCTGCATGCCACGGCCGCCGGAAACGACGATCTTGGCAGCGGTCAGCTCAGGACGGTCCGACTTGGCCAGCTCTTCGCCAACAAAGCGGGAAGTACCGGCGTCGTGGGCAACGGCAACGGCTTCAATGGCAGCCGAGCCCCCTTCTGCGGCAACCGGGTCGAAACCGGTGGCACGCACGGTGATGACCTTGACCGAGGCGTTGGACTGTACGGTCGCGATAGCGTTACCGGCGTAGATCGGGCGCTTGAACGTGTCAGCGCTTTCTACCGAGATGATCTCGGAGATCTGGTCAACGTCCAGCTGCGCGGCAACGCGTGGCAGGATGTTTTTGCCGTTGGAGGTCGCGGCAGCCAGGATGTGGCTGTAGCCCTTGCCCAGTTCTGCAACCAGCGGAGCAACGTTTTCCGGCAGCTGATGCGCGTAGGCGGCATTGTCAGCGTTCAGGACTTTGCTCACGCCCGCGATTTTCGCGGCGGCTTCAGCTACGGCACCAGCGCCCTGGCCTGCAACCAGTACGTGGATATCACCACCGATTTTCGCAGCGGCAGCCACGGTGTTCAGAGTGGCCGGGGCCAGCACTTTGTTGTCGTGTTCAGCGATTACCAAGATAGTCATGATTAGATTACCTTCGCTTCGTTTTTCAGTTTCTCGACCAGTTCAGCCACCGACTTGACCTTGATGCCCGCGCTGCGTGCAGCCGGTGCTTCGACTTTGACAGTCTTGTTGGTGGAGGCGGTGGAAACGCCCAAAGCATCAGGAGTCAGCGTTTCAAGCGGCTTCTTCTTGGCTTTCATGATGTTTGGCAGCGACGCATAGCGCGGCTCGTTCAAACGCAGGTCGGTAGTGACGATGGCCGGCAGTTTCAGGGAAACCGTCTGTGCACCGCCGTCGATCTCACGGGTGACCGCTACGCTGTCGCCGCTCACTTCGACTTTGGAGGCGAAGGTGCCCTGGCCGTAACCGGTCAGTGCAGCCAGCATCTGGCCAGTCTGGTTGTTGTCGCTGTCGATGGCCTGTTTGCCAAGGATCACCAATTGAGGCTGTTCCTTGTCGACAACGGCTTTGAGCAACTTGGCAACGGCCAGGGAAGTCAGCTCTTCAGCGGACTCGACCAGGATGGCACGGTCGGCGCCCAGTGCCAGGGCGGTACGCAACTGCTCTTGAGCAGTGGTCGGGCCGATGGAAACCACCACGATTTCAGTCGCCACGCCTTTCTCTTTCAGGCGCACGGCTTCTTCCACGGCGATTTCGCAGAAAGGGTTCATCGACATTTTGACGTTAGCGAGGTCGACGCCGGAATTGTCCGCCTTGACGCGAACTTTCACGTTGTAATCGACAACGCGTTTGACAGCTACAAGAACCTTCATGGATTCCTCGTTACTCTCCGGTGAAAAGAAAGTCGCCTAGGCGAACCTGGCGGTTGATGCTCATCGGCACACAAGGGCACCTCCAAAGACGGCAGAGATGGCACGACAATGGGATAGCGATGACCGTTCGTCAGTGGTGACCGGGAGGTCATTCTTTATCGCAGCGTGTAAACTGCGCGCCATCGCTGAGGCACGCTTCACCTTTCCTGCCTTTGGACGTGCTCTTGAAACCTGCAGTCTGCCTACGGTAAGCGCAAAACCGACCGTATATTGACCGGAACGCCTATTCTGGTCAATACGCCAAAATAGCCTGTCATAAGCCGCGTTGCTTTGATTTACCTAGCTTCCAAGCAATTCAAACAAACGTTTGTATTGGACGCTGACAGTGGTCTATATATAATGCGCCACCTAGAGAGCAAGGTGGGTCAGGCCTAGGCGCCAGACGTCACCGAAACCTCCACCCATTAGAAAAAAAAGCCTGTTGAGCCTTGAGTAGGAGATAGCCTGTGGAACGCGAATACATGGAATTCGACGTGGTCATCGTCGGCGCCGGCCCGGCGGGCCTGTCTGCCGCCTGCCGACTGAAGCAGAAGGCCACCGAAGCCGGTAAAGAAATCAGCGTCTGCGTGGTCGAGAAAGGCTCCGAAGTCGGCGCCCACATCCTCTCCGGTGCCGTGTTCGAACCACGTGCCCTGAACGAACTGTTCCCCGACTGGAAGGAACTCGGTGCCCCGCTCAACACCCCCGTGGTGCGCGATGACATCTATGTACTGCGCAGCCCCGAAACCTCCACCAAGGTGCCCGACTTCTTTGTGCCCAAGACCATGCACAACGAAGGCAACTACATCATCTCCCTGGGCAACCTGTGCCGCTGGCTGGCCCAGCAGGCCGAGAACCTGGGCGTTGAAGTCTACCCGGGCTTCGCCGCCCAGGAAGCGCTGTTCGACGAAAATGGCGTGGTCCGCGGGATCATCACCGGCGACCTCGGCGTCGACCGCGAAGGCCATCCGAAAGAAGGCGTGTACACCCCAGGCATAGAACTGCGCGGCAAGTACACGCTGTTCGCCGAGGGTTGCCGTGGCCACATCGGCAAACAACTGATCAAGCGCTTCAACCTGGACAGCGATGCCGACGCGCAGCACTACGGCATCGGCCTGAAGGAAATCTGGGAAATCGACCCAGCCAAGCATCAACCTGGCCTGGTGGTGCACACCGCCGGTTGGCCGCTGGACATCATGAGCGCCGAAAACACTGGCGGCTCGTTCCTCTATCACCTGGAGAACAACCAGGTGGTTGTCGGCCTTATTGTCGACCTGTCCTACAGCAACACCTTCCTGTCGCCCTTCGATGAATTCCAGCGCCTCAAGCACCATCCGGTGCTGGCCCAGTACCTCGAAGGCGGCAAGCGCATCAGCTACGGCGCCCGTGCCATCTGCAAAGGCGGCCTGAACTCGCTGCCGAAGATGGTCTTCAAAGGTGGCGCGCTGATCGGGTGCGACCTCGGCACCCTGAACTTCGCCAAGATCAAAGGCAGCCACACCGCGATGAAGTCCGGCATGCTCGCCGCCGACGCCGTGGCCGACCGTCTGTTCGCCGAATCCGAAGGCGGCGATGAACTGACCGCTTACGTCGACAGCTTCAAGTCCAGCTGGCTCTACGAAGAACTGTTCGCCAGCCGCAACTTCGGCCCGGCGATGCACAAGTTCGGCCCGATCCTCGGTGCCGGCTTCAACTGGTTCGACCAGAATATCCTCGGCGGCAAAATGCCGTTCACCCTGCACGACACCAAGCCGGACTACGCCTGCCTGAAGCTCGCCAAGGACAGCAAGAAGATCGACTACCCGAAACCCGACGGCAAACTGAGCTTCGACAAGCTGAGCTCGGTGTTCATCTCCGGTACCAACCACGAAGAAGAGCAACCGTGCCACTTGAAGCTCAAGGACCCGAGCATCCCGATCGGCACCAACCTGCCGCTCTACGATGAACCGGCGCAACGCTACTGCCCGGCAGGCGTGTACGAAGTGATCACCCAGGAAGACGGCGAGAAGCGCTTCCAGATCAACGCCCAGAACTGCGTGCACTGCAAGACCTGTGACATCAAGGACCCTTCGCAGAACATCACATGGGTAACGCCGGAAGGCGCGGGTGGGCCGACTTACCCGAATATGTAAGCCAGTCGCATAAGAAAGCCAACGCCCTTCGGCGTTGGCTTTTTTTATCAGCGCAACAAAGTATCAGCGCAACAGATACACCGGAAAACATTCACACAAATGCATCACCCGGCGCCGAGTCTTATCCAGCAGCGCCGCGTTATTGGGCTGCTCCAGCAAGTCAGCGATAAGGTTCGCCACTTCGGCGCACTCCGCTTCGCCAAAGCCCCGAGTGGTCAGCGCCGGCGTGCCGATGCGAATGCCGCTGGTGACCGCCGGTTTCTGCGGGTCATCAGGGATTGCATTCTTGTTCAGTGTGATGTGGGCGCTCTCCAGCAACGCCTCGGCATCTTTGCCGGTGATGTTCATCGAGCGCAGATCGAGCAGGAACATATGGCAATCGGTGCCACCGGACACCACGCGCAAACCACGGCGCGTGAGAATGCCGGCCATGGTGCGGGCGTTGTCGATCACCCGTTGCTGGTAGTGCCTGAACCCATCGCTCAACGCCTCATTGAACGCCACGGCCTTGGCGGCGATGACATGCATCAGCGGCCCGCCCTGATAAACGGGAAAAATGGTCTTGTCGAGCAGCGCCGCGTATTGCGCCTTTGCCAGGATCAAGCCGCCGCGCGGACCACGCAAGGTCTTGTGGGTGGTGGAGGTGATGAAATCGGCGATACCGACGGGCGATGGGTACACCCCTGCCGCGATCAACCCGGCGTAGTGCGCCATATCCACCATCAAGTAGGCGCCGACTTCGTCGCAGATCTTGCGAAAACGCTGGAAATCGATGGTTCGCGAATAGGCAGAAGCCCCGGCGATGATCAACTTCGGTTTGTGTTCTCGGGCCAGCGCTTCCATCTCGGCGTAGTCGAGAGTCTCGGTTTCCCGCTCCAGGCCGTAGGAAAACGCCCGGTAGAACTTGCCCGAAAAATTCACCGAGGCGCCGTGCGTCAAGTGACCGCCATGGGCCAGGGACATCCCCAGGATAGCGTCGCCCGGTTCAAGCACCGCCAGAAACACGGCCTGGTTCGCCTGGGATCCGGAGTGCGGCTGGACGTTGACGTACTCGCAATTGAACAGTTTGCGGGCGCGCTCTATGGCCAGGTTTTCGATCTCGTCGACAACGCCGCATCCGCCGTAATAACGCCTGCCCGGGTAGCCCTCGGCATATTTATTGGTGAGCACCGAGCCCTGGGCCTGGAGCACTTCGTCGCTGACGTAGTTTTCTGACGCAATCAATTCCAGGTGGGTTTCCTGACGGTTGCGCTCACGCTCGATCAGGCGGGCTACGGCGGGGTCAAAATTTTGCAGGCTCATGCTGTGATTCCTCAGGTGAACTCGTCGGCCAGTGCCGCAGGTACGGAAGGCGACTGCGCCCGTGACGGGGTTCTGGCCGAGTCGGATAGAAAAATGGAGGTGTCTTTCAAGCCGCTGCCGGTGATCAGGATCACGGCAGTTTGCGCAGTGCCGGGATTCTCCTCGGCATATTTGAGCAACCCGGCGAACGCGCTGGCGGCGCCCGCTTCGGGAAACACCCCGGTACTGGCGGCTAGCCGGGAAGCGGCGGCAACAATGCTCGGGTCACTGACGCAAATGAACTCACCCTCGCTGGCGGTTACCGCACGCAGGGCTTTGAGACGGTCGCGCGGCAGGGCTACGTTGATGCTGCTGGCCAGGCTGGTGGGGGGAATGCGTTCTACCTGCTGCATGGGCTGGCCACTGCGCCAGGCGCGGTACATGAAATTACTGTGCTCGGCCTGCACGCCGATCAGGCGTGGAATACGCTCAATCCAGCCCAACTGCAGCAAGTCGAAAAAACCCTTGTAGACCGAGCCGAGAATGCAGCCATTACCCACCGGCACGAACACCAGGTCCGGGACTTGCCAGTTGAGCTGTTCGCACAGCTCGAACGCTACGGTTTTCTTGCCTTCGCTCATGTACGAATTGATTCCGGTGGTGCGGTTGTACCAGCCGTGGGTTTCGCAGGCGTCAAGGCATTGTTCGAAGGCTTCGTCGTATTGGCCGTCCACCAGCACAATCTCGGCGCCGTAGCCTTGCATCTGCGCGAGCTTTTCCCGGGGTGCAGTCTTGGGCAGGTAAATCACATTGCGCAGGCCCAGGCTGGCGCTCATTCCGGCCAGGGCCGAAGCGGCGTTGCCGGTGCTTGCCACCGCGATGGTGCGTGCGCCGGATTGCATGGCGTGGGCCACAGCCAGGGCACTGGCGCGATCCTTCAGCGACCCGGTGGGCTGGCGGGATTCATCCTTGATAAAGACTTTGATCCGCGACCCCTTGCCGAGCAGCTCCGGGCGCGAATACAGCGGCGTGTTCCCCACCAGTAAAGGCGGAATGAATTGCGTCGAACTCAACGGCATCAACCGGTCATAGCGCCACATGCCACGGGCATGATCGTGGGCCAGACGGCCCCTGGACCATTCGCGTTTGAGCGTCGGGTAGTCGTAAAGCGCATCGAGCGCCCCTTCAGTCTTGCAATGAGGGCAGTAATAGCTGACCTCATGCGGCTGGTAGCTGCGATCACACACCAGGCACTGCAACACATACTCTCTACACGAATGATTCATAGCCCCCTCCTGAAAGTATGACGTGCGGGTGGTTCCCGCCGAAGCCGGCCCCTTTGGGCCGGCGGGCACTTCACGGACGCAAGGTGTTTCAGACCACCATGATCGCGTCGATGGCAACCAGGGTGTTGCGTGCCAGGGCACTGGCGCCGGCGGTCGTACGGGCTGGGTAGGGTTTGGTGAAGTACTCCTCCATCACCCGGTTGAGCGTCGGAAATTCGCTCAGGTCAGTGATGAACGCCGTGACCTTGACCACATTCGCCAAGGTGCCACCCGCCGCTTCGGCCATTTGCTGCAAGTTGTCCAGGGTCTGGCGCAACTGGCCTTCGAAGTCCTTGGCCAGCACCTCATTGTTCAACGCCGAGACCGGGGTCTGCGCCGAGAGGTAAATGGTTTGCCCTTGACTGACCTTGATACCCTGGGAATACGTCCCCAGTGGCAGCGGCGCCTTGTCAGTGAAAATCACGTTGTCTTCGCCCAGGAAAGGCTTGGCGACAGGCTGGAGCTGAGCATTTGTCTGCATGGTGACGTTCCTTGTTAAGCGGGTTGGGGTTAGTGCAAATCGGCAACCTGTGTGACGGCCAGGCCTGAAAAATCCTCGTCACGGCAGCGAGACGGGGAAAAATGCTGGTAGTTGAGTTTCAGCGCCGCGAGGTCCGCCGGCATGGCGATGCCCAGCGCTGCGTGGCTGCACAACCGGGCAATGGCCGGCGCAGCCTGAATGCCGTAGCCACCCAGGGCGGCCAGCCAGATAAAGCTTTCTTGCTGCGGGTCTTGGCCGAGTACCGGGGAACGGTCAGCGACAAAAGTGCGCAGGCCCGCCCACTTGTTGATGATCGAGCGTGGACGCAAACGCGTCGTGCTTTGCAGGCGGTCCATCGTGATGGCCAGATCCAGTTCTTCCGGCAACGCATCGCAAGGCAGCGAGGGGCTTTCATCACAGGGCGAAACGATCAGACGCCCGGCTTCGGGCTTGATGAAAATATCTTCGTCAATGGTGCCCAGGTAAGGCGTGTGGTGTACGTCGCAGTGCGGGTCAATGGCCAGCACCGTGCGACGCAGCGGCCGTACACCGACCTTTTCCATACCGCAGCGCTCGGCGAGCTCATCCGCCCAGGCGCCGGCGGCGTTGACCACGACGGCCGCTTCCAACCGTTGGCCGTCAGCGGTATGCAGGGCCCAATGACCGTTACGATGTTCGCCGCGCACCATCTCGGCCTCACGCTTGATCACACCGCCGCGAGCCCGAAAGCCACCGAGGTAGGCGCCGTGAATGCCATGCACATCCAGATCGAAAGCGCTGGGTTCGTAGATACCCGCGCTCCAGACGCCTTCGGCCAGGTACGGCGCCAGCTCCAGCACCTGCTTATCGTCAAGGAGCCTGGCGCTCGGAACCTGCTCGAGCACGGCACGCAAACGCGCCGTCAGTGCCTCCACTCGCGTGGCCTGCGCCACGATCAACGCGCCGCGTGGCGACCATAACGGGTGTTCGGCCAGGCCTTCGGGCGGGCTCTCGAAAAAACGCCGGGAAGCACAGGTCAGCGAGCGGATCTGCTGGTTGCCATAGCTTTCCATGGAAATGGCCGCCGAGCGGCCGGTGGTGTGATAGGCCAACTGCTGTTCGCGTTCGAGCAGGCAGACACTGCCATGGGCCGCCAGCTCATACGCCGCAGACACACCGGCGATGCCACCGCCCACCACAATAAAGTCATAACAGGCGCTCATGGTCGGCTGCCCTCGGCCAATGCGGCAGCTTTGCTTTCCCGGGTGTACGTCAACACGAAGTGCGCCACCAAGCCAAAAATCAGGCCCCAGAACGCTGCGGCCAGACCGAGGAAACTCATGCCCGACGCCGTCACCAGGAAGGTAATCAATGCCGCCTCCCGTTGTTTCTCGTCCGCCATGGCACCGGTGAGCCCGGCACTGATTGCACCGAACAGCGCCAGGCCGGCCAGCGACGCAATCAACTCTTTGGGCAGTGCGGAAAACACGGAGGCCAGGGTCGCACCAAAGGTCCCCATCAGGATGTAGAACACCCCGCATGCGATCCCCGCGATGTAGCGTTTATCGCGGTTTTCATGGGATTCGCGGCCGGTGCAGATAGCGGCGGTAATCGCAGCGAGGTTGAAGCCGTGGGAGCCGAACGGTGCCATCAGGACCGAACCGATGGCCGTGACCGAGATGATCGAACGCGCCGGGGTGTTGTAGCCCGAAGTGCGCAACACGGCCATGCCCGGCACGTATTGGCCGGTCAGTGTCACCAGCGCCAGCGGCAGGCCGATATTGATGATCGCGTGCCAGTTCCACTCTGGCGCAATAAACACCGGATGTGCCACGGCGATGGTGATTGCACCGCTGTTGAGCTCGCCAAACGAGGCGGCTACGGCACACCCGATAATCAACACCGACAGAATGGCGTAGCGCGGCGAAAAGCGTTTGAACATCAAGTAGGCCGCGATCATCGACAGCACCAGCGCCGGCTGCAGCTTGATCGAGGTAAACAGTTCAGCGCCAAAGCGAAACAGAATGCCCGCCAGCATGGCGGCAGCGATCGCTTTGGGCAGGCGACTCATCAGCTTGTCGAACGCGCCGGACAAACCGACGAGCGCAATGATCACCGACGCCACCACGTACGCACCGATAGCCTGCGGCAGGGTCACAGTGGGCAGCATCGACACCAGCAGCGCCGCCCCCGGTGTTGACCATGCAGTAATGACCGGTACCCGCAGGCGCCAGCTCAGGAACAGACCGGTGATGCCGCTACCGATGGAAATCGCCCAGATCCATGAAGACACCACGTCATTGGGCAGGTGCGCTTCCTTGGCCGCCTGAAACACGATGATCAAGGGGCCGGCATACGAAATGATCACGGCGATAAAGCCCGCGATGACGGCTGACAGGGATAGATCCTTTCTGAGTGTGTCCATGATGTCTCGACTTGGCGCGGCGGAGTCGCGCAGTGACCAGTGGATTGATTGAGTCGATTGATTCGATTCGAGACGAGTGTATTTGAATGAATTGAATTGATTCAATAGGCAGCGAGGTTGTTACGAGATGTTTTTTTGCCAGCGGTCTTGATTTTCGCCCTATAAACCAATTAATCAATTGATTTAATTAGTTATTTTTCTTTTAAAAAATATCATCATCGCTTAATTCTCTTCGACTCAATCACTACATCAATCGACTCAATTGTCAGATTAGCTCGATTTATCAGTTGTCTAACCTCCATGTGATATGCTCGGATATTCATCATTTCTACGATGGGCAGTGATCATTCATGTGGGTTCCCCAGCTAAGCGAGTTCAACCAGCCGATGTATTTGTCGATTGCCGATGCGTTGGCGCGCGATATCAATAACGGCGTGTTGAGCGAGGGTGACCGTCTTCCGACCTTGCGGGAGCTGGCCACTACGCTGAATGTCACACCGGGCACCATCAGCCGGGCCTATAGCGAAGCCCATCGGCGTAAGCTGGTGCAGGGGGAAGTGGGGCGCGGCACGTATGTGCTCAATCAAAAACAGCTGGAGCTGCCCGCCAGTAACAGCTCCGCAACACTGAACCTGGGTCAGTCCGAACTGCTCGATCTTTCGATCATCAAGCCCTCCAGCGAAACTCTGGAATACTGGCTGCGCGACGCACTTGTAGGTTTGGCCAAGAGCACCGATTTCGCCCGAGCCCTGGATTACGCGCCAGACGGTGGGCACCCGGCACACCGTGAGGCGGGGGCGCAGTGGCTGCGACATTCGTTGCCCGACGCACAATGGCAGCAGGTGATCATCACCTCCGGCGCCCAGCACGGCTTGATGGTCGCAATGAGTGCCCTGACCAACGCCGGCGACTTGGTGCTGTGCGAAGAACTCTGCTATCCCGGCATCATTTCCCTGGCGCACGGCCTTGAACGCCGCCTGCGTGGCGTGCCGATGGACGATGAAGGGATCATTCCCGAGGCGTTGCGCGAGCTGTGCCAGCGCGAAAAACCCGCCATGCTGGTGTGCGTGGCGACCTGTCAGAACCCGACGGCGGCGATCATGTCGCAACGACGCCGGGCACAAATCGCGGCGCTGGCGGAGGAGTTCGACTTCATCATTCTCGACGATGACATCTATGGTTTCCTCGCCACCGACCCGTCAATCAAACCCCTGTCCGCGTTTGCCCCGGATCGCTCGGTGTACCTCACCAGCCTGTCGAAGTCGGTGATGCCCGCGCTGCGCATCGGCTATCTCTATAGCCCACCAAAACTACTCTCACGCCTCACATCGATGGTGCGCAGCAGCGTATGGATGCCATCGCCGCTGACCGCGCAACTGGCCAGCAATGTCATCACCGAAGGCCTGGACAAAAAACTGATGCGCATCCAGCGCAACGAAGCCGCCGGCAGGCAGGCGATTGCCCAGGAGATCTTCGCCAACTTCGAACTCAAGACCCAGCCGTACTCCTACCACGTCTGGCTGACACTGCCGGAGCCTTGGACCAGCGACGAATTCACCATGCTGGCGCGCGCCAATGGGGTGCTGGTACTCAGTGGTACGCAGTTCCAGGCCGAACGTTCCGGGGTCACGCGCAGCGTGCGACTGGTGCTGATGTCGCCCACCAGCCAGGACGAACTGCGCTTTGCCCTGACCAAATTGGCCAGCCTGATCGAGTCCGACCCGCGACGTTATTACTAGGCCGCTCGCTCTTCGCCCGGATTGCGCAAAAAGTAGCGTTTGTATTCCCGGCTGAACTGCGAAGTGCTCTGGTACCCCACACTGTGCGCCGCCTGCGCCACGCCCATGCCCTCCACCAACAGTAACTGCTGGGCCTTGAGCAAACGCAGACGCTTCAGATACTGCACCGGCGACAACAAGGTGCAGCGCTTGAAGTGCTCATGAAACGTCGACGCACTCATGTGCGCATAGCCCGCCAGGGTCTCGATATTCAGCGGCTCGGCGTAATGGGCATGCAGGTGATTGAGCGAGGTGGCAATCCGTGAAAACTGCCCCTGCTGTTCCACCAGTGCGCGCAGTACATCGGCCTGCGGCCCGCGCAACGCAGTGAACAATAACTCGCGCACCCGCGCCGGCCCCAGGATCCGGCTTTCCAGCGGATCGTGCAGGCACTCCAGCAGCCGCTCGACACACCCGCGCATGGCATCATCCAACACCACCGAACTCATCGACTCCAGCGTCTGCGCCGTCGGCGGCGGCCCGGCCTGAATGCCCATGGCCATGACCAACTCGCCCAGCACGACGCGGTCAATGCCCACCGTCACACCCAGCAGCGGCGCATCCGCAGCCATGGCGAACGTCTCGCACTCGAACGGCACCGGCATCGCCTGGATCAAGTAGTGCCCGGCGCCGTACTCCAACGTGCGCGGCCCAAGGTAGGCGACCTTGCTGCCTTGGGCGACGAACATCAGGCTCGGTTCATAGATCTGCGGCCCACGCGCCACATCACAACTGGCGCGCAGAAGCTGCACGCCAGGCAAATGAGTGGGCGAAAAACCGTCGCGGGGCGCCAGCCCCTCAATCAAGGCAACCAACGTCGCGTTGGCATCGAGATGGCGAGTCAACAACATGGCAAAAAACTTCGTGAACAAGGGATGAGAACATCATCGCAGGTCTGGCGGCCAATGAATCCAAACCGGGGGCACTCCCGGACGAATAGGCATGAGACTCGGAGCATTTGCCATGTTCGCTCCCAGGGTCGGCGCGCAGAATGCGCCACCTCCCTGTTCATTCCTTTTGCGAGGTTCACCATGTACACCGCCATCGGTTATGCCGCCCAGTCGGCCACCACTCCCCTCGCCCCCATGTCGTTCCAGCGCCGCAGCCCGCGCGCCGATGACGTGGCCATCGAGATTCTCTACTGCGGCGTCTGCCACTCCGACATCCACCAGGCCCGCAACGAATGGGGCATCGCCGTGTACCCTCTGATGCCGGGCCACGAGATCGTCGGCAAGGTCACCGCCATCGGCGCCAACGTCACCGCGCATAAAGTCGGCGACCTGGTCGGCGTGGGCTGCATGGTCGACTCGTGCCGCCACTGCGAGGCGTGCAAATCCGACCTGGAGCAATACTGCCTGGAAGGTCCGACCATGACCTATGCCACCCCGGACCGCGTAGACGGTAGCAACACCATGGGCGGCTACTCGGACAGCATCGTGGTCAGCGAGCACTTTGTGGTGAAGATCCCGGCCACGCTCGACCTGGCCAGCGCCGCGCCGATCCTCTGCGCCGGCATCACCACCTACTCGCCGCTCAAGCATTACGGCGTGAAGGCCGGCGATAAAGTCGGCGTGCTCGGCATGGGTGGCCTGGGCCATATGGGCATCAAGTTCGCCAAGGCCATGGGCGCTGAAGTGACCCTGTTTACCCGCTCGGCGAGCAAGGCCGAAGAAGGCCGTCGCCAGGGCGCCGATCACGTGATCGTGTCCACCGATGCCGAGCAGATGAAAGCCGCCGCCGGCAGCTTCGACTTCCTGCTCGACACCATCCCCGTGCAGCACGACCTGAACCCCTACCTGGACGTACTGCGCTTTGACGGCGTGCACATCCTGGTCGGACTGATCGAGCCGGTAGACCCGCCGGTGAATGCGGCCAAGCTGGTACTGGGGCGCAAGGTGCTGGCCGGTTCGTTGATCGGCGGCATTGCCGAAACCCAGGAAGTGCTGGATTTCTGCGCAGAGCACAACATCACGTGCGATATCGAAATGCTCGACATCCGCCAGATCAACGAGGCTTACACCCGCATGATCGCCGGAGATGTGAAGTACCGCTTTGTCATCGACATGGCGACCCTGAAAGCCTGATCAGGCTTTCGCGCCCAACTCCGCCGACAGCCGGGCTGCGACCTGTTTGACCACAGGGATCAGCTCGGCCATTTTTTCCAGCGGCATATAGGGCACGGTACTGGCGATGCTGATGCCGGCGACGATTCGCCGGCTGGCGTCGCGCACCGGGGCCGCCACACAACGGATCGACGGTTCGTTGTCTTCCAGATCGAACGCATACCCTCCCACCACATATTCCCGCATGCGCTGCTCGAACTGCGCCCAGGATTGCTCCGGGTGTTGCGGCCATGCCTGGCTTTTACCAGTGGCCGGCAAGCTGACTTCGTACAGGCGCTGCCACTCTTCTACGCTGTCATCCAACAGCAGCGCCTTGCCGATACCGGTACGCGCCAACGGCATGCGATGGCCGACCCGCGAGCGCATTTCCGGGCCATTGCGGCCGGGGTTCTTATGCAGGTAGAGCACGTCGTCGTATTCACGAATCGCCAGGTGGATGGTGTCTCCGGTCAGGGCCGACAGCTCGTCCAGATACGGCACGGCCAGGGTCACCAACGGCAACTCTTCGCGGGCCTGGAACCCCAGTTCAATCAACTTCGGCCCCAGCAGATAACCGACTTGCGGCACCACGCGCAGGTAACGCTCCTCCACCAGGCAACTGGCCAGGCGGTGGGTGGTACTGCGGGTGGTGCCAATGCGCTTGGCGATTTCCTTCAAGTCGCGCGCACCGGCCGCCACCGCCTGCACCACGCCCAGGCCACGCAGCAGGGTCTGGGTGCCGGTTGGGGCGGCGTCTTTGACGGGGGTGTGGGCGTTTTCCTGCATATCGGGCCTATGTGGTGGTACGAAAACGAGCGGCATTATGGCAAATACCGGGCGTCAATACAGTGCAGATCCAATGTGGGGTCAGCGTTGTTTCAGGCGGTCAATGATCACCGCCAGCAACAGGATCGAACCGCGGATCACGTATTGGTAGAACGTGTCGATGTTTTTCAGGTTCATCGCATTCTCGATGATCGCCAGAATCAACACCCCGGCAATCACATGCCGAATCATGCCGATACCGCCACTCAACGACACCCCGCCCAGCACGCAGGCGGAAATCACCGTCAACTCGAAACCCTGGCCGATCATCGGTTGGCCGGAGGTCATGCGCGAGGCCAGGATCACCCCGGCCAGGGCGCCGATCAGACCGTGCACGGCAAAGATGATGATCTTGGTCCGATCGACGTTCACCCCGGCCAGCAACGCCGCTTCCTGGTTGCCACCGATGGCCATGGTGTTGCGCCCGTAAGTGGTGTAGTTGAGCAGCCAGCCGAAGAACACAAAACACACCACGGTGATGATGATCGGCACCGGCACGCCCATCAATTGGCCGTTGCCGAACACGAAGAAGCCTTCATCCATCACCCCCACCGCCTTGCCGTTGGAGAAAATGTAGGCCAGGCCGCGCACGATCTGCATGGTCGCCAGCGTCGTGATCAACGCGTTGATGCGCAACTTGGCAATGACGATGCCATTGATCAGCCCGACGATCAGCCCCATCAACAAGGCCGCGCCGATGCCCAGCATCACGCTGTCGGTATCGCGCATAACGATGGCCGCCACCACTCCGGCGCAGGCGATCACCGAACCCACCGACAAGTCGAAGTGCCCCGACGCCAGGCAGAACAGCATGGTGCACGCCGCAATGCCCACGGTGGAAATCGCAAGGCCCAGGCCACGCATATTCAGGGGCGAGAGAAAGTTGTCGATAAACAGCGCACTGAGTACAAAGATGCCCAGCGCCGCCAATAGCATCACCCAGTCATCGAGGAACTTGCGCTGGTTGAAGCCCGGCCAGAAGCCTTTTGCAGTTTTTACTTCGGACATCATTCACCTCGCATTCTTCAAGCCCGCGAGCGCGGGAGAGCCAGTTGCAACAGCCGTGCTTCATCCGCCTGCTCGCGGGGCAATGCGCCGGTCAGGGCGCCTTCGCTCATCACCAGGATGCGGTCGCTGATGCCCATCACTTCCATCAAGTCGCTGGACACCACGATCACCGCAATACCGCTCGCCGCCAGGTTATGGATGATCTGGTAAATCTCCGACTTGGCGCCGATATCGATGCCGCGCGTGGGCTCATCCAGCAGCAGCACTTTCATCGGCATCGACAGCCAGCGGCCCAGGATCGCCTTCTGCTGGTTGCCGCCGGAGAGGTACAGGATCTTCTGCTCGGCATTCGGCGTCTTGACCTTCATCGCCTTGATCTGCTGGTTGGCGTTGCCTTTTTCCCAACCCTCGCGCAACAACCAGCCAAACCTCGAATGCGCACCACGGGCACTGATGTTGATGTTCTCGGCCACGCTGGACAGCGGGATGATGCCTTCCTTCTTGCGATCCTCCGGGCACAGCAACACCCCGGCGGCAATCGCGTCGCGAGGTGAATGCAATTGCAGTGTTTCCCCGCACAGCGCCAGGCGCCCGGCGCTACTGCGGGTCAAACCGCTGAGCAAGCGCAGCAGCTCGGTGCGCCCTGCCCCGACCAGCCCGAACAGGCCGAGGATCTCGCCCTGATGCACCTGGAAACTGACCGGCTCACGCAAGCCGGGGCCAAGCAGCTCATCGACCTTGAGCGCCACCTGGCCCTGCTCACGCGGGCGATAATCGTAGATGTCCTGGATGTCCCGCCCGACCATGCAGGTCACCAACTGGTCATGGGTCAGCGCCCGCATGTCATCAAACGTGCGCACGAAGCGGCCGTCCTTGAACACGGTCACCGCGTCGCAAATACGGAACACCTCTTCCATGCGATGGGACACGTACAGCACCACTTTGCCCTCATCGCGCAGACGCGTGATGATCGCCATCAAGCGGTCGATCTCCCGCGCCGACAGGCTGCTGGTCGGCTCGTCGAAGGCAATCACATGAGCCCCACGGGACAATGCCTTGGCGATTTCCACCAGTTGGCGCTGGCCCAGGGATAACCGCCCCAGTTTCTCGTCCGGGTCGATCTCATCGGCCAGGCCCTTGAGGCACGCCAGCGCCTGCTTGCGCAGTTGGCCTCGATTGACCACGCCAAAGCGCGTCGGCAAGTGCCCCAGGAACAGGTTCTCGGCCACGCTCATTTCCGGCACCAGATGCAACTCCTGGTGGATCACCGCGACACCACTGGCAATGCTGTCGGCGGCGCATTTGAAGGCCATGGTCTGCTCGCCGATCTGCACCGTGCCGCTGCTGGGGATGTAGGCACCGCCAAGGATCTTCAACAGGGTCGACTTGCCTGCGCCGTTCTCGCCCATCAGCGCGTGGACCGTGTGCGGCCGTGCTTCAAAGCTGATCTGCGCCAGAGCCTTGACCCCGGGAAACTCCTTGCCGATGCCATTGAAGCGCAAGGCCGCGCCGGTCATTTCCACAGACCGATCTTGGTCAGTTCCTGCTGGAAGTTGGCGCGGGTGATCAGCGTCACTTCATCCATGGCCGTGTACTTTGCCGGTTCTTTACCCGTCGTGACCCACTCGTACATCGCCAGCGCCGTGTTGTAGCCCTCGATATGCGGGCTGGGCAACATTGAACCGTAGAAGCCGCTGTCGGGCTTTTTCAGCTCGCCAATGGCGTCGGTGCCATTGATGCCGATACCGATCACGTTGGCCGCCTTGAAGCCGGCGCTTTCGGTGGCGCGCACGCCGCCAAGCACGGTGTTGTCGTTCATGCCGCCGATGATCAGGTTCTTCGCGCCGCTGGGCAGCTTGACCAGGGCCGAGTTGGTGGCGTCCATGCTGCCGGGAACGTCGAGCGTCTTGAGCGCGGCGGTGAGGATGTGGTCCTTGGGAATGCCCGCCTCTTCCAGGGATTTGATCGAACCGTCAGTGCGTTTCTTGCCGGTATCGAGTTCGTTATAGGTGTTGACGACCGCGTACGTCTCCTTCCAGTCCCAGCCGCGTTTTTTCGCTTCGGCGGCCATTGCGGCGCCCTGCTTCTGGCCCACTTCAAAGGCCGCCATGCCCAAGTACGGCACGTCTTCCATGAAGTTGCCCTTGGCGTCGACAAAACGATCATCCACGGCCATCACTTTCAAGCCATTGACCTTGGCCTTGCTGACGATAGCCGGCCCAAGCGACACATCCGGCGGGCAAATCACAAAGCCCTTGGCGCCGTTGGCGGCCAGGCTGTCGATGGCCGAGAGGGTTTTCTCGCCGTCCGGCACGGCAATCTTGATCACGGTAAAACCGTGCTCCTTGCCGGCCTTCTCGGCAAACGCCCATTCGGTCTGGAACCAGGGCTCTTCGGCCTGCTTGACCAAGAAGCCGATCTTCACTTCTTCGGCCGATACAAAGCCGCTGAAAGCGACGGCGAGCGCCAGCGTGCCGAGTGTTTTCTTAAGCATGAACCACCTCCTTCTTATTCTTGGGAAACGCTTTAGTCGTGGTACATCACAGAACGCCCGCCATCGATCATCAGGCAGGTTGCATTGATAAAGGGCGCTTCGTCAGTCGCCAGGAACAACGCGGTCATCGCCACCTCGATGGGCTGGCCGATGCGCTTGGGCGGGTGCAGGTCGAAGGCGCGCTGGCGCTCGGCCTGGGGGTCGGGGAAACCGTTCCAGTAGTCGACGTTGAGTTGGGTTTCGATATAGCCCGGGGCGATGGCATTGACGCGGATGCCCTTGGGCGCATATTCGATGCCCAGCGCACGGGTCAGGCCGAGCAGGCCGTGTTTGGCCACAGGATAAGGAAAGCAACCGGGAATAATGTGGCTGGAATGGGTGGAGGCGATATTGATGATGTTGCCGATGCCCTGCTCGATCATGTGCGGCAACACGGCGCGACAACCGAACCAGGCACCGTCGAGGTCGATGGCGAAGCAGCGGCGCCAGTCCTCGTCGGTCATCTGCAGTGGGTCACGGAACACATTGACCCCGGCGCAGTTGACCAGCACATCGACGCGACCGAAACGCTCGATGGCCACATTGACCAGTGCCTGCCACTGCTCTTTGGAAGTGATATCGACCGGCTGCGCGACGATTTGCGCGCCACGCTCACGCCAGTGGGCGGCGACTTGCTCGACCTTTTCGGCCTGCACATCGGCAATGACCAGGCGCGCCTGCTGGGCCTGGAAGCAGGCCACGATCGCCTCGCCAATGCCTTGGGCGGCCCCGGTGACGATCACCACTTTGTTGTTCAGGCGCTCGCCATAGGTAGGCTCGGGCACCGCAGGCAATGACAACGGTTGGGACTGCATCGCTTCACCTATTTTATTTTTGGTAGTGAGTGCTGATGCAGGCGACTATAAACCCATCTTTCGAAACATCTCAATATATAAATTTACATCCCATATAGTGAGAAAAACCAAAAATAATGTGAGAGGAGGCAAGCCCTAATGCCAGTCAGTTAAGGCTTAACGCTGTCACTGTGGGAGGGGGCTTGCTCCCGATAGCGGTGTGTCAGTCACGGTTTCTGAACCTGACACACCGCTATCGGGAGCAAGTCGAATCGTCGCACCGCCCCTCCCACAATTTATCCATCGCTCGCTTTATCGCTTAACTGACAGGCATTAGGGCAAGCCCCCTCTCACATTCGGTCGGGTCAGCCCTGGGCGAAGTCGCGCAGAGCGTCGCCTTCCATGCGGTAGCGCACCCATTCTTCCTGCGGTTGGGCGCCGATGGATTTATAGAAGGCGATGGCCGGTTCGTTCCAGTCCAACACGCTCCACTCGAAACGCCCACAACCGTTGTCGCAGGCGATCTTCGCCAAGTGGCGCAACAACTTCTTGCCGGCTCCACCACCGCGCTGTTCGGGATTGATGTACAGGTCTTCGAGGTACAGGCAGTTGCTGCCAAGCCAGGTGGAGTAGCTGAAGAAGAACACCGCAAAGCCGATCGGCAAGCCGTCGCGCAGGCACATCAAGCCATGGGCCGTCGCGCCCTCGCTGAACAGGCTGCGCTCGATATCCGCGACGCTGGCGATGACTTCATGCCGGGCCTTTTCGTATTCGGCAAGCTCGGTGATAAACGTCAGGATCTGCGCAGCATCGCTGGGCACGGCGGGGCGAATCTCGATGGTCATGGGCAGGCCTTGGACAGTTTCAAAGCACACATACTAAGGGGCTTTGATGACTGATTGCAGGGCAATTGGCGGCCTGCCACACAAAATTTTACAGGTGCCCCGCTACCGCTCGTCGTCAACAAGGCACGATCCACAAACCGGGGCGGACCAATAAGAGGTAAGGACATTAACTCTATGGAGACATCCCCATGAAGCATTCCAAGTTTGCCGCCCTTGCCCTCACCGGCCTGCTGTCTGCCACTGCGCTGAGCGCGTTTGCCGCGACCTCCTCCACAGGGCCGACCAACCCGGCCACCAGCGAATCGCAAAAATCCATGGGCACCGGCATGGACACCAACGGCGGCGCGATCATCGATAACGGCGCCGGTGCCGACCCACGTACCCAGGGCAACGATACCCAGCGCCAGGCGCCGCCTGCCGTGGGCAATGGCAAGATGGGCCCGGGTGTGAACGCCGAACCCAAAGTGAACAAAGGCGATGACAGCAATATCCCTGGCGCACCGAAACAGCCTGCGCCTTGACCCCGCGAGCATGACGAACACCCGATCATTCCCCAGTGAAGAGGTACACATGAACGTCGATAGAAACCTTGAGAAAGAAGTCCTCACCCGCCTGCTGCACGCTCACCCGAACGGCTTGGGCAAGGAGGTGCTGGATAACTACCGCGGCGAAAAGGAGGTGGCCAGTGTCCTGGCCTTCCTGCAGGAGCGCGGGTTTATCAAGGATGGGCATGTGACCACCGACGATGCCGGTGAATATTCGTTGAACCTGCCGATCAAGCTGACCGCTTCTGGCGTTGATGAAGCGCGCAAGCTCGACGGTACCAGCCCGCAGTAATTCATTTTGTCTGGTCTGGCCCCGCTGCAGGGGCCAGGAGGAGTATCGCAATGCCTCTTGGAAGCAAAGCCAAATACACCGCCGCACAAAAGCGTAAAGCCGCGCGTATCGAGGAGAGTTATGAGCACAAGGGCCTGTCCAAGGAAGAGGCTGAAGCCCGCGCCTGGGCCACTGTGAACAAGCAGTCCGGCGGTGGCGAAAAGGCGGGCGGTTCGGGCCGGCGCAAGCCCTCTGCCCAGAAAGCCGAGGACCGGCATGAGTCGGCCAAGCGCGCCGCCGCCTCGCGTCAGGGACACCCGCGCGGCAGCCGTGCTTCGCTGGAAACCCAGACCAAGGAGAGCTTGTTGAAGGAAGCGCGGGCCAAGGATATTCCTGGTCGGTCGAGCATGCGCAAGGATCAATTGATCGAAGCGCTGCGTAAAGCGGGCTGAGCGCAGTTCCAAAGCCGTTCCAGATAAGGGAGGGGCATGCCCCCTCCCCCATTTATTGCGTGACTAATGCGTCGACTTCAGCGGTGCCGGGAGACGTCGCCGGCCCCCAGCGCGTTACCGCCAATGCCGCGGCGGCATTCGCCCGTCGTGCTGCCGAGACAGGATTCAAGCCATTGGCCAAGCCGGCAATCAACACGCCCGCATGCGCATCCCCAGCGCCGTTACTGTCCACGGCCTGGACTTTGAAACCGGGCACCTGCTCCACTGCTCCCGAGCGCCCGACCCAGCATCCATTCGGCCCATCGCGTACCACCAGCAATGCTCCGGCAGGCAGGAGTCGGCTCAGCTGTGGCAATGCGCCTGCAATCTGCGGCGCACCGGTAAATGCCAGGGCTTCGGGACCATTGCTGGTCCAGATATCGATACGCGGCAACAGTGCACGCATCGGGGCCGAGTCTCGCGTCTTTACCAGCGGGCCAGGGTCAAACACCACCGTGATCGCCCGGGGCAGCGCCAGCAACCAGTCCACCAGCGGCTGCGCCTTGCCCTCCAGCAACAAGCTGTAGCCGCTGACGTACACGTAGTCGTCCAGCTGCGGTTGAACCCTGGCCAAGTCCTCGGCGCTCAATTCGCCCTCGACGCCGATATGGGAGATGAAGGTGCGCTCGGTGGTGGCTTCGGTCAGGCACACGCACAAACCGGTGTCCTTGCCCGCACTGGCAGCAAGGGCCATCTCAATGCCCTCGGCCTGCATCGCCGCACGGGCCAAGTCGCCAAAACGTCCGTCACCGTGTCGGCCCAGATAGACCGCCGCCAGCCCATTACGTCGAGCGGCGGCCATGACATTGAAGCCACCACCGGTTTCAAAGCTGGCCGATTGCGCCAAGACATCGCCACCCGGCGCAGGCAAGGTATCCAGGGCCATGACCAGATCGACGATGACCTGGCCGGTGTGCAGCAATCTAGGCATTGTGGTTCTCGACAAGTAACGCGGGGCGACGGTCGGCCGCGCCGCCCAGTACCGCATAGGTCCCGCCGGCCACCAGGAAGGTGACGATCCAGCCCAGGCCGTTATGGCCCAGCCAGGAGTCGGACAACGGCCCGGCGAACCAGATGTTTTCGGCGGTGGTACCGATAGTGGTGAAGCTGAAGCCCAGCACAATCGCCACGGCCCAGGCGCCGAACGCACGCCACTCCACGCCACCGCGATACCAGTAGGCACTGCTTGGGCTCACGTCCAGCAAGTCTTTGGCGCTGTAGTAGTGACGGTGGATCAAGTCCACCACGAAAATCCCGACCCACGCGGTAATCGGCACCGCCAGCAGCGAGATGAAGGTGATGAACGGGCCATAGAAACTGTCGGCGATCAGCATGAAGTAAATCGAGCCGGCGAAGATCGCCACGATGTCGACGATCACCGCATGCACGCGCTTGACCTTGAGGCCGAGGGTCAAGGTAGTGAGCCCGGCCGAGTACACCGAGAGGTTGTTCGACAGCAGCAGCCCGCCAAAGGCGGTGATCAGGTAGGGCACGGCCATCCAGGTCGGCAACATGTCGCGGATCGCAATGATCGGGTCGGTGGCCGAGGCCAGGTCATGATTACCCACCGACAACAGCCCCCCGAGAGTGATCAACAGCACCAGCGGAATCCCCGCGCCAAACGCGGCGGACGCCACCAGGCGCGCGGCCTTGACGCTGCGATGCTGGTAGCGCGACATGTCGGCCCCCGCGTTGGCCCAACCGATCCCGGTACCGGCGGCCATGGTGCCGACGCCGATGATCATCGCGCTCAGCGGTGCCGGCGTGGCATTGAATACCGCGCTCCAGTCGATGGTGGCACAGAGGAAGCCACCCACCAGAATGTTCAAGGCGCCAAACACGTAGGTGGCCCACTTCTGGATCACCAGCAACGTCGCATGCCCGAGGCCGGAAACCGACAAGGTCAGCAACACGAAAATCGCGATGAAGATCAAGGTCAGCACGGGTGCGCTTTTCGCTTCGACCGGCGACTGGAACAGGATCGAACACAACGACAGCAACACAAAGGCCGCCGTGGTGGTGTTGACGGTTTCCCAGCCCAGGCGCGACATCAGCGACACCACCGTAGGGCCGATATTGCCGCGCACGCCGAAGATGGCGCGGGACAAGGTCAGGCTGGGCGCCCGGCCACGACGCCCGGCGATCGAGATAATGCCCACGACCGCAAAGGAGCCGGCAGCGCCGAGGATGGCGACAATGATCGCCTGCCAGATGGACAAGCCACGGAACGCCACCAGGGTCGCCCCAAGCGGCAAGCCGAGGATGCTGATATTGGCCGCGAACCAGACCCAGAACAGTTGCAGCGGATGGCCGTTGCACTCGCTCTCAGGGACGGGCTCGATGCCGCGTGTTTCCAGTTGCCCGGCGCTCTGGCCGGAAGAAGTGCTGCTCATGGGGAGCTCCTGGTGCCGGTATTGTTATGGTTGTTTTATTCATGTGGGAGGGGGCTTGCTCCCGATGGTGGTGGGTCAGCCACCTGATGTATCAACTGACCCACCGCTATCGGGAGCAAGCCCCCTCCCACAGGTTTGCCTGCGGCGCTTAGCGCATGGCGAGCAAGGCTGTGACCAAAGGCTGTAGATCCAGACGATTGACGACCTTCACCTGTTCAATCATCGCCTCAGGCCAACACTGCAACCCCAGGCACGCGCCGAGCATGGCGCCGAGCATCGCGGCGATGGTGTCGGTGTCGCCGCCGAGGCTGGCGGCCAGGCACAGGGCTTCGAATGCGCTCATATCACCCACCGCCACTTGCTGGGCCAAGGCGAACGACACCACTACCGATTCCTGGGACGCCACGGAGGTGCCGATCAACTCATAAAGCAAGTCGGCGAACAGCGCCTTGTCGCCACTGCCCACGCTCAAGGTGCGCGCCCAACTGATCCGCGTGGAAATGCGTCCGCCAGCCACCCAATAGCCATGGTCCTGCGCTTGTTGGGCGATCTGGACGCCGATGTTCAAGGCTTCACCCAGGTCCACGCCGTTGATGCCGGCCGACACCACCGCCGCCACCGCCGCCGCACTGGAGATGCCCAGCGTGGTGTTATGGGTGACCTGGCACGCCTGGATCACCGCCTGGATAAACTGCGCCGGGTCGCGGATGTCGGCGGCAATGCCCACCGGCGTAATACGCATGGCCGCACCATTGGTGGTGCCGTAGCGTCCGGACTCTTGCGGCGTGTGGCCGGCGAGGATCATCTCGATCGCGCGCTTGGTCGACGGGCCGAGCAAATCCTGGGAGCCCTTGGCGCGCATGGCTGCTTCCCAGTCGATCAGGCGTTGGGCGAGCACCTGGGGGTCGATCCTGCCCTGGCCTTCGACCAGTAACTCACCGACCAGGATCGCTTGCTCGGTGTCATCCGTAATCGAACCGGCCGGCATGTTCGGGGCGATAGGCTGGTCGGCGTGAGCATCTTGCAGAGCGGTGATTGCACCAAATTGCGTGCGCACTTGCTCGCGGCTCAGGGACTGGGTGGGCATCCCCAAGGCATCGCCCAGGGCCAAGCCATAGAAGGCGCCAAGCGCGCGGTCTTGCGGGCTCATTTCGACGCTCCAAACTGCAGGTGCAGACGAAAATGCAGAGGGTCCAGCCAGCTTTCGACATATTCCATGAAACGCTCGCGACGGTCATAAGTGGTACGCGCGGCTTTGAGAAACACGCAGCCGGCGGGTCGCCCGAGCAACTCGGCATCGTCGTCACTCAAGGCTTCGGCGCCGATCCATTGGTCGCCGTTGGCGCCTATGTAGCCAAAGGCTGCCAAGGTGATGGTCAGTGAGTTATCGATCAGGCCGACACTGGGCAAACTTTCCAAACCACCGCAAGCAGGCATCAACGAGCGCTCCAGGGACACCGCGATACCATCGGGGGTGCGGCGCAGGCGGTCGAGCGCAATGAACTGGTCGCTGCCGAAACGGCTGAGCAGGTCAGGACGGGTTACGGCTTCCAGGCGCAGGATATCGGTGGTCACCTGCGCGCCCGTATCGGCCAGGGCCTGGGCCCACCCGCTGCGTTGGTCGAGCGCCATGCCGTCAAAGGTGACGATGGAGCCGACACCGCTCTGGGTGGCGATGTAGTTGCGCCGCTTGAGTTCGGCCAGCGCTTCGCGCAGGGTGCCGCGGCTGACCGCGAACTCTTCGGCCAACTGGTGCTCGCCGGGGAGCAGGAAACCGTCGGCCATCACTCCAGCCTCGATCCGGCGGATGAGTTCGTCGACGACGCGTTTTTTCTTATCAAATCGAACATGTTTAATCATGTACAAATTGATAGCCGAAAGCGCCGGTTTCCCGCAAGCAAATTATTTCAGGGAGATGAAAAAACGCGCCTCAGGGTTCCAGGCCAATGGGGAAAAACTCCCCGCCGCTCCAGACTCCCAGCCAGTTCTGACCGTTGATCGGGCGGCTGACCGCCAGCTCGACCAATTGATAGAACGCGTTGCGATGCACGAGGGCCTCCAGGTTGGTACGTACCCGCAGATAGGGGGCCGGTTCCTGGGTGACCGGATCGATCACCACCCGCAACGGGTGTTCGAGGCCGGCGTCGATCTGCTCGTCGACATTGGTCGTAAAGCGCAGCACCTGGTCTTCGCCCTGCCCTTGCACCTCCAGGGTCAACGCGACAAACGGCGCGTCATCGACGCGGATGCCGACCTTTTCCACGGGCGTGACCAGAAAGTACTCGTCACCGTCACGGCGGATGATGTTGGAGAACAACTTGACCATCGGCTTACGCCCAATCGGCGTGCCCTGATAAAACCAGGTGCCGTCGCGGGCGATGCGCATGTCGATGTGGCCGCAGAAATCCGGACTCCACAGGTGCACTGGCGCCGGTCCCTTACCCTTGGGCAGTTGGGCCAACAGATCATTGGCCTTGGCGGAATCGGTCATCGGGTTCTCCTGCTCTTACTGATTGCTCATACCCAGCAAGCCTCGGGCGTACTGCGCCAGCGGGCGGGCAATCAGATCTTCTGGCTTGTTGTCGTGGAACGTCAGTAAACCGCCACGACTGCGAATGCGTGCAGTATCAATCAAATACTGGGTGCTGGTCTCGATCAACATGATCTGGATCACCCCGCTGTCCAGGCCCAGCCGGTCCAGGGCCTGCTGATCGGTCCACTCATCGGCATTGCCGATACGGTCATCGGCTGCCGCAAAGCGGCAATACAACAGGTAATGCGCCCCTGCGGCCCGCGCCTCAGCCATGGCTTGTTCGAGCCCTTCCGGCTTGCGGGCGCGGCGCACCATGGGGAAATACTCGACGAAGCCATTGAAGGCTTCCTCGGCCACCACGTTGGGGCGCGGGTAGGCGCTGCCCGGCGGCACAAAGGCGCCCTGGGCGATAAAGACAAAGGAGTCCGGCTGTATGCGAACCGAGGCCGTACGGCGTGTATCACTGTGGTCCAGCAACCCGGCGTCGCTCATCTGATAACGGGTGCCTTCGGCCATATCGCTGACGGTCATGCAACCACTCAGCGTCAACGACGCCAGCAACAAAACCAGACTACGCATCCTAATCCTCCAGAAGCCGGTGACGGAAAACCGGCGAATGGGGGTCAGATGCAGGTTTTGCGCCATTTGGTAGCAACACATAACAAATGTGGGAGGGGGCTTGCTCCCGATGGACTGCGTAGCAGGCCCATTTTTGAGGCCGCTGCGCGGCCTATCGGGAGCAAGTCGAATCGTCGCACCGCCCCTCCCACATCGGGTGTTGGGTTGCCCTGGGGGTGGGTTAGCCGCCAATGATCTTCATGATTGTCGCGCCGCCGGAGAAGGCGACTTCCTGCTTGTCGCCCAGGGCTTTCATCAACAAGCCTTGCAGGGCCGGCAAAGCCTGGTGGCGCGGCTTGTCCAGCAGGTCACCGATGTAATGCCGGTTACTCGACGACAGGCAACCATGCAACCAACCGGTAGAGGACAGCCGCAGTCGCGAACACGTGCGGCAAAACGGTACGCTTTCATTGGCGATCACACCGAAGAAGCCTTTGCCCGGCACCTCATAACGCACCGCCGTAGCATCCACGGGGGCATCGGCCTGCAGATAGTCGTGATGTTCGCCGATCAGGCTGAGCAGTTGCTGCAGGCTGACAAATTGCTGCAGGAACGCGTTGGAGTCCTTGGCCAGGTGGCCCATGCGCATCAGCTCGATAAAGCGCAGCTCGTAGCCACGCTCCAGGCAGTAGTCGAGCAGCGGCATCACCTGGTCCAGGTTCTGCCCGCGCAGTGGCACCATATTGACCTTGATCTTGATCCCGGCCGCACGGGCCTGGTCCATACCGGCGAGCACGCTGGCCAGGTCGCCGCCACGGGCAATGCTGCGAAAGGCGTCGGCGTCCAGGGTATCGAGGGAGACGTTGATGCGCCGGATACCGGCATCCAGCAACAGCGGCAGTTTGCGCGCGAGCAACTGGCCGTTGGTGGTCAGGCTGATGTCACTCAAGCCCATCTGCCCTACCGCGCCCATGAAGGCTTCCAGCTTGGGGCTGACCAACGGCTCGCCGCCGGTGATACGCAGGCGGTCGATGCCCGCCGCTTCGATCAGGTAGGCCACGCCACGCGCCATCGCCTCAGCCGAGAGTTCATCCTGGGCAGCCACCAATCGCTTGCCATTGGGCACGCAATAGGTACACGCATAATTGCAGGCTGAAGTCAGGCTGATCCGCAAATTGCGAAACCGCCTGCCTTGACGATCAACGATCATGGATCACTCCGGCAGAGGATAATGTGGGCGCGCTAGAAGCTGACTCAATAATCAGCTTTTAGCAAGATCCCTGCCTGAGTATATTCCCGGGATACCGCGCCAGGCAGAAAATCATCAGAGTGCGGGCGGCAGGTCCGTCGAGTGTTTGCGCTTATTGCCCATGCGCACACCGATGTCCATCAAGAACTGGAAAAAGCCTTCCTGATCTTCCAGCACATTACTCCAGAACGGCGAGTGATACAGCGCCACGGCGCCGTGCACCAACGCCCAGGCGGCGCAGTAGTGGAAATAGGGCGGCACATCTTCAAGCTTGCCTTCGCTGATGCGGCCCTTGATCAGCAAGGTCAGGCGTTCGAAGTTCGAGGCACGGATCTTGTGCAGCTCCTCGACCATTTCCGGCACCTGATGCCCCTTGACCACCTTTTCTTCCAGGCGGTCGAACAGGCGATAACGCTGCGGGTCGCGCATGCGGAACTCGAAGTAGGCCCGGGACAGGGCTTCCTTGTCCTTGTCCACGTCGGCCGAGTGCAACAGCTCGTTCAAGTCGCGCTCGTAGTCGAGCATCAGACGCAGGTAAATCTCGGCCTTGGACTTGAAGTGCTTGTAGATGGTGCCTTTGCCGATACCCACGGCATCCGCAATCATCTCGACGGTGACGCTGTCTTCACCTTGTTCGAGGAACAGCTTGAGTGCGGTGTCGAGAATTTCCTGCTCGCGGCGGCGAAACTCACGGACCTTACGGGGTTCTTTTTGCATGAGGAAAAGGTCTGCAGAGTGAATAGGTGAAGGGTTGCGCAGGGCCAGGGATACCTGGCGATACGATTTACCCGGTTCGAGGGATTATCCCGACTGAACGGTCGTTGGGCAACGCCTATGTGAACCCGCTCCGCACTAAACTTTCAGCACGCCAACGTTTTTACCGATATCAGTCAGAAATAATACGCAACATCTGCACCTGCCCATCAACCCAATGAGAACTCAAGGGAAGCGCGTGTATTCCAAATCTGTTTAAAAAACGATCAGATCCGACTGGACTGAATAGGATAGTGATCAATACTTCAACTGTCGGCGTGGCATCTCCCCCAAGTGGCGCGTCGACCCGGGTACCGACGGACTGCGTACCCTTGTTTACTCCTAATGGTCTTAGCCCGGATTCACCCCCCAGAACCCGGGTTTTTTTTGCCTGCCGTTTAAGCCTCTTACACAGCGACGTGAGCCAACGGAAACAGGCGCCGGAAATTCTCGGTAGTCTGTTCGGCAAAACGCTCGTAGGACTCGCCGCGCAGCATCGCCAGATAATCCGCCACGTCGCGCACATACTCCGGCAGGTTCGGTTTGCCACGATGGGGAATCGGCGCCAGGTACGGCGAATCGGTCTCCACCAGCAGGCGGTCGGCCGGCACTTGGCGCGCCACGTCACGCAAAGCGTCAGCATTGCGGAAGGTGACGATGCCTGACAGGGAGATGTAGAAACCCAGGTCCAGAGCGGCCTTGGCCATGTCCCAATCTTCAGTGAAGCAATGCAGCACACCCGCCTGGGGCAATGCGGCTTCGCGCAGCAAGGCCAGGGTGTCGGCGCGGGCGCCACGGGTATGGACAATCACCGGCTTGGCGGTTTGCCGGGCGGCTTGCAGGTGCAGGCGGAACGACGCTTGCTGCAATTCGGCCGCTTCAGGCTCGTAGTGGTAATCCAGCCCGGTCTCGCCGATGGCCACCACGCGCGGGTGGTTGAGTTCACTCAGCAACCAATCGAGGGCCGGCGCTTCGCCGGGCTTGAGGTCCAGCGGGTGGATACCCACCGAGCAATCCACATCGGCGTAACGCTCGGCCAGGGCCTTGACGTCGGCGGCGTTATCGGCGCTGACGCCAATACACAGGAAGTGCCCTACCCCGCGCTGGCGCGCCGCTTCAAGGGCAGCGTCAAGGGAGCCGCCGTGCTGGGCGAGGTCGAGTCGATCAAGGTGGCAATGGGAATCTACGAGCATAGGAAGTTACAACTTGAGTCACGATAAGTGTCTGGCCAACGATACACCCGTCAGCCACGGAAATTAACGACGGCCGAGCAGACCGGCCCATTGCACCAGCAGCGCTTCGAGCAACAGCACACGGTTGAGGTTGGCCTTGCCGAGGACCTTCTGGCGCTGAGCGAGAATCCAGTCCTGGATATTCAGTACCTTGTCCTGCGCACTTTTCTGCGCGAGGTACTGCACAACTTTGCGCATATCGGGCAGCCCCAGGCCGCTTTCATCCTGGGTCAACTGGTAGCGCAGGATCAGGCTCGACCAGTCGCAGAACCAGTCGAACAGCAGCAGCAGGGGAACATCCTTCCAGGCGCTTTCAGCCAGCTGGGTGGCCGAGAGTTCCTGCTTGAGCAGTTTCTTCACCCCATCCACCACCAGCGCCCGCTGCTCACGCACGCCCTGGGCCTGCAGCTTGACGGCGGCCAAAGGGGAACCGGCGGCCAGGGTCAACAGCTCGACCCGCTCATCCGCGGAACAGTCCGGCAGTGCCTGCGCCAGCCACTCAAGGCTCATCGCCTCACTCGGCAATGGGCATGCCTGCTGCACGCAACGACTGCGAATGGTCGGCAGCAAACGGCTGGACTGATGGCTGACCAACAGCAGTACCGTATCGCCGGACGGTTCTTCCAGGCTCTTGAGCAAGGCGTTGGCGGCGTTGATGTTCATGGCCTCCACCGGCTCGATCAAGACCACCTTGCGCCCGCCCATCTGTGCGGTCTGCACCACGAAGCTGACGAGGTCGCGCACCTGGTCGACCTTGATCGCCTTGTCGGCTTCCTCGGGTTCCAGCAGGTAGTTATCCGGGTGGCTGCCTGCCTTTAGCAACAGGCAGGACTTGCATACGCCGCAGGCGTCCAGGTTGACCGGTTGCTGGCACAACAGGCTCGCCATCAAACGCTCGGCCAGATCACGCTTGCCGATACCTGCCGGCCCGTGCAGCAGGTAGGCGTGGGCGTGCTGGGCACGACCGGCCAATTGCTGCCAGAGGCTATCCTGCCAGGGGTAGGCTTCAGCCACGGGTGCGCTCCAGCAATGCAGGCAACAGCGCATCGATGGCGTGTTGCACTTGAGTCAGGGGCTGCGCCGCGTCCAGCAAATAGTAACGCGCAGGCTCGGCGGCGGCGCGCTTGAGGAACGCCGTGCGCACGGCATCAAAAAAGGTGCGGCCTTCCAGTTCGAAACGGTCCAGGCGACCACGGGCGCTGGCCCGCGCCAGGCCGACTTCAACCGGCAGGTCGAACACCAGGGTCAGGTCAGGGCGCAAATCGCCTTGCACGAACGTTTCCAGCGTGGCGATGCGCTCCACCGACAAACCCCGGCCGCCGCCCTGATAGGCATAGGTGGAGTCGGTGAAACGGTCGCAGATCACCACGGCACCGCGTGCCAGCGCCGGGCGAATCACTTCGGCCAGGTGCTGGGCACGGGCGGCGAATACCAGCAATAGCTCGGTGTCCGGGTTCATCTGTTCTTCACCCGGCGCCAACAACACTTCACGAATGCGTTCGGCCAGCGGCGTGCCCCCTGGCTCACGGGTCAGCACAACCTCGATGCCCTCTGCGCGCAGCCGTTCGGCCAGGTAATCGCGATTGGTGCTTTTGCCGGCACCTTCCGGGCCTTCCAGGGTAATAAACAAGCCAGTCACAGGCAGTCCTTAGTCAGAGTCATTGCAGGCTTTGCGGCGCGGCGGTGTCCGGCGCGGGCTCAGTGGGCGCATCGGCCGGTGGCGTTGTGTCTTGCGGCGGCTTGATCACCGGCGCCGGGCTGGAGCGATAGTCGGCACGGCGCTTGAGTTGAAACTCACGCACGGCCGCATTATGCGCATCCAAGTCATCGGAAAAAATATGGCTGCCATCGCCACGCGCAACAAAATACAGGCTGCTACCCGGCACCGGGTTCAACGCCGCGTGGATGGCCTCGCGGCCGACCATGGCGATCGGCGTCGGCGGCAGGCCGGCGACCATGTAGGTGTTGTACGGGTTGGCCTCCTTGAGATGCGCCCGCGTCAGCTTGCCGGTGTAGCGTTCGCCCAGGCCGTAGATCACCGTCGGGTCGGTCTGCAGCAGCATGCCCATCTTCATGCGCCGCACGAACACCCCGGCAATCTGCCCCCGCTCCTCCGGCACCCCGGTCTCTTTCTCCACCAGCGAGGCCATGATCAGCGCTTGATAGGGATCGGTGTAAGGTGCATCGGCAGCCCGCTTGCTCCACTCCTGAGCGAGTACATCGTCCAGGCGGTTGTAGGCTTTTTTCAGGAATTCGACGTCGGTCATGCCGCGCACGAAGCGATAGGTGTCCGGGAAGAAGCGCCCTTCTGGAAACACGTCCGGGTGGCCGAGTTTTTCCATCACTTCCTTGTCGCTCAGGCCGGACAGGGTCTGCACAATTTTTTCGTGCTTGGCCAACGCCGCACGCACCTGGCGGAAATTCCAGCCTTCGACCAGCGTCAGGCTGTATTGCACCACTTCGCCACGCTGCCATAGACCGATCAAGCCTTCAGCAGTCAGGCCAGGGGTCATGCGGTATTCGCCGCTGTGCAGTGGCTGGCCGTCAAGGTTGAAACGCCAGTACAGGCGCAGCCAGAAGGCACCGTCAAGCACACCCTCGGCCTCCAGGCGATTGAAGGTGCCCGTCGGGGTTGCCCCGGCCGGTACATCCAGCAATTGCTCCTGGCTCAGCTTCAGGGGTTGTTTCAGGGCAGAATCGAGCTTCCAGGCCGAAAAGCCCAGCACAATGCCTGCCGAGACCAAGCCTATCAGCAGCAATAAAAGCAGTTTTCGTATCAACTCAAATATCCAATAGTGCGCGAACAATGCCCTGCAGTTTACGGGTGAGCGGCCCAACCGACCAGCTCATCGCAGCGCAGCCACGCACCGGCCAAATGCCATAAACGCTGTTGCACACAAACACTTCGTCAGCCTGCCGCAACTGCTCCAGGCTGATGTCGGCCACGGTAACAGGGAGGCCCAGTACCTGCGCCTGGGCCAAAACCTCAGCGCGCATGACCCCGGCAACCCCGCAACGATTCAGATCAGCGGTCAGCAACCCGCCGTCGCATACCAGGAACAGGTTGCTGAACACGCCTTCGATCACGCGACCGGACATATCCAGCATCAAACCTTCGGCATGCTCGGCGTCCTGCCACTCGGCGCGAGCGATCACCTGCTCCAGGCGGTTGAGGTGCTTGAGCCCTGCCAGTAATGGCTGTTCGGCCAAACGGGTGGCGCACGGAAACAGGCGGACACCTTCAAGTCCATGGGCCGGGGGATAGGATGCGGGCGGACTGCCCTGCAAGATACGGCGCACGGGAGCGCCAGGGTTGATGCCGTAACCGCGCAGGCTGTCGCCGCGGGTAAGGATCAACTTGAGAACGCCGTCGCCGAGGGCGGCGGCATACGCCAGCACTTCGCTGCGGATCAGTGACTGATCCGCAACCAGCGCCAACCGCCTGCACCCCTCATCCAGGCGTTGCAGGTGGCGGTCGAGCAACGCAGGTTGACCGGCCCTGACGGCGATGGTCTCGAACAGCCCGTCGCCATACGCCAGGCCGCGATCTTTCAGAGGCACGCTGCCCGCTGGCTGACCGTCGACCCAGCTGTGCATCACTCGGCGAACCGGCGGAACACCAGGGAACCGTTGGTGCCACCAAAACCGAACGAGTTGGAGATCGCCACATCGATCGGCATGGGTTGCGCTTCGTGGGGCACGAAGTTCAGATCGCAACCTTCGTCCGGCTCATCGAGGTTGATGGTCGGCGGCGCGACCTGATCCTTGATGGCCATTACGCTGAAGATCGCCTCAACCGCGCCCGCCGCACCCAACAGGTGGCCGGTCATGGACTTGGTCGAGCTGACTGCCAGCTTGTAGGCGTGTTCGCCAAACACCGACTTGATCGCCTCGGCTTCCGCCAGGTCACCCGTCGGAGTCGAAGTGCCATGGGCATTGATGTACTGCACCTGGTTGGCATTGACCTTCGCGTCACGCAGGGCATTGGCGATGCAGCGGGCAGCACCGGCACCGTCGGACGGTGGCGAGGTCATGTGGTAGGCGTCACCGCTCATGCCGAAGCCGATCAGCTCGGCATAGATGGTGGCACCGCGCGCCTTGGCGTGCTCCAGCTCTTCCAGTACCAGGGCACCGGCGCCGTCGGACAGTACGAAACCGTCACGGCCCTTGTCCCACGGACGGCTGGCACGGGTCGGTTCGTCATTGCGGGTCGACAGTGCGCGAGACGCGCCAAAGCCGCCCATGCCCAGGCCGCAGGCCGCCATTTCGGCGCCGCCGGCGATCATCACGTCGGCTTCGTCATAGGCGATGTTGCGCGCCGCCATGCCGATGCAGTGCGTGCCGGTGGTGCACGCCGTGGCGATGGCGTAGTTAGGCCCCTGTGCCCCCAGATGGATGGACAGGAAACCGGAAATCATATTGATGATCGAGCCCGGCACGAAGAACGGTGAAATTCGACGAGGGCCGGAATCGTGCAATGTGCGGCTGGTTTCTTCGATATTGGTCAAACCGCCAATACCCGACCCCATGGCCACGCCGATGCGGTCACGGTTGGCGTCGGTGACTTCCAGGCCGGCGTTACGCACTGCCTGAAAACCGGCTGCCAGGCCGTATTGAATGAACAGGTCGAGCTTGCGGGATTCCTTGACCGAGAGGTACTCCTCGACATTGAAACCCTTTACCGAGCCGCCAAAACGGGTGGAATAGGCAGAAAGGTCCGTGTGTTCGATCAGACCAATACCACTGCGGCCAGCCAGAATGCCCTGCCAACTGCTCGGCACATCCGTGCCCAGTGGCGACAACATACCCATACCGGTGACTACGACGCGTCTACGCGACACAGCACTCTCCTTTTTCTAATGACGACACTTTTGCTTCATCGCTTACTTTTCATCAGAGCTAAAGAAAAAACCGCACGCCGTTACAGCAGTGCGGTTTTTCCCTGACAGCAAGCGACGACTACAAACTATTACGCCTGGTGGGCAGTAACGTAGTCGATAGCAGCTTGAACAGTAGTGATTTTTTCAGCTTCTTCGTCCGGGATTTCGGTCTCGAATTCCTCTTCCAGAGCCATCACCAGCTCAACGGTGTCAAGGGAATCGGCACCCAGGTCTTCTACGAAGGAAGCAGTGTTGACCACTTCTTCTTCCTTAACGCCCAGTTGCTCGGCGACGATTTTCTTGACGCGCTCTTCGATGGTGCTCATACCTTGTTTAACTCCTAATGGACAAATTCAGGCAGCTGGCCAGTGGGTAAGTGTATAGAAAGCCATTTCAGCTTTTCAACTGAAAGCTTCACCCTGTACCCAGTCGGCCACCTGCCTATAAATTAAGTTGCAGCTTTATAACGGATTTTAGACAGCTCGTATGACATTTTTTTGAAGCGATCCGTCACAATTTAACTCATGTACATCCCGCCGTTCACCGGGATTGTAGCCCCAGTCACGTATGCCGCACCGTCGGATGCCAGGAAAGAGACCACATTCGCGATCTCTTGAGCCTGGCCCAGACGGCCCAGCGGAATCTGCGTCAGCAAGGCTTCACGCTGCGCCTCAGGCAGTTCACGGGTCATATCGGTGTCGATGAACCCAGGGGCCACCGAGTTGACCGTAATCGACCGCGAACCGACCTCACGCGCCAGTGCACGGCTGAAACCTTCCAGGCCGGCCTTGGCGGAGGCATAGTTTACTTGGCCTGCGTTGCCCATGGCACCCACTACGGAGCCAATATTGATAATTCGGCCCCAACGCGCCTTGGTCATGCCGCGCAAAACGCCCTTGGACAAGCGAAACAGACTGTTCAAGTTGGTGTCGACCACGTCGTACCACTCGTCGTCTTTCATACGCATCATCAGGTTGTCGCGGGTGATGCCGGCGTTGTTTACCAGGATCGACGGAGCGCCGAACTGTGCAGTGATTTCAGCCAGTACGGCAGCCACGGACTCATCGCTGGTCACGTTCAGCTCAAGGCCAGTGCCCTGAACGCCGTTTTCCTTCAGGGTCGCGGCGATACGCTCGGCGCCCGAAGCGGAAGTGGCGGTGCCGATCACGACCGCGCCCTGACGGCCCAATTCCAGGGCGATCGCCTGGCCAATGCCACGGCTTGCGCCGGTGACCAGTGCAACTTTACCTTGCAGACTCATGCAGGCTTCTCCTAAGTGTGGGGATCAGGCCAGTGCCGCGCGCGCGGCAGCGAAGGCATCCGGGGTATTCAGGTTGGCAGTCGACACGCCGTCGGCACAGCGCTTGTTGAGGCCGGCCAGGACTTTGCCCGGGCCACACTCGACCAACTCGGTGGCGCCGTTGGCAGCCAGAGCCTGGACCGATTCAACCCAACGCACAGGCTTATAGAGCTGCTCCAGCAGGTCGCGCTTGAGGGTGCCGAGGTCGGCAGCCACGGCGGCGCTGACGTTCTGTACCAACGGAATCTGCGGCGCCTGCCAGTCGATCGCATTGATGGACTCGGCAAAACGCTCGGCGGCCGGGCGCATCAGCTCGCAGTGGGACGGCACGCTCACCGGCAAGGGTAGCGCACGCTTGGCGCCACGGGCCTTGCAACCTTCGATGGCGCGCTCAACGGCAGCCTTGGCGCCGGCGATCACCACCTGGCCCGGGGAGTTGAAGTTGACCGCACTGACCACTTCGCCCTGGGCGGCTTCGGCGCAAGCCTCGATCACCACAGCATCGTCCAGGCCCAGGATCGCGGCCATGCCGCCCTGCCCGGCCGGAACGGCTTCTTGCATCAACTGCCCCCGACGCTCGACCAACTTGACCGCTTCGGCCAGGGTCAAGCTGCCCGCGGCAACCAATGCACTGTATTCACCCAGGCTGTGGCCGGCAACGAATGCCGGGCGCGCGCCACCTTCTGCCAACCACAAGCGCCACAGGGCGATCGAAGCGGTCAGGATGGCCGGCTGGGTTTTGTCGGTTTGATTGAGTTGCTCTTCCGGCCCTTGCTGGGTCAGTGCCCACAGGTCGTAACCCAGGGCATCGGAAGCTTCCTTGAAGGTTTCCAGAACCAGCGGATATTGCGCGCCCAGCTCGGCCAACATGCCGAGGGACTGCGAACCCTGCCCTGGAAAGACGAATGCGAGGGATGTAGACATGTAACAAGCCCCTAATGATCTGGTCGTCAAAAAATGGTCGCTCCTACGGTGGGAGCGAACGAAACTGACAGATTGGATGGTCAATTGAACTGGCCGGTCACATTTAAGCATTCCCGGGCCGATTCGCCTAAGACAACAAATCCTCAAGCCGGCCGTGCAAACGCTGCGGCAGGTTTTCCTGGATTTCGATCACCGCACGCGCAATCGCACTTTGAAAGCCTTCCACCCCCGCCGAGCCATGGCTTTTCACCACGATGCCCTGCAAACCGAGAAAGCTGGCGCCATTGTGCCGTGCCGGGGCCAGGTCAGCCTGCAAGCGGCGCATCAACGGCAATGCCAGGGCGCCGACCACACGCGACGCCAGGTTTCGCCTGAACAACGCTTCAATACGCGCGGCGATCATGGTCGCCAGGCCTTCGCTGGATTTAAGCAGGATATTGCCAACAAACCCATCGCATACCACCACATCCGCTTCGCCCCGGTACAAACCATCACCTTCGACAAAGCCGATGTAATTCAAGCCCCGCGCGCCCTGCAGCAACGTAGCCGCCAACTTGACCTGCTGGTTGCCCTTGATGTCTTCGGTGCCAATGTTCAGCAGGGCCACCCGCGGCCGGGCCACGCCCAGCGCTTCGGCGGCCACCGCGCCCATCACGGCGAACTGGAACAGGTGCTCGGCGCTGCAATCGACGTTCGCGCCCAGGTCCAGCAACTGGCAATAGCCCTTCTGCGTCGGAATTGCCGCCACCATCGCCGGCCGATCAATACCGGGCAGCGTCTTGAGCACATACCGCGACAACGCCATCAAGGCCCCGGTGTTCCCCGCACTGACACAGGCTTGCACCTTGCCATCGCGTAACAGCTCCAGGGCCACCCGCATCGAGGAATCAGGTTTGCCACGCAAGGCGGTCGCAGGCTTTTCATCCATTCCGATGGTTTCGCTGGCCGGCGTAATCGTCAGGCGCGCGCGATCCACTGCCGGATGGCCAGCAATCAGTTCTTCAAGTAAGGAGGGTTGACCGACGAGGGTCAGGTGCAGCGAGGGCGTAGCAGACAGGCTGGCAATGCAAGCCTGAACAATGCTGCGGGGACCGAAGTCCCCGCCCATTGCGTCAATCGCGATGACTTGAGCAGACAAGTGATTACTCGTCAGCGCCCTTGTCGATCACTTTACGGCCACGGTAAACGCCTTCTGGCGATACGTGGTGACGCAGGTGAACTTCACCGGTGGTCTTTTCTACGGACAGGGTGCTTGCCTCGAGAGCGTCGTGCGAACGGCGCATGTCACGGGCGGAGCGGGATTTTTTGTTCTGCTGAACAGCCATAATTGATTAACTCCTAAACGTTTGGGTCACGCTTTAACTGCGCCAATACACTGAACGGGTTGGACCGCGTTACCTCGTCCTCGCTCGGTTCGGGCTCGTCATCGAGGCCCGCCGGCTGCTGGCATTCTTCCGGATGATGAGCAGGCACAATGGGCAAGGCGAGCAAAAGCTCCTCCTCGATCAGTGCATGCAGATCCAAAGGATCTTCGCCCAGTTCCAGCACGTCATAACCTTTCGGCAACGACTGGGTATTCGCACCCTCCTTCACCACAGCATAACTGCACTCGCTGTGGATCGGCAGGGTGACCAGCTCAAGACAACGCTGGCAAACCATTTTGACTTCGGTGTCGATAAAACTGTGGATTACCACAGCCTTACGCTCATCTCGTTCAAAAACGAATTTGGCCTGCACCGTACCGACACTGTCGGAAAGCGGGTCGCAGAGTCTCTCCAAATCGGCCAGCGGCAATTCACCTTGAAGGGAAGTGCCACGATCTGCCAATTTGCGCGGGTCAACGTGAGGTGGAATCGGGTCATTCAACATAGGCGCAGCATTATAGGGATGCACCCAGCCATGTCAAAGGAAATTCAGCCCTGTGCGTCAGCCGGTCGCCCCGCTAGAATCGGCGACTGCCTTGAGGAGACGTCCATGCTGCCTTTATTACTCGCATCCAGCTCGGTTTATCGCCGGGAATTGCTGAGCCGACTGCACCTGCCGTTCATCTGCAGCTCGCCGGATATCGACGAAACCCCTCACGCAAATGAGTCCGCCGTGGCGCTGGTCAAGCGCCTGGCCGAAGACAAGGCCCGCGCCCTCGCCACTACCCACACAGGGCACCTGATCATCGGTTCGGACCAGGTAGCCGCGCTTGACGGCCAGATCATCGGCAAACCGCACACCTTCGAGAAGGCTCGCGAACAGTTGCTGGCGGCCAGCGGCAAGCGCGTCAGCTTCCTCACCGGCCTGGCGCTGCTCAACAGCCAAACCGGGCAGTGCCAGGTGGATTGCGTGCCGTTTACCGTGCACATGCGTGTCCTGGACGCGGAGCGCATCGAACGCTACCTGCGGATCGAGCAGCCGTATGATTGCGCAGGCAGCTTCAAAGCCGAGGGTTTGGGCGTGAGTTTGTTTCAGAGCACAGAAGGGCCGGATGCGACGAGCTTAGTGGGCCTGCCGCTGATCCGACTGGTGGACATGCTGCTGGCCGAAGGCGTACAGATCCCCTGACAACACCACAAAACCACTGTGGGAGGGGGCTTGCTCCCGATTGCAGTGGGTCAGCTACAAATAAAGTGACTGATACACCGCTATCGGGAGCAAGCCCCCTCCCACATTTTAAGCTGCATACACCTGGAGGTATCAGCGCAAAGTCGGGCCCTGGAAGCCCATGTACAAGGCCAGCTTCTCCGCCACACTGGCACCGAGCTTCTTGGAGAAACGATCGAACGGCGACTCCTCGACCGTGAAATCTACCAACTCCTTCTCACCCACCACATCCCGCGCCACCGAACTGGCACTGCCCAACCCATCGATCAAGCCCAGCGGCAATGCCTGCTCGCCAGACCACACCAACCCGGAGAACAGCTCCGGATGGTCCTTATCCTTCAGGCGATCACCACGCCCCTGCTTCACACTGGCAATGAACTGACGATGAGTGGTGTCGAGCACGCCCTGCCAGAACTGGGTTTCATCGGCTTTTTGCGGCTGAAACGGGTCCAGAAACGCCTTGTGCTCACCCGAGGTATAGGTGCGACGCTCCACACCCAGCTTCTCCATGGTGCCGACAAAGCCGTAACCGGCAGCCGTCACACCAATGGAACCGACCAGACTGGCCTTATCGGCGTAGATCTGATCAGCGGCGCTGGCGATGTAATAAGCCCCCGAGGCGCCCAGGTCGGCGATCACTGCGTACAGCTTGGTATCCGGATGCAGCGTGCGCAGGCGGCGAATCTCGTCATACACGTAGCCTGATTGCACAGGGCTGCCGCCCGGGCTGTTGATGCGCAGGATCACGGCCTTGACCTTGGGATCTTCGAACGCAGCGCGCAGGCTGCTGACAATGTTGTCGGCGCTGGCCGACTCCTTGTCGGCTATCACCCCACGCACTTCGATCAGCGCAGTGTAGTGACTGCCACGGGTAGCGCTCTTTTCCACGTCCATCAACGGACTGAACAGCGCCAGCATGGCGAGCAGGTAAACAAAGGTCAGCAATTTGAAGAAAATACCCCAACGTCTTGAACGACGCTGCTCCTGGACACTGGCCAGCAGCGTCTTCTCCAACAGCTTCCAGCTTTTATCGTCGCTGCTTTCGGCCTTTTCGGGCGCTTTCCACTCGTCACTCATGCCATCAACCCCAGCAAAGACTTATCGGGCCTGACCGAGCCAGGCCTGCAATTCAGAAAAATGATCAATCATCAGCCTCGGCTCGTAGGGCTGCAAGGCCTCGGCCGACTGGGCACCATAGCTGACGGCCACACTGTCCATCCCGGCATTGCACGCCATCATCAAGTCGAAGGAAGCATCCCCCACCATCAACGCCTGGCGCGGCGCCACACCACAGTGAGCCAGGATCTGCTCCAGCATCAGAGGGTGAGGCTTGCTGGCAGTTTCATCCGCAGCGCGGGTGATATCGAAATAATCCTCAAAGCCATGGGCCTTGAGCACACGATCGAGCCCGCGCCGGGCTTTGCCGGTCGCCACGGCGAGGTGATAGCCCTCGGCGCGAAAGGCCTCGAGGGATTGCCGGACGCCATCAAATAGCGGCGAAGGCTGCGCCTCCAAGGCAATATAATGATCGGCATAGTGCTGGCGAAACGCGATCAGTTCTTGATCGTCGATCTCCGGATACAACGTGCGTATTGCCTCAGGCAAGCCCAGGCCGATGATGCCCTTGACCGCCAGGTCGCTGCACAGCGCGAAGCCGGAGCGGGTCGAGGCCATGTGCATGGACTCGACAATCCGGCCAATGGAGTCAGCCAGCGTGCCATCCCAATCGAAGATCAGCAGCTTGTAGTCAGGGTGCGGCACTCAAACGCTCCACGGTCTGGGCCCACATCTCGTCGACCGGCGCCTGCAGCTTCAGCTCGCCACCGTCCGGCAGCGGCACGGTCAGCATGTAGGCGTGCAGGAACAGGCGCTTGCCGCCCAGGTCGCGGATTTCCTTGGAGAAATCTTCGTCCCCGTACTTGGTGTCACCCGCAATACAGTGGCCCGCGTGCAAGGTATGCACGCGAATCTGGTGGGTACGCCCGGTCACCGGCTTGGCCTCGACCATGGTGGCGAAGTCGCCGAAACGGCGTAGCACCTTGAACAGAGTCAGCGCCTCCTTGCCCTCCTCGTCCACTTCGACCATCCGCTCGCCGGAGCGCAGATTGCTCTTCTGCAACGGCGCCCGGACGCTCTTGAGGGAGCTGGCCCAGTGGCCGCGCACCAGCGCCATATAGCGCTTGTCCACACCGTCACCCCGCAGGGCGGTGTGCAAGTGACGCAACATGCTGCGCTTCTTGGCGATCATCAGCAGGCCGGAGGTGTCACGGTCCAGGCGGTGAACCAGTTCCAGCTCCTTGGCATCCGGGCGCAACTGACGAAAGGCTTCGATGACCCCGAAATTCAGGCCACTGCCACCGTGGACCGCAATGCCACACGGCTTGTTGATCACGATCAGCTTGTTGTCTTCGAAGACGATCGAGGCTTCCAGGCGCTGCAACAAACCCTGGGCCAACGGCACAGGTTCGTCACGCTCCGGCACGCGAACCGGCGGCACACGGACGATATCGCCCGCCTGCAGCTTGTACTCGGGCTTGATCCGGCCCTTGTTCACGCGCACTTCACCTTTTCGCAAGATGCGGTAAATCAAGGTCTTGGGCACGCCTTTGAGCCTGGCCAAGAGAAAATTGTCGATGCGTTGGCCGGCATATTCCGGCGAGACCTCAAGCAGCTGGACGCTGGGGGTCTGGGGGGCGGTAGTCGTCATGGCGGCGATGATAACAATTTTTTATGGAATTGAAGCACTTAATCATTACTGCTATAGTCGCGAACGCCGCCAAAAGCGGCCTGGCCAGAGGACTTGCGGCAAACTGCCGGCCCTGACCATCGCAATTCATCAGGACGCGAGGCCGTCCTACGGGGCTTTCGCCACGTTGGAAGACTCGGGATTGTAACAAGCGCAGGTGACATGAGGCCTGAAGCGAGTGCAGAAAGCAGAGTGAATACTCGCGTTTTGCGCCGATATTTACGGCCAGTTCACAAAGTGCAGTCAGTCTTGAGCCAGACCATGGCGAATGCTTCGGAAATAACGCCTGTTAAGAGCTGAGTGAGAGCGCGATCGCCCACACCCAGTCCTGTTTAGCCATGAGCGTGAACTCCCCATTGGAGAACACGGTAAATGCCAACCCGCTGCGGATTCTGCGCGCGGCAGCACCCGAATTATCAGGGATACGTGTAGGGTGGAGATGCACAACCGTCGGACCGTGTAGCACTAGGCTTATATTTAGACGCTTCATCTCGTCCACAGTCGCCGGTTGATTCCTCCTCCTGACCTTAGCTTTTGTTGAAGTGGTGCCTTTGTCACCACCGCTAACAAGCAGGACGCGTCCGTCGCGATACCGGCCCAATTGGCTGGTGTTTGCTGGACACTGGAGTGGCCAACCACTCTTGACGCACCTGACACCGACCGTGAGAAGTCGTGTGTGCCGAACGCCGTTTCCGGCAGCCCGGAAACCGACGGTACAACATGAAAAGAATGCTGATTAACGCAACTCAACCCGAAGAGTTGCGTGTTGCACTGGTAGATGGCCAACGCCTATACGACCTGGACATCGAATCCGGTGCACGCGAGCAAAAGAAGGCCAACATCTATAAAGGCCGTATTACTCGCATCGAACCAAGCCTTGAGGCTGCCTTTGTCGACTTCGGCTCCGAGCGCCACGGCTTCCTGCCCCTCAAGGAAATCTCCCGCGAATACTTCAAGAAAGCTCCTGAAGGCCGCGTGAACATCAAGGACGTCCTGAGCGAAGGCCAGGAAGTCATCGTCCAGGTCGAGAAAGAAGAACGTGGCAACAAGGGCGCCGCCCTGACCACCTTCATCAGCCTGGCCGGCCGTTACCTGGTCCTGATGCCGAACAACCCACGTGCCGGCGGCATTTCCCGTCGCATCGAAGGCGAAGAGCGCAACGAACTGCGTGAAGCGCTGAACGGCCTGATAGCCCCGGCCGACATGGGCCTGATCGTGCGCACTGCCGGCCTGGGCCGCAGCAGCGAAGAAATGCAGTGGGACCTCGACTACCTGCTGCAACTGTGGACCGCCATCAAAGAAGCGTCCCTGGATCGTTCCGCGCCGTTCCTGATCTACCAGGAAAGCAACGTGATCATCCGCGCCATCCGCGATTACCTGCGCCAGGACATCGGCGAAGTGCTGATCGACAGCGTTGAAGCCCAGGACGAAGCCCTGACCTTCATCCGCCAGGTGATGCCGCAGTACGCCAGCAAGATCAAGCTGTACGAAGACAGCGTGCCGCTGTTCAACCGTTTCCAGATCGAAAGCCAGATCGAGACCGCCTTCCAGCGCGTGGTCGAACTGCCTTCCGGCGGCTCCATCGTGATCGACCCGACCGAAGCCCTGGTGTCCATCGACATCAACTCGGCGCGCGCCACGAAAGGTAGCGACATCGAAGAAACCGCCCTGCAGACCAACCTGGAAGCGGCTGAAGAAATCGCCCGCCAGTTGCGCCTGCGTGATATCGGCGGCCTGATCGTGATCGACTTCATCGACATGACCCCCGCCAAGAACCAGCGCGCCGTGGAAGAGAAAGTCCGCGAATGCCTGGAAGCTGACCGCGCCCGCGTACAGGTCGGCCGCATCTCGCGCTTCGGCCTGCTGGAAATGTCCCGTCAGCGCCTGCGTCCGTCCCTGGGCGAAAGCAGCGGCATCGTCTGCCCGCGCTGCAACGGCACCGGCATCATCCGTGACGTTGAATCGCTGTCCCTGGCGATCCTGCGCCTGATCGAAGAAGAAGCCCTGAAAGACCGCACCGCCGAAGTCCGCGCTCAGGTGCCGATCCCGGTCGCCGCATTCCTGCTCAATGAAAAACGCAACTCGATCACCAAGATCGAACTGCGCACCCGTGCCCGTATCGTGATCCTGCCGAACGATCACCTGGAAACGCCGCACTTCGAAGTGCAGCGCCTGCGTGACGACAGCCCGGAAGCCCACAACAACCAGTCCAGCTACGAAATCGCGGCTGCCGCTGCCGAAGTGGAAGAAGTCCAGCCGGCTGCCGCGACGCGCACCCTGGTTCGCCAGGAAGCTGCCGTGAAGACTGCACCGGCGCGTGCCAATGCACCGGTTCCAACTGAAGCGGCTGCCCCGGTTGCCGCTCCGGCCGCCCTGCCTGAGCCGAGCCTGTTCAAAGGCCTGGTGAAATCGCTGGTCAGCCTGTTCGCCACCAAGGAAGAGCCTGCTGCTCCGGTTGTGGTTGTAAAACCGGCCACCGAACGTCCGGCGCGCAACGAAGAACGTCGCAACGGCCGCCAGCAGAGCCGTAACCGCAACGGTCGTCGTGATGAAGAGCGCAAGCCACGCGAAGAACGTGCACCGCGTGAAGAACGCGCGCCACGTGAAGAGCGTGCACCTCGCGAAGCCCGTGAAGAAACCCCGACCGTAGCCCGCGAAGAACGCGCACCGCGTGAAGAGCGTGCACCGCGCACGCCACGTGCACCGCGTGAAGATCGCAAGCCACGTGGCGAGCGTGAAGAGCGCGTGCGTGAACTGCGCGAACCGCTGGACGCAGCGCCAGCCGCTGCCGCTACCGTTGCCGGTGCTGCGGTTGTCGCCGAAGAGCGCCCGGCTCGCCAGCCACGTGAAGAGCGTGCGCCTCGTGAGGAGCGCCAACCACGCCCACCGCGTGAAGAGCGTCAACCACGTGCCGAACAAGCCGCTGCCGCCAGCGAAGAAGAAGTCCTGAACGGCGAAGAGCAACTGCAGGAAGATGGCCAGGACAACGCCGAAGGCGATCGTCCACGCCGCCGCTCCCGTGGCCAGCGTCGTCGCAGCAACCGTCGTGAGCGTCAACGCGATGCCAATGGCAATGTGATCGAAGGCTCGGAAGAAGCCGGCGAGAACGCCGAAGCCGCTACCAGCGAGCCGACTGGCGCCGAACTGGCTGCCGGCCTGGCCGTGACTGCCGCGGTGGCCAGCTCGGTCATCAGCGCACCTGCTGAAGCCCAGGCTCACGAACAGGCTGAACGCGCAACTGCTGCTGTTGAAGAAACTGCGGTTGTAGAAGCACCTGCTGCCCAGACCCCAGTGGTTGAAGCGCCGGTTGTTGAAGCACCTGTCGTTGAAACCCCAGTCGTAGAAGCTCCTGTGGTCGAAGCCACTACCCCAATCGAAGCGCCGGTTGTTCCGGAAGTGGAAGTTGCCCAGGCTCCTGAAGCCCAGCCAGAAGTTGAAGTGGCGGCTGTCGAGCCGACACCTGTAGCTGAACCTGAGCCAGTGGTCGAAGCTGCTGTTGAAGCTCCGGTTGTCGAAGCGGCTCCAGAAGTACGAGAAGTTCGCGAAGAACAGACCGCCTTCCAATGGACTGCCGAGCCAGCTGCTCCGGTTGAAGCGCCAACGCCTGCCCCTGCGGTAGAAGAAGTGTCGGAACCGGTTGCCGAAGTCGTGGCTGCCGAGCCAGCCCCAGTGGTTCAGCCTGCTCCGGTCGTAGAACCTGCAGCAGTAGTTGAGGCGCCGGTAGCTGCCGAAGTGGCCGCCCCTGCGGTTGAAGCCGCACCGGTCAGCGCCCTGACCGAAAACGGCCGTGCACCGAACGATCCACGTGAAGTGCGCCGTCGTCGCAAGGAAGCTGAAGCCGCAGCTGCTGCTGCCGCAGCACAGGAAGCAGAGCACGAGAGCAAACCTCTCGCCTGATTCCAGCAGCCACAAGAAAGCCCCGCCTGAGTGATCAGGCGGGGCTTTTTTATGTGATCGGCTTAACGCGGTCATTGTGGGAGGGGGCTTGCTCCCGATAGGCCGCGCAGCGGCCTCAAAAATGGGCCTGCTACGCAGTCCATCGGGAGCAAGTCGAATCGTCGCACCGCCCCTCCCACAGGTTATTCATCGTCTGCTCTATCGCTTAACTGACAGGCATTAGGGCTTGCCCCCTCCCACACTCAGATCGGCTTGAAGTTCAAGGACTGCGGAACATCGACATCCCAGAGCACACCCGGGTCTTCAACCGCCACTTCGCTGACCAACGTCTGCGCAAACAATGATCGTCCTCCACGATCACCGGTCAATGCCATCAGCTCAGGCCCAAATGCCTGGCCAAACGCTACAGGATGCCCATACCGCCCATCCTGCACCGGCACACGGATACCGCCCGCCTCCAGCCCGTCGATCACCCGCTCAATGCTCGAGGACCGAATAAACGGCATATCTCCCAGCACCACCAGCCAGCCATCCGTCGCACCGCTGGCCGCGACCGCCGCGGCAATGCTGTCGCCCATGCCCGCCGATTCCAGCAACACGACTTTGCAACCCTGCGCCTTGGCCAACCGAATGACCTCCAGGCGCTCCGGCGAGGTCACCACCCAACGCTCAACGAGCGTCGCCGGCAGGTTCACCAGCACCTGCTCGAGTACCGGCCGCGTCACGCCATCCAATCCGCTGCAATTGGCCAGCAGCTTGTCCTGGTCGGCACCGGCTTCGGCACGGAAACGACTGCCCTGCCCTGCCGCCAGTACAATCGCCGTCACCGTCACTCGGCGACCACCGGCAGCGGCTTTTTCTGCATCGGCGCCACACCGTTCTTGATTGCGACGACTTCAGCCATCAGCGACAAGGCAATTTCAGCAGGCGTGTGGCTACCGATGTGCAAGCCGATCGGCCCATGCAAGCGCGCAATCGCCTCGGCCGTCAGCCCGAGCGCCGCCAGGGTTTCCCGGCGCTTCTGGGTATTGACCCGCGAGCCCAGCGCGCCGACGTAGAAGGCATCGGAATTCAATGCCGTCAGCAACGCCATATCATCCAGGCGGGGGTCGTGGGTCAGGCAGACGATAGCTGTGCGCTCGTCGGTCTGAATGTTCAGTACCGCCTCATCCGGCATGCCCGGCACAAACCGACCATGCTGTTCTTCCCAGCCGTAGACGAACTCTTCACGCGGGTCGCAGACCAACACTTCGAAATCCAGCAAGCGCGCCATTTGGGCCACGTAGCGCGACAACTGCCCGGCACCGATCAACAGCAGGCGCCAGCGCGGGCCATAGATGGCGCGCAGGCGCTCCCCGTCAAATGTCACCACATCCGTCTTGCTTGCGCTGCCGAGGGTCACAGTACCCGTGGCCAGATCCAGCTCCCGGGCGACAATCTGATGGTCCTCACAACGCTCCAGCAGCTGTGCGACCCATTGCCAGTCGCCTACCCGTTCTTCGGTCAGGCGCAACGTGCCACCGCACGGCAGGCCGAAGCGCGCCGCCTCATCGCGGGTGACCCCGTATGTCACTAACTGCACGGGCGGGCCATCTTCCGCCAGGCGACCATCTTGCAGGCGCGCAATCAGATCATCCTCAATGCAACCGCCGGACACCGAGCCGATCACGACCCCGTCGCCCCGCAATGCCAACATCGCCCCCGGCGGACGCGGTGCACTGCCCCAGGTCTGGACCACGCTGTACAACACCACCCGCTGCCCGGCGCGACGCCATTCGAGCACACTGCGCAGGACATTCAGATCCACGCTATCCATCCAACCTCCTGCCGGCCTTACAACGATTACTCACCCAATCACTGTAAAGCAAAAGCCTCCAGAGTGGCCGACCACAAACGCAAACGCCCCGAAACAGTCGGGGCGTTTGTGGAGGGCTTCGGCGTCAGTTCACGCCAGCAGCGAGTTACTTGATGACAGGAGCAGGGCCTTCGGCCACACCCAGGTCATCTTCCGGACGGGTATCGGAGATACCGGTACCACCGGACGCCAGCTCGCTCTGCAGCTTGTCGGTGTCCAGTTCCTTGACCCACTTGGCGACAACGATAGTGGCAACGGCGTTACCGACCAGGTTGGTCAGGGCGCGCGCTTCGGACATGAAGCGGTCGATACCCAGGATCAGTGCCAGGCCGGCAACCGGCAGGTGGCCGACGGCCGACAGGGTGGCAGCCAGTACGATAAAGCCCGAACCGGTCACGCCAGCAGCGCCTTTGGAGGACAGCAACAGCACCAGCAGCAGGGTGATCTGGTGGGTGATATCCATGTGGGTGTCAGTCGCCTGGGCGATGAACACGGCAGCCATGGTCAGGTAGATCGAAGTACCGTCGAGGTTGAAGGAGTAGCCGGTGGGGATCACCAGGCCGACTACGGATTTCTTCGCGCCCAGGCGCTCCATCTTGATCAGCATGCGTGGCAGCGCGGATTCGGAAGAGGAAGTGCCCAGTACGATCAGCAGTTCTTCACGGATGTAGCGCACCAGCTTCAACACGCTGAAACCGTGGGCACGGCAGATGGCACCCAACACCACCACCACGAACAGGACGCAGGTGATGTAGAAGCAGATCATCAGCTGACCCAGTTGCACCAGGGAACCTACACCGTAGGCACCGATGGTGAACGCCATGGCACCCAGGGCACCAATTGGCGCGAGCTTCATGATCATGTTGATGATGTTGAACATGACGTGGGCGAAGCGATCGATGAAGTCCAGCACCGGCTTGCCGTAGGCACCCAGGCGATGCAGGGCAAAACCGAAGATCACCGAGAACATCAGCACTTGCAGGATGTCACCGTTGGCGAAGGCGCCGACGATGGTGTTCGGAATCACATTGAGGATAAAGCCAACCACGCTCTGGTCTGCACCGGCAGTCACGTAGGCCGCAACTTTGGAGGCGTCCAGGGTAGCCACGTCGATGTGCATGCCGGCGCCCGGTTGCACAACGTTGACCACGACCAGGCCGATCAGCAGGGCGATGGTGGAAACGATTTCGAAGTACAGCAGCGCGTAGCCGCCGGTTTTGCCGACCGATTTCATGCTTTGCATGCCAGCGATACCGCTGACAACGGTGCAGAAGATGATCGGGGCGATGACCATTTTGATCAGCTTGATAAAGCCGTCACCCAGTGGCTTGAGCGCCACGCCGGTCTGCGGGTAGAAATGACCGAGCAAAATACCGATAACGATTGCAACGATCACCTGGAAATACAGGGATTTGTACAGTGGCTGACGAGTCGTCATTGCAAAGTTCCTCAATCGTCCCGTGTAGCAAATATCCGCCATTGCCCACGACACTTGAATTGCGAACCCTCCTGCACTGGAGGGATTTGTTGTTTGCGAGGCTGGTAGGACCAGGCCTGCGCTGCCATCTCTTATCGCAAACGCCGTGCCACTTTCTGCAAATCCGCTGAAGGCCTTTAGACATCAGGCCTGGGCGCGCTCAACCTTCCTTCACGCGCCCTGAACAAGTGGCGGGTTTCCGCCATGCAGCCAAATCCCGTCCTACAATTTGGCGGATATCCGCCTTGTCGCCTCACCCAGTGATGGCTAACATCCGCCACTCCATGGACGAGGCCCTCACATGCGTGAACGCACCATCGCCAGTCACTACGCCCGAGCGGCTCTGGTCGGTGCCCGTCGGGCGGGCTATGACTACTCGGCCCTGCTGCAACAGGTGGGCATTACCCCTGAGTTGCTGACCGAGCCCCGCGCCCGCATTGCGCCGGAACAATTTACCCGGCTGTTGCAGATGCTCTGGCTGGAGCTCGACGACGAGTACCTGGGGTTCGCTGAAGGTTCGAGTAAACGCGGCACCTTCGCCATGATGTGCCACGCGCTGATTCACTGCCGCACCCTGGAGAAGGCTCTGGAACGCGGTTTATTATTTTATAGCTTATTCCCACAGGGTCCGCGCTGGCATCTGACAAGAGAAGGCGACATGGCTCGTCTGAGCCTGGATGACTCACAGCTGTGGGACCCGGATCATTTCCTGAGCGAATGCCTGCTGGTGATCTGGCATCGCCTGGGCAGTTGGTTGATCGGCCAGCGAATCCGGTTGCATCAGGCGACGTTCCACTACCCGATGCCGGCCCATGCAGGCGAGTATGACTTGCTCTTCCCCTGCCCTCAGGTATTCAACGCACCGAGCAGTAGCCTGGTATTCCCCTGCCGCTATTTGAGCCTGCCCTTGCTGCAGGACGAACGCACGCTCAAGCATTTTCTGCAGCGCTCGCCCGCAGACTTGCTGTCACGACCGGACGAAGGCGACAGCTTGAGCAGCCAGTTACGCCGCTTGTTAAGCCGTGACCGCACGCCTTGGCCGGACCTGGAGGCCGTGGCGCAGCACCTGCACATCAGCCCGCAGACCCTGCGCCGACACCTGCGCGAGGAAGGCACCAGTTTCCAGGCACTCAAAGATGAATTGCGGCGAGACATCGCCATTTATCACTTGGGGCGGGCCAATCTGTCGCTGCAGGAAATCGCCGAGCAGTTGGGATTCTCCGAACCGTCGGCGTTTCATCGGGCGTTCAAGAAGTGGACGGGGCTTACGCCGGGCGCCTACCGGGAGCAGGAAAATTAGGAAGGTGGCGCCCATACTGACGCCATCGGGAGCAAGCCCCCTCCCACCCTTGAATGTGTTCACAAATCAAAAAATCTGGGAGGGGCTAGCCCCCGATGAGGCCGGCTCAGCCACTAAAAATCACACAGCCGGGAAGTGAATCTTGAACGCCGCGCCACCCAGCGCCGAATCCCCCAAAGTCAGGCGTGCGCCGTAACTTTCGATAATGTCCTTGACCACCGCCAGCCCAATGCCCTGCCCCGGATGCTGACGGTCCAGCCGTTCGCCCCGTTGCAGAATCCGTGCGCGCTGATCCGGTGGCACACCGGGGCCATCGTCCTCGATACACAGCTCAGTGCCGGCAAGACTTTCTACCAGGCTGATACGCACTTCGCTCAGGCACAGGCGATAGGCGTTTTCCAGCAGGTTGCCGAGCATTTCGAGCAGGGCGCCTTTCTCGATGGGCACATAACCCTCGTCCGGCAAGTCGAAGGACACGGTAACGCGCTTGTCGCGGTACACCTTGCCCAATGTGTCGCAGAGGCTTTGCAGCACCGGCGCAAGATGCACCTGGTGGCGCACCAGGCCACTTTTGCGCAGGCTGGCACGTTGCAGCTGGTAGCCGATCTGCTGACTCATACGTTCAATCTGCGATTGTAGAACCATGGCCTGGCCACGTTCTTCGGGACGCTGCGCCATGTCTTCACTCACGCCCTGCAATACCGCCAGCGGGGTTTTCAGGCTGTGGGCGAGGTCGTCGAGGGAATCGCGGTAGCGGGTACGCTGCTCACGCTCGCTGTGCAGCAACCGATTGAGGGAGCCGGTGAGGCGCAACAGTTCGCGTGGGTGTTCTTCGGTGAGGCTTTCGCGCGTGCCACTTTCAATCTGGTCCAGCTCCTGGCTCAGGCGTCGCAGGGCTTGCAGCCCCCACGTCAAGCCCAGCCAGAGCAAGGTCAACAGCACCAGCAAGGCGGCGCCGAAGCCCAGGTAGAGGTTTTCCCGCAGCCCCTCAAGGGTCAGTTGATATTCGCGTACCGGTTGCAACGCGACGATGCTGAACGCGGCACTTTTGCCTCCCAGCAGCTTGACCTCGACGTCATACACGAAGAACTCCTGGCCACCGGCTTCGCGGATACGCGCAAATTCGTTGCCACGCCCATCGTAACGCGGCCGGTAGTTGATGTTTTCTTCCTGGGTTGCCCGCGACCGCCACACCAGATGACCTTCGCGGTCATAGATATAGCCCAGCAGCCGGCTGTCGGTGAGGTTGAAACGCTCGTCAGGCAACTGCGCGGGCATCAGCAAGCGGTTGTTTTCGACGCGTGCCGCAGAAATCAGGGTGGTCACATCCGACGCCAGGCGCTGCTCGATGGAATCCTGCAACGCCAGGCTGAAAGCGCCTTGCATGGCGGGCAACAAGCCCAACATAAACAGCACGGCCAGGGTCGCGGCCGCCAGCATCAAGCGCACACGTAGCGAGCGAATCAACGGCAGCGCTCATTGAACAGGTAACCCAAGCCGCGCACGGTATCGATCGGCTTGAACCCCGCCGGGCCTTCCAGCTTGCGACGCAGGCGGCCCACCAACACTTCGATAACGTTCGGATCACGCTCGTCATCATCGGGATAGAGCTGCTCCATCAGGCGATCCTTGGCGACCACCTGCTGATGGTGGCGCATCAAGTACTCGAGAATACGGTACTCATAAGCGGTCAACGCCAAGGGTTGCTCATCCAGGGAAGCCTGTTTGCGGTTGAGGTCCAGCAACAGCGGCCCCGCCACGATCGTGGACTGGGTGAAACCACTGGAGCGGCGCAACAGGGCATTCATGCGCGCCTCCAGTTCTTCGAACTGGAATGGCTTGACCACGTAGTCGTCGGCACCGGCGGCCAGGCCTTCGACCTTGTCCTGCCAGTTGCCCCGCGCCGTGAGGATCAGGATCGGGAAACTCTTGGCCTGGATGCGCAATTGGCGGATCAGGTCCAGGCCGCCCATGCCGGGCAGGCCGAGGTCGATGATGGCCAGGTCGTGATTGAACTGGCCAGTCTGGTACAAGGCTTCTTCGGCATTGGCCACGGCTTCGACCACATGCCCACTGTCGGTCAGGCGGGTCAACAGGTGATGACGCAACAGCGCCTCATCTTCCACCACCAGCAATTTCATAAGGCTCTCCAAGGCGATTCAACTGTCCGACAGAGGGATATCATAGCGGCCCTGCAGGTCTTGCGGGCGCAGTTTAATGCCATTGTATTGGCCCGTCAGGTGTTCGTAGCCGGTGCGGTAACCCGGCTGCGGGGCAGTCTGCCCCAGCGACTGACCCCACGGCGCAGCCTGGCTGCCTGCATCGTCGAAACTGACACGGTGGATCAGGTTGCCGGACTTCTTGGTTTTCTCGCCGCCGAACGCGGCAAAGGAGCCGTCCGCAGCCTGCACTCCGGCAGTGGCGCTGAGCATGGTTAAGGCCAACAGCAGCTGTTTGATCGCAGTCATGGGGTTACCTCTACGCATTTGGCTATGGGTGCCAGACTACGCAGGCGCCCCTGAACTCCCCCTGAACGGGCTCTGAACCGCACCTGAACCGTTGCGGGCTATCCACTGGTGTGCCAACTGAAGCAAAATACCGCCCATGACGCCCCTACCCGCTTGCTGCACCCCGCTCGATGCACATTGGCCCCTACCCGAACCCTTGCCGGATACGGTGTTTCTCAGCACCCGCTTCGACCCCACCTTATTAAAGGCCGGCGACTTCCAGCGCAGCGCCGTGCCGCCACCGGCCAGCATCCAGCGCTCGGTGGCCAAGCGCCAGGCCGAGTTCCTTGCCGGCCGGCTGTGTGCGCGTACGGCGTTGCAACAACTGGATCAGCTCGATTGCGTCCCGGCCATCGGCGAAGACCGTGCGCCGGTGTGGCCAGGGCATATCAGCGGCTCCATCACCCACAGCACCGGACATGCCGCCGCCATCGTCGGGTACAAGGCGCAATGGCGTGGGCTGGGGATGGACCTGGAGAACCTGCTGAGCCTGGAGCGGGCCGAGCGCCTGGCCGGGGAAATTCTCACCGCCGATGAACTGCAACGCATGGCCGCCCTGCCGCGTGAGCAGATCGCCCGGTTGGTGACGCTGACGTTCTCGCTCAAGGAAAGCCTGTTCAAGGCGCTCTACCCGATTGTGCAGCAGCGTTTCTACTTTGAGCATGCCGAGGTGCTGGAGTGGTCCGAAGCCGGCCATGTGCGCTTGCGCCTGCTGACGGACCTGTCGGCCGAGTGGTGCCACGGCAAGGTATTGGAGGGGCAGTATGCGGTGGATGGGGATCAGTTATTGAGCCTGGTGGCTATCGGCGCTTGATAGGGCGCTATCGGGAGCAAGCCCCCTTCCACAGGAGATCGCGGTTTCAGGATTTCTCCTGATCCCTGGGCCAACTCAGACTGAAGCATGCCCCGCCCAGGTTGTTGCTCTTGCTGATCAAGGCGCGCCCGCCGTGCCAATAGATGATCCGCCGTACGATCGATAAACCCAGGCCGTGCCCACCCGAGGCCCGGGTGCGACTGTCATCCAGGCGCAGAAAGGGTGTGAAGATCCGCTCCCATGCACTTTCCGGCACGCCCGGGCCGTCATCTTCCACATCGATACGGCAGCGCACCTGCCCCACCTGATAGCTGATCAACACTCGGCCCTGGGCATGGCGCATGGCATTGCTCACCAGGTTCTGCAAAGCCCGATGCAGGTAACGCGGTTCGGCGTCGACCCAAGCGTCGTCCCAATGCGCCGAGGACAGGCAGCCCCCCCGACTCACGCTGATCTGCGGGCGCAGTGGCGACAATTCGCCGATGACCTGATCGAGCAACGCGCTGAGGTCGATCCGCTGGAAACTCAGTTGCGGCGCACCTTGCTCCAGGCGTGCATAGGTGAGCATTTCGTCCACCAGGCCATCGAGGTCCTGGATATCACTGTCCATGCCGTCCATGTACTTGCGCCGCGCCTCGGGGGTGGCGGCGTCACCGATCATCTCCAGGCCAAAGCGCAGGCGCGCCACCGGGGTACGTAGTTCGTGGGACACCGCGCGCACCAATTCGCGCTGGATCGCCAGCAACTGCTGCAGATGCTCGGCCATGCCATTGAAGGCTGCCGCCAGACGCCCGACCGAGTCCGCCCCGCGGGCCGGCACACGCACCTCCAGGCTGCCTTTGGCAATACGCGTGGCCGCCGCTTCCAGCCCGCGCAGGCGCTGCTCGAGCTGGCGCACCAGGAAATACACGATCAAGCCGATCAGAGTCAGGCTGACCAACGCGATCAGGATCAGCCACTGCGCCGGGTAAGGGTTCATTTGATACAACGGGCCGAGTTCCAGGACCCAAGGCGTACCGACCATACCGGCGAACACGCGAATCGAATCACCGCCTTTACCCAGCGCCATCACCGTATCGCCTTCCGACACACGACGGCGCTGATCCTCATCCATATCAGCCTGATCGAGGGTCATCAGGTGCATTTCGAAGCCAAAGCCCTTGGCTTCCTTTAGGTCGGCCAAACGCTGCGGCTGCTCCGCCACCGGGTAACGCACCAGTTCATCGGCCAACAGGTAGATCGTTGCACGCGCCAGCTGCTCGCTGATCTGCTGCACTTCGCCGGTCAGCACCAACGACTCTTGCTCACTGACCAAACGCAGTACCCGCGCGGCATGCGGCCCGGTCTGCTGCACCAGGACCTGGCCGCGTTGCAGGCGATTGCGCTGGGCAAGGTCCAACTGCGCATCGCTGAGGCTGCGCAGTTCCAGGGGGATGCCCAACAAACGCTCCCACACCGCCAGGGCACGCTGACGCTCGATGGCGCTCATGGGTTGCAGGTTGTCCCCCATCAACGCGAAGGTGCCGTGGGCCAGGCGCTCGCGGTATTGCCCGCTGCGCACCTCGTTGAGCAGGTGCAGCGCCAGCACGCTCAGCAGCGCCACCAGAATCAGCGCCGCACACATGCCGCCGTAGATGCGCAGGAAGATCGAGTTCACAGCGGCATATCGGCAGCGGCTTCGGGGACGAACAGGTAGCCTTTGCTGCGGATGGTCTTGATCAGCCGTGGGTGGATCGGGTCGTCGCCTATTTTCGGGCGAATACGCGAGATACGCACATCAATGGAGCGGTCCTGGCCGTCGTAGCCGATGCCGCGCAGGGCAATGAAGATTTCTTCGCGGGACAAGATACGCCCGGCATTCGCCACCAGCAGCCATAAAAGGTCGAACTCGGCACTGGTCAGTTCGATGCCGCCGTCATGCAGCCAGGCTTCGCGCAGGGCGTTGTCCACGATCAAGGGACCAAACTGCAAGCGACGCTGGTTCTCCACAACGCCGGCCTCCGTCGGCTCGCTGCGCCGCAGCAGGGCTTGAATGCGCGCCAGCAGCAAGCGTGGGCGTACGGGTTTGCACACATAGTCATCCGCCCCCAAGTCCAGTCCCTGCACCTGATCCATGTCATCGGTACGGGCGGTCAGCATCAGGATCACCCCGTCGTAGCGCGCACGCACCTTGCGACAGATACTCAAGCCGTCTTCGCCGGGCAGCATCAAGTCGAGGATCACCAGGTCCGGCTGTTCGTCGATAATACGCGCCGCAGCCCGGGCGCCATCGCCCTCCACCGACACCCGCAGGCCGTTGCTCTGCAGGTAATCACGGGTCAACTCGGCCAATCGCTCGTCGTCCTCGACAATCAGTATTTGCCAGGCCTCTTGCTCCACGGGTGATCCTCGTCGCGATAGAGAGTCGTTATGACAATGCGGCCGGATAGGGGAGCAAGCGTGTCTATCTCTCACATGCTTCTCCCACATGCTGATCTTCGCCGGCCACACCTTATTTGTAATGTTTAGAGGGCATAACAGAGGCCGATTGTAGCCACGGGCCTGCCCTTGCGCACAAGCCCGGAAATCCACTCGGTGATCGCATTTTTTTGTGATAGGGTTCGCGCCCTTCGAAAAAGGCTCGGTTGTTTTGCACCCGAAACATTTAATGACAAACGGTGCAATCCAGCAGTAACGCGGCCTACACGGGCATTCGACCTTTCTTACACATTTTACTCACAACCTTATCCACAGGTTACTCCGTTGCTAACCCCTCAAAAACGCATTATCTTGTACCTCGAGGACAAACGAGACCCTACATGTAGGGTTTTCGAGCAAAGTGCCTAACCACACAAGTGGCTCGAAACTCAAGCGCTTTATTTGTTAGCGCGACGTGGAACCAACAGATTTTCAGTAGACCAAACCGCTCACGCGGATGGCATCTGTTCTCCATCCCCGACATGGAAAACGGTACGGGTGTTGCAGGAAAAAGCCTGGCACTCGCAATCAAATATAGAACGTGGAGACAACCCCCCATGCAAACCGACACAACTCGCGAGAACCCGCAAGGCTCCGTGCCGCAGGCCGCTGATTCAAACCTGGATCTGTCCGCCACTGCACCCGGCCAACTGCGTGTGATCAAGCGTAACGGCACTGTCGTTCCTTACACCGATGACAAAATCACCGTCGCCATCACCAAAGCGTTTCTTGCAGTTGAAGGCGGCACCGCTGCTGCCTCGTCGCGCATCCACGATACCGTTGCCCGCCTGACCGAACAGGTCACCGCGACTTTCAAACGTCGCATGCCTTCGGGCGGCACCATCCACATCGAAGAAATCCAGGACCAGGTCGAGCTGGCCCTGATGCGTGCCGGCGAGCAGAAAGTCGCTCGCGACTACGTGATCTACCGTGACTCGCGCGCCAAGGAACGTGCCGTGCGCTCCCCCGCTGAAGAAGCTGCGGTGCAAGCTCACCCGTCGATCCGCATCACCCTGGCCGACGGTTCGTTTGCACCGTTGGACCTGGGCCGCCTGAACACCATCATCACCGAAGCCTGTGAAGGCCTGGAAGAAGTCGACGGCGACCTGATCCAGCGCGAAACCCTGAAGAACCTGTACGACGGCGTGGCCCTGACCGACGTCAACACCGCCCTGGTGATGACCGCCCGTACCCTGGTCGAGCGTGAGCCGAACTACTCGTTCGTGACCGCGCGCCTGCTGATGGACACCCTGCGCGCCGAAGGCCTGGGCTTCCTGGGCGTGGCCGACAGCGCCACCCACCACGAGATGGCCGACCTGTACGCCAAGGCCCTGCCGGCCTACATCGCCAAGGGTATCGAATTCGAATTGCTGAACCCGGTCCTGGCCTCCTTCGACCTGGAAAAACTCGGCAAGGCGATCAATCACGAGCGTGACCAGCAGTTCACCTACCTGGGCCTGCAAACCCTGTACGACCGTTACTTCATCCACAAGGACGGTGTGCGCTTCGAACTGCCGCAAGTGTTCTTCATGCGCGTGGCCATGGGCCTGGCGATCGAAGAGAAGCACAAAGAAGACCGCGCGATCGAGTTCTACAACCTGCTGTCGTCGTTCGACTACATGTCGTCGACACCGACCCTGTTCAACGCCGGTACCTTGCGTCCACAGCTGTCCAGCTGCTACCTGACCACCGTGCCGGATGACCTGTCGGGCATCTACCACGCGATCCACGACAACGCCATGCTGTCCAAATTCGCTGGCGGCCTGGGTAACGACTGGACGCCGGTGCGCGCACTGGGTTCGTACATCAAGGGCACCAACGGCAAGTCCCAGGGCGTCGTACCGTTCCTGAAAGTCGTGAACGACACCGCCGTCGCGGTCAACCAGGGTGGCAAGCGCAAAGGCGCTGTGTGTGCCTACCTGGAAACCTGGCACATGGACATTGAAGAGTTCATCGAGCTGCGCAAGAACACCGGTGATGACCGTCGTCGTACCCACGACATGAACACGGCCAACTGGATCCCTGACCTGTTCATGAAGCGCGTCTTCGATGACGGCAAATGGACCCTGTTCTCTCCATCCGAAGTACCGGACCTGCACGACCTGACCGGCAAAGCCTTCGAAGAGCGCTACGAGTACTACGAAGCCCTCACCGAGTATCCAGGCAAGGTCAAGCTGTTCAAGACCATCCAGGCCAAAGACCTGTGGCGCAAAATGCTGTCGATGCTGTTCGAAACCGGCCACCCATGGCTGACATTCAAGGACCCATGCAACCTGCGCAGCCCGCAGCAGCACGTCGGCGTGGTCCACAGTTCGAACCTGTGCACCGAGATCACCTTGAACACCAACAAGGACGAGATCGCCGTTTGCAACCTGGGCTCGATCAACCTGCCGAACCACATCGTCAACGGCAAGCTGGATACCGCCAAGCTGGAACGTACCGTCAACACTGCCGTTCGCATGCTCGATAACGTTATCGACATCAACTACTACTCGGTACCACAGGCGCAGAACTCCAACTTCAAGCACCGTCCAGTGGGCCTGGGCATCATGGGCTTCCAGGACGCGCTGTACCTGCAGCACATTCCGTACGGTTCGGATGCCGCGGTCGAGTTCGCCGACAAGTCCATGGAAGCGGTCAGCTACTACGCGATCCAGGCGTCCTGCGACCTGGCCGACGAGCGCGGTGCATACGAGACGTTCCAGGGTTCGCTGTGGTCCAAGGGCATCCTGCCGCTGGACTCGCAACAGATCCTGATCGAAGCCCGTGGCCAGAAGTACATCGACGTTGACCTGAAAGAAACCCTGGACTGGGCACCGGTACGTGCTCGTGTACAGAAAGGCATTCGTAACTCCAACATCATGGCCATCGCACCGACTGCAACCATCGCCAACATCACCGGCGTGTCGCAGTCGATCGAACCGACCTACCAGAACCTGTATGTGAAATCGAACCTGTCGGGCGAATTCACCGTGATCAACCCGTACCTGGTTCGCGACCTCAAGGCCCGCGGCCTGTGGGACTCGGTCATGATCAACGACCTGAAGTACTACGACGGTTCCGTGCAGCAGATCGAGCGTATCCCGCAAGAACTCAAAGAGCTCTACGCGACCGCCTTCGAAGTGGACACCAAGTGGATCGTTGACGCCGCCAGCCGTCGTCAGAAGTGGATCGACCAGGCGCAGTCGCTGAACCTGTACATTGCCGGTGCATCGGGCAAGAAGCTGGACGTGACCTACCGCATGGCTTGGTACCGTGGCCTGAAAACCACTTACTACCTCCGTGCCCTGGCCGCGACCAGCACCGAGAAGTCGACCATCAACACCGGCAAGCTGAACGCTGTTTCCAGCGGTAACCACGGTGATGATTCGGTTCTCGCAGCGCCAGCCGGCCCGGCCCCCGTGCCAAAGGCCTGCGCGATCGACGAGCCGGATTGCGAAGCTTGCCAATAAGCTGAACCGGTCCCGGGCTTGAACAGCCGGGATTGAAAAACCCCCGATAGACCCTGGCTGCAATGGGGTTTATCGGGGGTTTTCTTTTCGGGGGTTTTCTTTAGTCGGACAGGCCGCTTAGAACAAGACGGTCGCCAGCCCCGACCTGGGTGCCCCACCTCGCTCACCCCATAGCTCGATCCGGCCATTGATCACGGCCATCGAATGACCTTTATACTCCACCGTGCCCACCTTGCTGCTTCTCAGGTCCGCGTCAGTCGCTGGCCTGTAACGTCCTCTGAGTCCCAAACGATCCAAGCCTTCCCGGCTGCCCTCCCCATCCATCAAGCTATTCAAGGCAGCCCGGTAACTGCGCCCGGCAGTGCCATCATTGTTCTCCATTTGAGCCCGCTTTGCGCTCACGGCATACATGAAGTTTGCGTCGGTCATCATTTGCGGGTCATCCCCCTTGAAGCGTGCCTCCCGCGCTGCAAGCTGCAACTCGCCCTTGGACAAATGCAGTTTGAAGCCATCGCGCATGGTCACGTCATAACCGTCGCCACTCTCCTTGACCTCTTTGTACACATCGGTGGGCTTCTGGCCGTACTGCATCATCGCCGCCTTTATCGCGGAAACCGTGATGCAATTGCCATCCGCCCCCTGACTGAACCCACTCCAGATGTTGTCCGGTTTCTTCCCCGGATTACTGTAGTCCGGTTTGTAGTTGAAATGTTTCGCCCCTTCGGTAATGGGCTTGTTGCTCATGGATTCACTGGGGCCGAAATCGCTTCTAGGCACGCCAGGACCACGACCACCACTGCCTGGCAACACCGGTGGTGGGCTGGGCGAGGCATCATCCGCATCCGGAAACCATTCCTTCAACAGTCGCTTGAGAAACTCACGAAACGGCGCGGAAGCCTCTGCGATCAGGTCGTCAATCAGCGCCTTGAATTGCTCGTCGCCCAGCTTCTCGCGCAGGGCATTGAGTTTGTCGCGCACGTCCCGGGCCGTCTGGGACTTGGAACCTTGCTCGGCGTCAAACAGCTCATTGAGCAGCTTCTTGATCGCACCCGCCTCATTAACAGGCGCGACAGGCGCCGACGTCGCAGGCTCTACACCCGGCGTAGAACCCACGCGCCCATATCCGAACCCCACTACACCTGAATTCCACATTCCCAAGCCTCTCCATTGAGTCACAGGCCTACTCAGTGGCGATTCAGGACTCAGGCGTTCCACAGCATTCCATTACTCCTCAGCGGGTGTTTTCCCACGCAAAAAAAAGCCCCTCATACGAGGGGCCTTCAGACTGCATGCCAACCCAGATGCATCAGGTCATCTGGATAATGGTCTGCATGATCGTGCTCTGAGTAGAGATGGTCTTGGCGTTCGCCTGATAGTTGCTCTGGGCCTTGATCAGGTCCACCAGCTCGTTGGTCAGGTTGACGTTGGAGCTCTCCAGGGATTTGGACACGATCGAACCCAGGGTACCGGCTTGCGGGTTGTCATAACCCGGCTGGCCCGAGGCGAAGGTCTCTTTCCAGGTGGTGCTGCCGGCCGGCTGCAGGCCTTGCTCGTTGTTGAAGCTGGCCAAGGAGAGCTGGCCGATCGCCTTGCTCTGCTGGTTGCTGAATGTTGCGAACAGCACGCCGCTACCATCAATGTTCAAGCCGGTAATCTGGCCGGTGGCGTAACCATCGGTGACCGGTGGGTTACGGTAGGTGGCCGAGTTGTACTGGGTGATGTTAGCCATGTTGATGGCGATACCGGTCGGGTTGGCCGTCGCGCCGTTTGGCGTCCACACACCATTGGTCACTGTACCTGGGGTCCAGTTGGCAATGGTCAGCGTAGTGCTGGACGCGCCACCGGTAACGATCCCGGTGAGTTTGCCTGCGCCGTCAAAGCTCAAGGTCGAAGCAACCGGCGGTGTGGAGCCCGTGCCCGTCGGCGCAGTACCATCAGGGTTGCGGCCATCGATCAGGGTGTAGGAATTCCACGTATTGCCACCCGTCTTGACCAGGTACTGCACCATCGAATGTGCGTTGCCCTGATTATCATACAAGGTGGTGTTGTATTGGGTCGTGAAGGTTTCGGACTTGGTGGGATCGAACGGTGTGGCCGTCTGGTCGATCACCGGCGACGATGAGTTCAGGTTGCTTTGGGAGTCCACTTTGGTGGAGGCCTTGGGCGGCAGGTTCGACAGGTTCAATTGCAAGTCGGTCAGGGCGCCCTTGATAATGTTGCCATTGGCATCCGCCGCGTAGCCTTGCAAGCGCGAGGTACCGGTGTTGTTGACGATGAAGCCGTCTTTATCCGAGTGGAAGGAACCGTTACGGGTGTATTCCAGCGACCCGTCACTGCCCTTCTGGACGAAGAAGCCGCCCCCCTGGATCGCCATATCCAACAGGCCGCCGCTGCCGACGACATCACCCTGGGTGAATTGCTGGGACACGGCTGCCAGGCTCACACCGCTGCCGACACTGTTCTGGCCAGTACCCAGCTTGGAAGCTGCGTAGATGTCGGCGAATTCTGCACGCGACGTTTTGAAGCCGGTGGTCGCAACGTTGGCGATGTTGTTACCGGTCACGTCCAGCTGTTTGTTGGCCGCATAGAGGCCGCTAAGGCCGATATTAAAAGACATGTTTCTCTCCCTCTGCCGTATTTAGCCGGCTCTATGTACCGATAGTCTGAATTTGCGACAGCTTGACGCTGCCCATGCCACCTGCAAGGTTGAGCAGCATCTCGCCGCCGGTCTTGCTCAATGTCACGCTGGTCACCGTGGCGGGCAGCGAAGTCAACAGGGCAGCAGAGTCGCCCTTGTCATTCTTGTAGGTGGCGTTGAAGGTGTAGGTGCCCGTTGGAGCGACTTCACCCTTGTCGTTCTTGCCGTCCCAGATAAAGCTGCTATTACCGGCACTCTGGGCGCCCATATCGATGGTGCGCACCACGTTCCCATCCTTGTCGGTGATCTTGACGGAGACGTTACCCGTCGCTGCCGTCACCGCCACCGAGCCGGTCATGCTCTTGCTGGTATCGACCAACGCTTTGTCGGTCTGGGTGATGATCGAGCGCCCGACCAACGACGAGGCTTGCAGCGCCTGCGACGAGCTGAAGTTGCTGGAGATCGCATTCACCGAGTCATTCAGGGTGTTGATGCCTTCCAGGCTGCTGAACTGGGCCAGTTGCGCCACGAACGCGCCGTTATCCTGGGGCGACAGCGGGTTCTGGTTTTTCAGTTGGGTCACCAGCAGTTGCATGAACGCATCCTTGCCCAGTGCCTGGTTACCCGTGGCGGCCTTGGCTGCGTTATTGAGACTGCTGTTGTCTGTCGCCGTCTTGACCTTGGTATTGAACAGGTCCTGAACCGGCGTGTTGGCTGGATTAGTGGTATCAACAATGGCCATTATTTGGCGCCCCTTATCACTGACCCAGGGTCAGGACCTTCTGCATCATGGTTTTGGCGGTGTTCATCATTTCCGCATTGGTCTGGAACGAGCGGCTGGCGGAGATCATGTCAGCCATTTCCTCGACCACGTTGACGTTGGGGTAGTACACGTAGCCCTTTTCGTTCGCAGCAGGGTGGTTGGGCTCGTAGCGGGCCTCAAGGTTGCTCTGGTCTTCGACCACACCCAACACCTGCACGCCGGAGCCTGCGGCGTCCTGATTCTGGAACAGCGAATCGCTGCCGTTGCCCTGGCCACCTTGGAACATGGTGGCGAACACCGGGTGACGGGCGCGGTAGGTCTGGTCGATGCTCGAAGACACGGTCTCGGCGTTGGCGATGTTACTGGCGACGGTGTTCAAACGCGTGGTCTGCGCGCTCATGCCACTGCCGGCAATATTGAAAACACTGGACAGGGACATGGCTTACTCTCCACGCAGGGCTGACATCAGCCCTTTGAATTTACTGTTGAGCAGGGTGAAGCTGGCCTGAAAGTTCACCGAGTTCTCGGCATAGGCCGATTGCTCCAGCTGGGCGTCGACGGTGTTCTGGTCGATCGACGGTTGCATCGGCGTGCGATACAACAACGCCTCGTCACCACTGCTCAGGCCTTGTGCTTCGATATGCCGGCTATTGGTCATATTCAAGGCAAAGGTGCCGTTCTTGGTCTTGTCCTGCTGCGCCGCGAGCACAGCGGAGAAATCCAGATCCCGAGCCTTGTAGTTCGGGGTGTCGGCGTTGGTAATGTTGTTGGCCAGGACTTCGGCACGCTGGGCGCGGAAGCCCAGGGCTTGTTCGTGGATACCGAGCGCTTTATCGAAGCTGATGCTCATGGCGGAAACCTTTAGGCTGACCTGCTTTTCGTATCTGGGTTATAGCAAGGCTCATGCCAATTCTTCGAAGGCCCGTATTTCAAGGATTTGCTGGATGCTGTTAAGCGGCAATGCCAGAAAAGCGGCAATGGACTTCCGCGTGAAGCCAGTAAAGCGGCAATGCAAGTTGCCGCTTTGAGGCGAAAAAAATGGGAGGCCTGTGTGGGGCCTCCCATTTTTTGTTCAAGGGTGCATCACTTCGCCTGGTAGATGATCCCAGGGCTGCATTGCACCATCTGGTAATGATCCGGCAAACCGTTCAACGCTTCTGAAGCCCCCAGGAACAGGTAGCCGCCACGCTTGAGGGTGCCGTGGATGCGCAACAGGATGTCTTTCTTCACTTCGGCCGAGAAATAGATCAGCACGTTGCGGCAAAACACCATGTCAAACTTGCCCAGACTGGCATAGCTGTCGAGCAGGTTGAACGAGCGAAACTCCACGCGATTCTTGATCGGCGCCTTGACCGCCCATCGCCCTGCCCCTTTAGGCTCAAAGTAACGCTGCAGGCGCTCCTGGGAAAGCCCACGCCCCAGAGCAAGGCTGTCGTATTCGCCGGTCTTGCAATTGGTCAGCATGGTGCCGGACAAGTCGGTGGCAACAATTTGTGCCCCCGCCTTCAGCTGGCCCATGTTGGTTCGCTCAAACTCATCGATAGACATCGAGATCGAATACGGTTCCTGCCCCGAAGAGCACGCCGCCGACCAGATGCGCAGGCGCTGGCCCGGGCTGGCCTTGATGGCCTCCGGCAGCACTTTGCTCTTGAGCACCTCAAAGGGGTAGGTGTCGCGAAACCATAGGGTCTCGTTGGTGGTCATCGCATCGACCACCATTTCCTTGAGCCCACTGCGCGGCTGTCCCTGGATGCGCTGAACCAACTCGCCCAGCGACTTGATACCCTGCTGCTCCATCAGCTTGTTGAGACGGCTGGATACCAGGTACTGCTTGTTTTCACCGAGCAATATGCCACAGGCCTTTTCCAGGAAGACCCGGAACTGTTCGAAATCCAAATTACCCGTAGACAATGATACCGCCTCTTAAATCGTGTGATCGCCAGGGAAAGCCCCTAGCCGTGATCTGCAGCCTTGATCCGGTCGACTACCCGGGATGCCAGGTCATCAGGACGGAATTTGGCCAGGAAGTCATCAGCGCCGACCTTCTTGACCATTGCCTGATTGAATACACCCGACAATGAAGTATGCAGGATGATATGCAATTTTTGCATGCGTGGGTCGCTGCGTATTTCGGCCGTGAGGGTATAACCATCCATTTCCGGCATCTCGATGTCGGAAATCATCATCAAGAACTCTTCTTCCGGCTTCTTGCCCTCATCGACCAGGTTACGCAGGTAATCCAGCGCCTGGCGACCATCATTAAGAGCCACCACGTCCACGCCAACGGTTTGCAGGCAACGCGTGACCTGCTTGCGAGCGACCGAGGAGTCATCCACGGTCAGTACGCGCAGGGATACCGCCTTGTGCGCGGTTTCCGCATCGACCACGCCTACCGAGATAGACTCCGAGGTCGGCGCCACTTCGGCGAGGATCTTCTCCACGTCGATGATTTCCACCAACTGGTTATCAACCCGCGTCACCGCCGTGAGGTAGTGATCGCGCCCAGTGCCCTTGGGTGGCGGATGGATCTCTTCCCAGTTCATGTTGACGATACGTTCCACCGAGCGCACCAGGAAACCCTGGGTCTTGGTGTTGTACTCCGTGATGATCACGAACGGGCTTCCGCGGTCCTGCAAACCGGCGGAACCTGTGGCCAGTGCCAGGTCAAGAATCGGGATGGTCGCACCACGGATGTTGGCTACACCACACACCACAGGGCTGGATTTGGGCATGATCGTCAATTTGGGACACTGCAACACTTCCCGAACTTTAAACACGTTGATGCCATATAGCTGGCTGCCGTCCAGGCGAAAAAGCAACAACTCCAGGCGATTCTGCCCTACCAGCTGTGTACGCTGGTTTACTGAATCCATTACACCTGCCATGCCTGCACTCCTACGCTAAAACCTTGGGCCATACCTACAAGGCGGCGCGCGCCCTAACACGAAACGGCACGAGCTTTGCTATTTATTGGCCATGGACATTAAAACGACAGTTTCCCGACACCCCCGCCCTCGCTACCGCAGACTGCTCTGCGCCACGATGGTTTTGCTTGCCTTGACGGCAGGCGCTACGACCCGTGCCGACAACGTCACATTGCCTGATCTACTTATCGGCGTCACTCAGGGCTTTCTTGAGTTCACTGTAGAAGATTATCTGACAACCACACAAACGCCGGGACGCTACGAGATCCAAGTCAACCAGTTAGACCCTCGCCTGCGCATGCCAATGTGCGACAAGGAATTGACTGCCACCTTGGAAAGCCCTGCCCAGCCTATTGGTCGCGTCACGGTCAAAGTCCGTTGTGAAGGCGCTTCGCCCTGGACGGTGTTCGTGCCCGCTCAAGTCAAATTGTTCCGCGATGTCGTGGTGGTGACACGCCCGCTGAAGCGCACCGGCATCATCGGTTTCGAAGATGTTGCCCTGCGCGAACGTGATATCAGCCAGATCAACCAGGGCTATCTCACATCGGTGGACCAAGCCATCGGGCAGAAATTGACCCGACCAATGGTTACCGATCAAGTCATCACGCTGGTCCATCTGGAACAGGCCGAGGTGATTCGCAAGGGGGATCAGGTGGTGATTTCCGCCAGTAGCGGCGCATTGACAGTAAAAATGCCGGGGGAGGCACTGTCCAACGGCGGTATGAGCGAACAGATTCGCGTCAAGAACCTCAACTCCAACCGTGTGATCAAGGCGCAGGTGACCGCACCGGGACAAGTCGAGGTGGCGTTATAGACTCCACTGGCATAGGACGCTGGCTTTTCCTACACTGTGGGCTGAACATCTGCGCATTCAGGTTTATTCTCAATCGCGCCTAAAGTTTATCCGGGTATGGCCGAAAACATGGCAAGCGTCCAAATACCCAGAGGTTTTTTAACATGGTCATTGATTTCAGTCGTTTGAATAACGCCCCGGCTTTGCCCGGTTCTACGCGCACCGGTGGTGCCAAGGACAGTGTAGAAGCCAAGTCCCAGCCTGCGCCTACCAAGGCAGAACCGGCCGGTGTCAGCCAGAGCGGGGAATCGGTACACCTGAGCAATGAGGCTCAACAGTTGCAGAAGGTCACTGACTCGCTGCGCGATCAACCGGTTGTCAATAAAGCCCGTGTGGCCGAGTTGAAACAGGCTATCGCCGATGGCAGCTATAAAGTCGACAGCAACCGTGTAGCCAGCAAGCTGCTTAACTTCGAAGCCGAGCGCTAGGCAAAGGCCTGCGCTGGGCTTTTGGACGCTTAAAACCCAAGGCCAGCCATGCACCACGACGAACATTTGCTCCAACTGATCATTGATGATCTGGCGCCGACGCAACATTTGCTCGAGTTGCTCAAAGAAGAATCCCTGGCCCTGTATGGCCGGGATATGCGTTTGCTGGAAGAAATCCTGGCACGCAAACAGTCGCTGATTGTGCTGCTCGAACAACACGGCAAGAAGCGCAGCGAAATTCTCATCAGCCTGGGCCTGCCGGCTGATCACGACGGCCTTGCCCAACTGGCCAGCCATTCCTCGGTTGGTGATCAACTACTGACCCAGAGTAGCGCGCTCAATCAATTGCTCGCCCAGTGCCAGGAAGCCAACCTGCTCAACGGTCAGTCGATCCAGCTTCAGCAAGCCACGACCGCCAACCAGTTGCGCATACTCCACGGCGGAGAACCTCCGGCCCTCTACAACGCCCAAGGCTCGACCTCGCGCCTGGTCAAACCAAGCACCCGCAGCCAAGCCTGACGCCGGTTCACCGCGCGCCTATCCAAGGCACGCTACATACTGGCAAAATGCCCCTTCTTGCGTGTAGTCGTATTTTGTCTGGAGATGGAAGAACCGTGTTCAACGCCCTTAATGCGGAAGATGCCCCGCAGCCACCAAAGGTCCTCACCACGCCTCTGGAAATCGCCAGTACTTTGCGAATGCTGCAGGAAAGCCATGATCCACTGATCATCACTTTCCACGAGCGCAGCCAGCGCTTTCAAAGCTACCTGGTAGACGTTGACCGGGACAGCAAGACGCTGGCCTTGGACGAAATGATTCCCCGCGATGGCGAACGCTACCTCGAGAATGGCGAGTCCTTCCGCATTGAAGGCTTTCATGAGGGTGTGCGGGTTGCCTGGGAAAGCAACGGTACGCTGGCCATCAGCGAGAAAGATGGGCACCGCATTTACACCGGCAGCATACCTGGCGAAGTGGTCTACCATCAGCGACGCAATGCCTTCCGCGCTGCGTTGAAGCTGGCACAGCTGGTGAACATCGAGCTGGGCGGCGAAAAGCTCAAGGCCCCCATCAGTGGCAAGCTACTGGATATTTCCGCTACCGGCTGCAAGCTGCGCTTTGAAGGCGACATATCCGAGCGCCTGCAACTGGGTCAGGTGTATGACCGCTTTATCGCTGCCCTGCCCTTTGGCAGCATGAGCACGTCCGTCGAACTGCGTTATCTGCACTTCGAAGACAAGATCAATACCACTTTCGCCGGCGTGCGCTTTCATAACATGAGCGGCCTGGTGCAGCGCCAGGTAGAACGGTTTGTGTATCAGCTGCAGCGTGAAGCGCGACGCTTCGACAAGGATGATGATTTTTAAGCCTTAAAACTCGCGTCAAAAAACGGGCAGATCCTGATGGGATCTGCCCGTTTTTATATTCAGGGGCGTGCCTTGCTCAGGTCATGAGGATGATTATCCGGGTCTGGATGCTCGGGTGGAGTATCCAGTGCATCCCCCTCGGTCGGTGCTTGCGGATTAGCGTCGGACCCAGGCTCAGCTACGGTGGTTTGCATCTGCTCCTGCACCACCGCCTCATCGACACGAGGATCGAGCGCAGCCACCAAGGGTGAACTGGACATGCTGTCGGGCATCGCTACGTGGTGCAGCGGAGCATCATCAACCTGATGCAGGTTAGTCACGGCTTTCGGACGGATACGCCAGACCAGAATCAGCGCGCACAGGCTGAAAAACGCGTACAGCATATGGCTGCCAAACAACTTCATCACCACGCCCGCCAACAGCGGCCCGACACTGGCGCCGATGCCGTAGGTCACCAGCAGCATGGCAGTCAGCGATACCCGACGGTCCCCTTCGACATGGTCATTGGAAAACGCCACGGCCAGCGGGTAAAGGCAGAACTGCACCAACGAACACAGGAAACCCGCGACAAACAGCACCTCCAATGGCACCTGGGTCAGGATCGCCAGGGGCAGAGCTGCCACTGCCAGGCACAAAGCGAAACAGCGAATCAATAATGCGCGGTCATAACGATCAGACAACCAACCCAACGGCCACTGCACCACCAAACCTGCAAAAATGCAGCACCCCATGAACACACCGACCTGTTCAGTCGTCAACCCCTGCTGGGACGCGTACAGCGGCGCCAAACCGTAAAAGGAGCCCACAATCAGCCCGGCCCCCAGCACCGTACTCAACGACTGCGGCACACGCTTGATAAAGAATCGCGGTTCCATCGGTGCCGGATGTAGCGGCGCAGGGTGAATGCGCCGGGTCATGGCCACCGGCACCAGGCACAAGGCAAAACAGACCGCTACCAACATCAACAGCTCCAGGCCAAGCTGAGGATGCAACACGAGAATCAACTGGCCTAATACCAGGCCCAGATAGGAGGCGATCATATAGCCACTGAACACTAAGCCGCGCTGCTTGGCGTCTGCCTGCTCGTTCAGCCAACTTTCGATAACCATGTACTGACACATCATCCCCAGGCCTACGATCATCCGCAGCACGATCCAGGCCGGCAACCAGTTGACCAGCCCGTGACCCAGCACGGCGGCCCCGACAATTCCGGCACAAGTGGCATACGCACGGATGTGTCCGACGCGGGCGATCAGGCGATGCCCGATCTTGCCACCCAGCACCAGGCCAAAATAGTTGGCCGCCATCAATGCCCCCACCCACAAGCTGTCAACATGGTCTGCTGCCAGGCGTAATGCCAGGTAAGTACTGAGCAGGCCGGAGCCGATCAGCATCATCAAGGAAGCGAAATAAAGGGCTCGAAAAGATTTCCAGATCTGGCGCATCGGCGTTCCGAGCGGCTCCTTGTAGTGAGGGACAGGGTTATCGGCATGATAGTCCTGGGTGACTGTGTCCGGACAGGCGATATGAGCTGTTTCCGGGGATTATTTTGCTAAACACTCAGACGCCGCATCGCAGTCTGAAAGGTACACAACGATAGCGATATATACGCGGCGCACTATCTGATCGCAGCCCAGCCGCCAAACCTGGTGAGGTATTTGGGCTCTGTGGATACAGCCGTAGAAGCGGCCAGACTTGATACAGGTTGAATGTGGACAACTGCCGGAAGTTTTCGATCGCCCAAAACAAAACCCCATCTGCTTTCGCAAATGGGGTTTCGGAATTTAATCTTGACGATGACCTACT
>NZ_JBNPJU010000070.1:0-104209 GCF_050312575.1 Pseudomonas sp. R11F | reverse complement strand
GCACCAGTCAATACAGACTTAACTGACCCACCGCTATCGGGAGCAAGCCCCCTCCCACAGTTTCAAGCCGGTTTCTTCAGCAGGTGCTCCAGGGTTCGGGTGACGCCGTGATCGCGCAAGCTGGAAAAGCACCGCTCAAACGCTGCCACAAACTCAGGCGAATTGGGAATAGCCGTGCCGAAAATCTCTTCAACCGCGAGCAGGCGCCGGCTGATCGAGGCGTCATCGCTTACCAGCCCCTGGCAGAATTCGGCACGCGGGTCGGGGATCTTGTAGCTCACGCCATTCTCATCCACACCCTTCAAATACAGCGCCCAGGCGGCGACTACCAGTGCTGCGCGTTCAGTCTCCCGGCCGTCGGCAATCAGGCGATTGATCGTCGGTACGGTGAACTTGGGAAACTTCGACGAGCCGTCGGAACACACGCGCTCCAGCTGGTCGGCGATCGCCCGGTTGGAAAAGCGCTCCACCAGGCTCTGTTTATAGTCGCTCAGGTTGATGCCCGGCACCGGTGCCAGGTTCGGCGTGACGTCCAGGTCCATGTAGGCACGCATATAGGCCACAAACAGCGGGTCGTTCATGGTCTCGTGCACAAATCGGTAGCCCTTGAGAAAACCCAGGTAGGTCAGCGCCAGGTGGCTGCCATTGAGCAGGCCGATCTTCATTTCTTCATACGGTGTGACGTCGTCGGTGAACTGCACGCCGACCTTCTCCCACGCCGGGCGGCCGTTGACGAAGCGGTCTTCGAGTACCCACTGCACAAAGGGTTCGCACACCGCTGGCCAGGCGTCATCGATGCCATGCTCATCATGCAGTTGCAGGCGATGGGCGGTGCTGGTCATCGGGGTGATGCGGTCGACCATGGCGTTGGGAAAACTCACGTTGGCCTTGATCCAGTCGTGCAGCTCGGCGTCGTGCAAGGCGGCAAACGCCAGCAGTGCTTTGCGGGTGACGGCGCCGTTGTGCGGCAGGTTATCGCAGGACATCACGGTAAATGCCGGAATGCCCGCCGCACGGCGTTGGGTCAACGCCGCGCAGATGAACCCGAACACCGTTTTAGGTGCGTTCGGGTGGGCCAGGTCGTGCTGGATCTGCGGCAGATGGGCCATGAAATCGCCAGTGCTGTCGTCGATGCAGTAGCCGCCTTCGGTGATGGTCAGCGAAACAATGCGAATCTCGGGGCTGGCCAGTTTGTCGATCAGCGCCCGGGCACCGTCTTCGGCCAGCAGCATGTCGCTGATCGAGCCGATCACGCGCACTTCGGTGTCGTCGGTATCCCCCAGTTCATACAGGGTGAACAGGTAGTCCTGGCCGGCCAGGTCGTCGCGGGCCTTGCGATCCTCGCTGCGCAGGCCGACGCCGCAGATGCTCCAGTCCAGGCCCTCGCCGGTATTCATCAGGGCATCGGTGTAATACGCCTGATGCGCACGGTGGAAACCGCCGACGCCAATATGGGCGATGCCGTGGGTGGTGTCGGCAATCGCATACGCCGGCAGTTTCACCTGCGGCGCCAGTTGAGTGAGGTGCTGTTTATTCAGTTTCATCACAAGTCTCGCGAAATCAGGCGGCGGCGCGCAGTGGGCGGGCCACGGCGACACCCTCGGTATCGAACAGATGGCAGTGCGCCGGGTCCAGGTGCAGGTGCAGCGTTTCGCCGTACTGGCTGGCCATGTCGCCGCGAATGCGCAGGGTCAAGGGCTCGCCGCTGGCGGTCACGACATGGCAGAAGGTGTCACTGCCCAGGCGTTCGCCGACGTCGGCGGTGACGGTCAGCGTGGTCTGGCCGGGTGCGGCGATTTCCAGGTGCTCCGGGCGAATCCCCAGGGTCACGGCACTGCCTACGCTCAAGCTGGCGCTGCTCAAGGGCAGGTTGATCAGGGTGCCGGCGTCCAGCTGCACGGCGCAGCCTTGGCTGTCGACGCGGGTGACCTGGCCTTTGAGGAAGCCCATTTTCGGCGTGCCGAGAAACCCTGCCACAAACAGGTTGGCCGGCCGGTGATACAGCTCCAGCGGCGAGCCGACTTGCTCGATGCGGCCGCTGTTGAGCACCACCACCTTATCGGCCAGGGTCATGGCTTCGACCTGGTCATGGGTCACGTAGATCATGGTCGCTTGCAGTTCCTTGTGCAGGCGTGCCAGTTCCAGGCGCATCTGCACGCGCAGCGCGGCGTCGAGGTTGGACAGCGGCTCGTCGAACAGGAAGATCTTCGGGTTGCGCACAATCGCGCGTCCAATCGCCACGCGTTGGCGTTGGCCGCCGGACAGTTGCTTGGGCTTGCGCTCCAGCAACGGGCCCAGTTCGAGAATGCGCGCCGCTTCGCTGACTTTGCTTTCAACCAGTTTTTTGTCGACACCGGCCAGGTCCAGGGCAAACGACATGTTCTTGCGCACACTCATGTGCGGGTACAGCGCATAGGTCTGGAACACCATCGCCAGGTCGCGCTTGGCCGGGGTCACTTCGGTGATGTCGCGGCCATCCAGTTCGATGGTGCCTTCGGTCACTTCCTCCAGGCCGGCGATCAGGCGCAGCAGGGTCGATTTACCGCAGCCCGATGGGCCGACGAACACCACGAATTCCTTGTCATTCACTTCCAGGTCGACGCCCTTGATGATCGAGAAGCCTTCGAAGCCTTTTTGCAGATTGTTGATTTTCAGGTTGGCCATGATGGGCCTCCATCTTCAAATTATTATCAGGAAACCGTTACTTCACGGCGCCGAAGGACAAACCGCGCACCAGCTGTTTCTGGCTGATCCAGCCAAAGATCAGGATCGGCGCACAGGCCAGCGTCGACACGGCCGACAGCTTGGCCCAGAACAAGCCTTCGGGGCTGGAGTACGAGGCGATCAGCGCGGTCAGCGGGGCGGCGCTGGACGAGGTCAGGTTCAGCGACCAGAACGCCTCGTTCCAGCACAGGATCAGCGACAGCAACACGGTGGAGGCCAGGCCGCCCTTGGCGATCGGCAGCAGCACGCGGACCATTTCCTGCCACAGGGTGGCGCCATCCAGGCGGGCGGCTTCGAGGATGTCCTTGGGGATGTCCTTGAAGTAGGTGTAAACCATCCAGACCACGATCGGCAGGTTGATCAGGGTGTAGATGATGATCAGCGCAATCCGCGTATCCAACAGGCCAAAGCTCTTGGCCAGCAGGTAGATCGGCATCAATACCCCCACCGGCGGCAGCATCTTGGTGGACAGCATCCACAGCAGCGTGCCTTTGGTGCGCTGGGTTTCGTAGAACGCCATGGAGTAGGCGGCCGGCACCGAGATCAGCAGGCACAGGGCGGTAGCGCTGAAGGAAATCACCACGGAGTTCCAGGCGTACGCAAAGTAATTGCTGCGCTCGTTGATGTGCAGGTAGTTCTCCAGCGTCGGCGTGAAGATGAACTGCGGCGGCGTGGCAAAGGCATCGATTTCAGTCTTGAAGCTGGTCAACACCATCCAAAAGATCGGGAAGAAAATCAGGATCGCGATGGCCCAGGCCAGCGTGCCGAGCAACACACTTTGCAGGCGGCGGGATTGTTGAAGCGTCATGGCGCGGCCCTCAAGGCTTGTCAGTCAGGTTTTTGCCGATCATCCGCACCAGGATGATCGCCGCGATATTGGCGATGACCACGGCGATCAAGCCGCCGGCCGAGGCCATGCCCACGTCGAACTGCACCAGCGCCTGGTTGTAGATCAGGTAGGCGAGGTTGGTCGAGGCGTAGCCCGGGCCACCGTTGGTGGTGGTGAAGATTTCGGCGAACACCGAGAGCAGGAAGATGGTTTCGATCATCACCACCACGGCAATCGGGCGCGCCAGGTGGGGCAGGGTCAGGTGCCAGAAGATCGCAATGGCGCCGGCACCGTCCAGGCGCGCCGCCTCCTTTTGTTCCTGGTCGAGGGATTGCATGGCGGTCATCAGCAGCAAAATGGCGAAGGGCAGCCATTGCCACGACACGATGATGATGATCGACAGCAACGGGTAGTGCGCCAGCCAGTCCACCGGCTCGGCTCCGAACAGCTTCCACACGGCGGCGAGAATCCCCGAGACCGGGTGGAAAATCAGGTTCTTCCAGATCAGTGCACCGACGGTGGGCATGATGAAGAACGGCGAGATCAGCATCACCCGCACCAGGCCGCGACCGAAGAACTCACTGGCTTCCAGCAGGGCACTGATCAGCACGCCGAACACCACGCTGATCAGCAGTACGCTGCCCACCAGTAGCAGGGTGTTGGTCGCGCCGGGCAGGAAGCCCGAGTCGGTGATGAAGTAGGTGAAGTTTTCCAACCCCACGAATGAGTTTTCGCCGGGGTAGAGCAGGTTGTAGCGGATCAGCGAAAAGTACAGGGTCATGCCCAGCGGTACGATCATCCACAACAGCAGCAAGGCCACCGAAGGGCTGACGAGGAACCAGCCGGGGTTGGCCAGGCGATTTTTGGCGGGTGTATTCATGGTATTCAAGGCCAGTACAGAGCGAGAATCGGAGTGCGGTCAGGGTGGGAGGGGCAAACCCCCTCCCACATTGACGGTGAGATGCCTGGGTTACTTGGGGTAACCGGCCCGCTTCATTTCACGCTCGGTGGTGGTCTGCGCTGCGGTCAAGGCCTGGTCCACCGTCTGCTGGCCCGTCAGCGCACCGGAGAAGAACTTGCCGACCTGGGTACCAATCGCCTGGAACTCAGGAATGGTCACCAACTGGATACCGATATACGGCACCGGCTTGAGCGTCGGTTTGGTCGGGTCGGCGACTTTCAGCGATTCCAGCGTCACCTTGGCGAACGGCGCGGCCTTCATGTATTCGTCGCTGTAGGTCGACTTGCGCGTGCCTGGCGGCACATTGGCGATGCCGTCGGTCTTGGCCACCAGTTGGCTGTATTCCTTGGAGGTGGCCCAACTGGTGAACACCTTGGCGGCGTCCTTGGCTTTGGAACTGGTCGGGATCGCCAGGCTCCACGAGTACAGCCAGGACGTGCCTTTATCGGTTTTCTCGTGGGGGGCGAAGGTGAAGCCGACGTGGTCAGCCACCTTGCTCTGGGTTTTGTCGGTGACGAATGAGCCGGCCACGCTGGCGTCGACCCAGATCGCGCATTTGCCACTGTTGAACAGCGCCAGGTTTTCGTTGAAACCGTTGCTGGACGCACCGGGCGGACCGGATTTCTTCATGTTGTCGACGTAGAAGGTCAGCGCGTCCTTCCACTCAGGCCCGTTGAATTCCGGCTGCCACTTCTCATCGAACCAGCGTGCGCCGTAGCCGTTGGCCAGGGTGGTGATCAGCGCCATGTTCTCGCCCCAACCGGCTTTGCCACGCAGGCACAGGCCGTACTGCTCTTTGGTCTTGTCGGTGAGTTTGGCGGCGAATTCGCCGATCTGGGTCCAGGTGGGGTGTTCGGGCATCGTCAGCCCGGCGTCCTTGAACAGGTCGGTGCGATAATAGGTGATCGAGCTTTCGGCGTAGAAAGGCAACGCGTACAGCGAGCCTTTGACCGACAGGCCGTCACGCACCGAAGGGAATACGTCGTCGAGGTCGTAGGACGCCGGCAGATCCTTCATCGGCTCCAGCCAGCCTTTGGCGCCCCAGAGTGCGGCTTCGTACATGCCGATGGTCAACACGTCGAACTGCCCGCCCTGGGTGGCGATGTCGGTGGTCAGGCGTTGGCGCAATACGTTTTCTTCGAGCACCACCCAGTTCAGCTTGATCTCCGGATGCTCGGTCTCGAAGGTTTTCGAGAGCTTTTGCATGCGGATCATGTCGCTGTTGTTGACGGTGGCGATGGTCAGGGTTTGCGCGCCAAGGCTGACGGCGCTGAGGGTCATGCAGGTAAAGGCAAGCAGAGATTTTGCTGTGAACTTCATCGCGCACTCCATTTCCGCGCCCAGAGGGCTACAGAAGGACAGTTATTGTTGTTGTGTCTTCCCACAGAGAGTCAGGAAGAGTGTGCGTTGATTACAGCCTTGAAATGGGGAGGTGACAAATCCTTGGGAGCACTTCGACTGATACTTTTTTGCACTCGCTGCCGGTGACTGAAAGCTTCAGGCCAGGTTCTGCTCAGTCAACCGCTGCACCGCCAAACGCCGATAGTGGGATGGGGTCATGCCCTTGAGCTGCTGAAAGCGTCGGTTGAAGTTGGAGATGTTGTTGAAGCCGGATTCAAAACACACATCCGTCACCGCTTTATCGCCGTCGGCCAACAGTTCGCAGGATTTGCTGATGCGCAGTCGATTGACGAATTCGATAAATGTGCGCCCGGTGGCCTGTTTGAAGACCCGTGAAAAATAGGTCGGCTTCATTCCCAGGTAGTCCGCCACTTCCTCCAGCGGCAGCTCGCGTGCGTAGTGGGCAAAGATATAGTCCACCGCGCGGTTGGTGCGGTCGATGCTGTGTTCATCCGCCAGTTGTGGGGTGGTGACGCCCGAGAGCAACTGGTAGTCCTCGCAGGCGCTGAGCACCTCCAGCAGGATAAAGAAGTGCCCCAGGCGCGCCATGCCTTGGGCGTCTTCGATACGTTGCATCAAGGTCATGGCTTGGGCGATGGTCTTTTTGCAGCGAAATTCGATGCCGTACTGTGCCCGCTCCAATAGCGGCGCCAAGGTCTTGAGTTCGGTAAAGATCTGGCTGCCGTTCTCCAGCAACTCATCGGTGAAATTCACCAGCATGTCGCGCTTGGGCACCACCTCGTCTTCCTCCACCTGGCTGATCCAGTTGTGGGGCAGGTTAGGGCCGGTGAGGAACAGGCTTTCCGGGTAGAAATTGCCGATATAGTCCCCGATAAACACCTTGCCGGAGCTGGCGACGATCAGGTGCAGCTCGTATTCCTTGTGGAAGTGCCAGCGCACCAGGGGGCAGGGGAAGCCATGCTGGCGATAGATGATGGACAGGCCGTTGTGGTCGTCCATCAGCTCGTAGGAAGGGTCGGTGATTCGCGTTGCTCGGGTCATGCTGCCGTCGCTTTATTGTGGTTGCTGCGTAGGATAATGCCCCGTTGCATGCAACCTCGCCAGCCTCGGCGTTTAAGGCAGGCGGTTTTTTGCCTCGATCCACTGGGACATGTACTGGGTGCTTTTATGGGCATGGTGACGCAGCATGCTGCCGGTGAAGTTATCCCGGCGATGGGCCGCAAGCCGGCTGCGGCACTCCTCCAGGCACGCCACCAACGCCGGGCCGTGGACGTTCTGATCATAGCGCCGGGCCAGTAGCTGGCGGCCGTTTTCCTGGGCCTGGGTCCAGCGCTCGCGGTCTTGATACAACGCCACGGCCGCCGCAGCCAGGGCGGATGCACTCTGCTCGATCATGCCGGGCCAGGGCTGCTCGTCGCCCATGGCTTCGGCGCCGACCGGCGTGGTGATGTTCGGGGTGCCGCAGAGCATGGCATCCGCCAGTTTGCCTTTGATGCCGGCACCGAAGCGCAAGGGCGCCAGGCAGATACGCGCTGCGGTCATCACTTGCAAGGCATCTTCGGCCCAGTTCATCACATGGAAACCCTGGGCTGGGTTGTGCAGGGCCGTGGCTTTGGGCGGGGTGTAGGCGCCGTAGATATGCAGCTGGGCGCCGGGCAATTGCTGGCGGATCAGCGACCAGAGGCTGTTTTTCATCCAGAGCACCGCATCCCAGTTCGGGGCGTGGCGGAAGTTGCCGATGCTGAGGAAGTGCGCACGGTCTTCAAAGGGCGCAAAGGGCTCGGTAGGGGGTGCCATCATCAGCGGGCACCAATGGAGCAGGGCCGCCGGCACCTTGAACTGCTCGGTGAGCAGGCGGATTTCCAGGTCGGAGATCATCAGGCTGATGTCACAGCGGTAAATCGCGGCGATCTCGCGCTTGGCCAGGTCGGTGTCGGCCATGCCTTGGAATGCCGGTTGCAAATCGGCGCAGAACAGGGCGCTGAAGTCATCACCGTCGGGGTCAGCCTTGAGGTGCTCCTTGAGACGCTGATGGCGCGCGTCGCGCAGGCTTTGCAGGTCTGAGGTTTCCAGTACGCGCAGGGCATCCGGGCAGCATTTTTCCACGCGCCAGCCGAACTGTTCTTCCATCATGAAACGGTCGAACAGCACGATATCCGGGGCCAGTTCGCGGATAAAGTCATCGAAACTGCTGTTATTGAGTTCGATGTTGCGTTCGGCAATGCCCAGTGCCGGCAGGTCGGCCTTATGTTCGCCAATGGTGGCAGGGCTACTGAAGGTAATGTCCCAACCTTGCGTAAGAAAACTCTCCAGGATCTGCATCATGTGCCCGCCTGCGGCAGAAGAACGGGGTTCCGGCCAGACGTAACCAATGACCAGGACTTTGGTGGCGGGCTGATTCATCAACGACGAGTTCCTTGAGGGGCGGGCGAAAGCGCGCAATTAAACCACAACGGCACGACATGACAATTTGTGTACGGCGGTAGGTAGCGACGGGACTTTGTGGTTAACTTCCGCCTCTCGAATTCGTTTCAATAAACCAGCATAAGGATTCTGTTCATGGCTCAAGTCACCCTTCGTGGTAACCCTGTGCAAGTTGAAGGCGAACTGCCGCAAGTCGGCTCCCAGGCCCCAGACTTCACCCTGACTGCCGCTGACCTGTCGGACGCCACCCTGGCGACCTTCGCCGGCAAGCGTAAAGTGCTGAATATCTTCCCAAGCGTCGACACGCCGACCTGCGCGACTTCGGTGCGCAAGTTCAACGCCCAGGCCAATGACCTGAGCAACGCTGTCGTGCTGTGCATCTCCTCGGACCTGCCATTCGCCCAAGCGCGCTTTTGCGGTTCCGAAGGCCTGGAAAACGTGAAGAACCTGTCGGACTTCCGCAGCGCTGCGTTCTCCGAAGACTACGGCGTGAACATCGTTGATGGCCCGCTGCGCAGCCTGACCGCGCGTGCCGTGGTGGTACTGGACGAAAACAACAATGTGCTGCACAGCGAGCTGGTTTCCGAAATCGGCCAGGAACCGAACTACGAAGCAGCCCTGGCTGTTTTGAAGTAACTGTTTCTGCGCGTGACTGTCGTTTTGCAGTAACACGCGTGATGCATGCTTGCGGCCTGGCCTAGTCCAGGCCGTTTTTATTTGCGTCTCAGATGCTTAGCGAAATAGCGGGCCGACTAAGCTCAGAAGTTAAAACTTGTAAGTCCAAGGTAAATAGCCGGTAAAGGCGCTTTTCTTAATGCGCCCCAGTGCTTATCTTTCAGCCTCCCAAAGAAGAAGCTCTCGCGCCCAATGGTTGATCAATCCATGCAATCCTCCCCCCGTAAGTCCCGCCGCTGGTTGTTCGGCCTGTTTGTGCTGCTGGTCATCGCCGGCCTGTGCTGGAAGTTCTGGCCTGGCAGCAGCCACAAGGACGCCGCCGCACCGAAGTCGGAAGGCCGCGCCGGCAAGTCGGGGATGATGCGGCCGGGCTTTGGCGGCTCCACCGGCCCGATTCCGGTGCGCGTGGCGCCGGCGGTGCAGGGGGAGTTCCCGGTGTACTACAAGGCATTGGGCACGGTCACCGCGCTCAATACCATCAATGTACGCAGCCGGGTGGGCGGTGAGTTGGTGAAGATCGCCTTTGAAGAAGGGCAGATGGTCAAGGCAGGCGACCTGCTGGCGGAAATCGACCCGCGCAGTTACCAGAACGCCTTGCTTCAGGCCCAGGGCACGCTGTTGCAGAACCAGGCCCAGTTGAAAAACGCCCAGGTCGATGTGCAGCGTTATCGCGACTTGTATGCCCAGGACAGTATTGCCAAGCAAACCCTGGACACTGCCGAAGCGCTGGTGCTGCAATACCAGGGCACGGTCAAGACCAACCAGGGCGCGGTAGACGACGCCAAACTCAACCTCGAATTCACCAAGATCCGCGCCCCCATCACTGGGCGAGTGGGCTTGCGTCAGGTCGACGTGGGCAACCTGGTGTCAGCCAATGACACCACCTTCCTTGCAGTGATCACTCAAACCCAGCCGATCAGCGTGGTCTTCACCCTGCCGGAAAACACCCTCGACACCGTGCTCGCCCGCTATCACGCCGGCAACCAGCTGCCCGTGGAAGCCTGGGACCGTGGCGACGTAAAGAAACAGGCCGTCGGTGTGTTGCAGAGCCTCGACAACCAGATCGACGTCACCACCGGCACCCTGAAATTCAAGGCGCGCTTCGATAACAAGGATCAGGCGCTGTTCCCCAACCAGTTCGTCAATGTGCACCTGCTGGCCGACACCCTGCACAACGTGGTGCTGGCTCCGTCCGCCGCGATCCAGTTCGGCAATAACGGCACCTTTGTCTACAAGCTCGACGGCGACAAGAAGGTCAAGATGCAGCCGTTGGTAGTCGGCGATTCCGATGGCGACAACACGGTGGTCAAGGAAGGTCTGGTCGCCGGTGACCGTGTGGTGTTGGAAGGCACCGACCGCTTGAAGGATGGCAGCGAAATCGAAGTGGTCAACGACAGCAGCGAAGTGCCTACGACCCCGACCGAGCACCTGCAAGGCAAACCCGCGGCAAAAGAGAAGACCGGTGCTGACGCCGGCAAGGCGCAAAAGGTCGGTTCATGAACCTGTCGCGGCTGTTTATCCTTCGCCCGGTCGCCACCACCCTGAGCATGCTGGCCATTGTCCTGGCCGGCATCATCGCTTATCGCTTGCTGCCGGTATCGGCATTGCCCCAGGTGGACTACCCGACCATTCGGGTGATGACCCTGTACCCCGGCGCCAGCCCGGACGTGATGACCAGCGCCGTCACCGCGCCCCTGGAGCGCCAGTTCGGCCAGATGCCCGGCCTGACCCAGATGGCATCCACCAGCTCCGGCGGCGCGTCGGTGCTGACCCTGCGTTTCAACCTCGACATCAATATGGATGTCGCCGAGCAACAGGTACAGGCCGCGATCAACGCCGCCACCAACCTGCTGCCCAAGGATCTGCCGGCACCGCCGGTGTACAACAAGGTCAACCCGGCGGACACTCCGGTACTGACCCTGGCCATCACCTCCAAGACCATGTTGCTGCCCAAGCTCAATGACCTGGTCGATACGCGCATGGCGCAGAAAATTGCCCAGATCAGCGGCGTCGGCATGGTCAGCATCGCCGGTGGCCAGCGCCAGGCCGTGCGCATCAAGGTCAACCCTGAAGCGCTGGCGGCCAACGGGTTGAACCTGTCGGACGTGCGCACCCTGATCGCCGCGTCCAACGTCAACCAGCCCAAGGGTAACTTCGACGGGCCGACCCGTGTGTCGATGCTCGACGCCAACGACCAGTTGGTCTCACCGCAGCAATATGCCGAACTGATCCTGGCCTACAACAATGGCGCGCCGCTGCGCCTGAAAGACGTGGCACAGATCGTCGACGGCGCCGAAAACGAGCGTCTGGCCGCCTGGGCCAACGAAAACCAGGCCGTGCTGTTGAATATCCAGCGCCAGCCGGGCGCCAACGTGATCGAAGTGGTGGACCGCATCAAGGCGCTGTTGCCGAGCATCACCGACAACCTGCCGGCCGGTCTCGATGTGACGGTATTGACCGACCGCACCCAGACCATCCGTGCCTCCGTCACCGACGTGCAACATGAACTGCTCATCGCCATTGCCTTGGTGGTAATGGTGACCTTCCTGTTCTTGCGTCGTTTCAGCGCCACGATCATTCCGTCGATCGCCGTGCCGCTGTCGCTGGTCGGCACCTTTGGCGTGATGTACCTGGCGGGCTTCTCCATCAATAACCTGACGCTGATGGCCCTGACCATCGCCACCGGTTTCGTGGTGGATGATGCGATCGTGATGCTCGAGAACATTTCGCGTTACATCGAGGAGGGCGAGACGCCACTGGCGGCGGCACTCAAGGGGGCCAAGCAGATCGGCTTCACCCTGGTCTCCCTGACCCTGTCGCTGATCGCGGTACTGATTCCGCTGCTGTTCATGGCCGATGTGGTCGGGCGGCTGTTCCGTGAATTCGCCATTACCCTGGCGGTGGCGATCCTGATTTCCCTGGTGGTGTCCCTGACCCTCACGCCGATGATGTGCGCACGTCTGCTCAAGCGCGAACCCAAGGAAGCCGAGCAGGGCCGCTTCTACAAGGCCAGCGGCGCCTGGATCGACTGGCTGATCGAAGCCTATGGGCGCAAATTGCAGTGGGTGCTCAAGCATCAACCGCTGACCTTGCTGGTGGCCGTCGCCACCCTGGGCTTGACGGTATTCCTGTACCTGGTGGTGCCCAAGGGTTTCTTCCCGGTGCAGGACACCGGCGTGATCCAGGGGATTTCCGAGGCGCCGCAGTCGATTTCCTTTGCGGCCATGAGCCAGCGCCAGCAGGAATTGGCCAAGATCATCCTGGCTGACCCGGCGGTGCAAAGCCTGTCGTCCTACATTGGCGTGGATGGCGACAACGCCACCCTCAACAGCGGCCGCTTGCTGATCAACCTCAAGCCCCATGGGCAGCGCAACTTGAGCGCGGCCCAGGTGATTACCCGCCTGCAACCGCAAATCGACAAGCTGGTGGGGATCCGCCTGTTCATGCAGCCGGTGCAGGATCTGACTATCGAAGACCGCGTCAGCCGCACGCAATACCAGTTCAGCATGTCCTCACCGGACGCCGAGCTGCTGGCGCTGTGGAGTGACAAACTGGTGCACGCTCTCAGCCAGCTGCCGGAGCTTACCGACGTCGCCAGTGACCTGCAGGATAAGGGCTTGCAGGTGTTCCTGGTGATCGACCGCGATGCGGCCTCGCGCCTGGGCGTCAGCGTGTCGACCATCACCGATGCGCTGTACGATGCGTTCGGCCAGCGGCAGATTTCCACCATCTACACCCAGGCCAGCCAATACCGCGTGGTCCTGCAGGCCCAATCCGGTGAAACCCTGGGCCCGGCGGCGCTGAACCAGATCCACGTGAAAACCACCGACGGCGGCCAGGTGCGGCTGTCGAGCCTGGCCCATGTGGAACAGCGCCAGGCCCAACTGGCGATAGCCCACATCGGCCAGTTCCCGGCGGTGATGATGTCGTTCAACCTGGCCCCTGGCGTCGCGTTGGGCAAAGGCGTGGAGCTGATCAACCAGACCCAGAAGGACATCGGCATGCCGATCGGCGTGCAGACCCAGTTCCAGGGGGCGGCCCAGGCTTTCGAAGCGTCGCTGTCGAGCACCTTGCTGCTGATCCTGGCGGCGGTGGTCACTATGTATATCGTGCTGGGCGTGCTGTACGAGAGCTACATCCACCCGATCACCATCCTGTCGACCTTGCCGTCGGCCGCCGTGGGGGCCTTGCTGGCGTTGCTGCTCAGCGGCAATGACCTGGGCATGATCGCGATCATCGGCATCATTCTGCTGATCGGTATCGTGAAAAAGAACGCGATCATGATGATCGACTTCGCCCTCGACGCCGAACGCAACCAGGGCCTGGACCCACAGACGGCGATCTATCAGGCGGCGCTCTTGCGTTTCCGGCCGATCCTGATGACCACCCTGGCCGCGTTGTTCGGCGCGGTGCCGCTGATGCTGGCCACCGGCTCCGGTGCGGAGTTGCGCCAGCCGCTCGGGCTGGTGATGGTCGGTGGTTTGCTGGTGAGCCAGGTCCTGACCCTGTTCACCACGCCGGTGATCTACCTGTACTTCGACCGCCTTGGCCGTCGCTGGCGCAAAGAGCCGCAAAGCCTGGAGCCGGTTGAGTCATGAACCTGTCCGGACCTTTCATCCTCAGGCCGGTCGCTACCATGCTGCTGAGCCTGGCGATCCTGTTGCTGGGCGGCGTGAGTTTCAACCTGTTACCGGTGTCGCCGCTGCCGCAGATCGACTTCCCGGTGATCGTGGTGTCGGCCAGCTTGCCCGGTGCCAGCCCCGAGGTGATGGCATCGACCGTGGCGACGCCGCTGGAGCGTTCGTTCGGCGCGATTGCCGGCATTACCACCATGAGCAGTTCGTCGAGCCAGGGCTCTACGCGGGTGATCCTCGCGTTCGACTCCGGGCGTGATATCAACGGCGCCGCACGGGAAGTCCAGGCGGCGATCAACGCCTCGCGCAACCTGCTGCCCAGCGGCATGCGCAGCATGCCGACCTACAAGAAGATCAACCCGTCGCAGGCACCCATCATGGTGCTGTCGCTGACCTCCGATGTGCTGCAAAAGGGCGAGCTGTACGACCTGGCTTCGACCATCCTGTCCCAGAGCCTGTCCCAGGTGCCGGGTGTGGGCGAAGTGCAGATCGGTGGCAGCTCCCTGCCTGCGGTGCGTATCGAGCTTGAGCCCAAGGCCCTCGACCAGTATGGCGTGGCCCTGGATGACGTGCGCAACACCATCGCCAATGCCAACCAGCGCCGGCCCAAGGGCTCCCTGGAAGACAGCGAACGCAACTGGCAGATCCAGGCCAACGACCAGTTGGAAAAGGCCAAGGACTACGAGCCGCTGCTGATCCGCTACCAGAACGGCGCTGCCCTGCGCCTGGGCGATGTGGCCAAGATCAGCGATGGCGTGGAAGACCGCTACAACAGCGGCTTCTTCAACAATGATGCGGCGGTGCTGTTGGTGATCAACCGCCAGTCCGGCGCGAACATCATCGAGACGGTGCGCCAGATCAAGGCCCAGTTGCCGGCCTTGCAAGCGGTGCTGCCGTCCAGCGTCAAGCTCAACCTGGCCATGGACCGCTCGCCGGTGATCACCGCCACCCTGCATGAAGCCGAGATGACCTTGCTGATTGCGGTGGCCCTGGTGGTGCTGGTGGTGTACCTGTTCCTGGGTAACTTCCGCGCCTCGCTGATCCCGACCCTGGCGGTGCCGGTGTCGTTGGTGGGGACCTTTGCGGTGATGTACCTGTTCGGCTTTTCGCTGAACAATTTCTCGCTGATGGCGCTGATCCTGGCCACCGGGCTGGTGGTGGACGATGCCATTGTGGTGCTGGAGAACATCTCCCGGCATATCGACGACGGCGTGCCGCCGATGAAGGCGGCCTACCTGGGCGCCCAGGAAGTCGGCTTTACGTTATTGTCGATGAACGTATCGCTGGTGGCGGTGTTCCTGTCCATCCTGTTTATGGGCGGTATCGTCACCAGCCTGTTCCGTGAGTTTTCCATCACCTTGTCCTCGGCGATCATCGTCTCGCTGGTTGTGTCGCTGACCTTGACCCCGATGCTCTGCGCCCGTTGGCTCAAGCCCCATGTCAAAGGGCACATGACCGGTTTGCAGCGCTGGAGCCAGCGGGTCAACGACCGCATGGTCGCGGCGTATGCCACCAGCCTGGACTGGGTGTTGCGTCATCGGCGCCTCACACTGCTGAGCCTGTTGATCACCGTCGGGGTCAACATTGCGCTGTACGTGGTCGTGCCCAAGACCTTCATGCCGCAGCAGGACACCGGCCAGTTGATCGGGTTTGTGCGCGGTGACGACGGGCTGTCGTTCGGCGTGATGCAGCCGAAGATGGAAACCTTCCGCAAGGCGATCCTCAAGGACCCGGCCGTGCTCAGCGTGGCCGGGTTTATCGGCGGCAACAACGGTACCAATAACGCGGTGATGCTGGTGCGCCTCAAGCCCATTGCCGAACGCAAGATTTCGGCCCAGGCAGTCATCGAGCGTTTGCGCAAGGATGTACCGTTGGTGCCGGGCGGGCGCCTGTTCCTGATGGCCGACCAGGACCTGCAATTTGGCGGCAGCCGTGACCAGAGCAGTGCGCAGTATTCCTACATCCTGCAAAGCGGGGATCTGGCCGCGTTGCGCGAGTGGTTCCCGAAAGTGGTGGCGGCGTTCCACTCACTGCCGGAACTGACGGCCATCGACGCCCGTGAAGGCCGTGGCGCCGCACAGGTGACGTTGATCGTCGACCGCGACCAGGCCAAGCGCCTGGGTATCGACATGAGCATGGTCACGGCGGTGCTGAATAATGCTTACAGCCAGCGGCAGATTTCCACCATCTACGACAGCCTCAACCAGTATCAGGTGGTGATGGAGGTCAACCCGAAATATGCCCAGGACCCGATCACCCTCAATCAGATGCAGGTGATCACCTCCACGGGCGCGCGGGTGCCGTTGTCCACCATCGCTCATTACGAAAACAGCCTGGCCGCCGATACCGTGCGGCACGAGGGCCAGTTCGCTTCGGAAAACATCGCCTTCGACCTGGCGCCTGGCGTGACGGTGGAGCAGGGCACTGCCGCCATCGAACGAGCGGTGGCCAAGGTCGGTTTGCCGGAAGATGTGATCGCCAAGATGGCCGGCACGGCCGATGCGTTTGCGGCGACCCAGAAGGGCCAGCCGTTCATGATCCTCGGCGCGTTGGTAGCGGTGTACCTGGTGTTGGGCATTCTGTATGAAAGCTACATTCACCCCCTGACGATCCTGTCGACCTTGCCGTCGGCGGGGGTGGGCGCATTGCTCTCCATCTATTTGCTGGGCGGCGAATTCAGCCTGATCTCCTTGCTGGGGCTGTTCCTGTTGATCGGGGTGGTGAAGAAAAACGCGATCCTGATGATCGACCTGGCCCTGCAACTGGAACGTCATGACGGCATGAGCCCGCTGGAATCTATTCGCAGCGCCTGCCTGTTGCGCCTACGGCCGATCCTGATGACCACGCTGGCCGCCATCCTCGGTGCCTTGCCGTTGCTGCTCGGCGCCGGCGATGGCGCGGAAATGCGCCAGCCTCTGGGCCTGACGATCATCGGCGGGCTGGTGTTCAGCCAGATCCTGACCCTTTACACCACTCCGGTGGTCTACCTCTATCTCGACCGCGCGCGCCACCGTTTCAACGCCTGGCGCGGCGTGCGTACCGATGCTGCCTTGGACACTGCGCTATGACCGATTCAACCTTTGCCCAATTGGCCATGAGCATGCCCCGTGGTTCCCGCCTGGCCGGCCTGGTGCTCTGCGGCGCTTTGCTCAGCGCCTGTGCCATCGGCCCGGACTACAAGCGCCCGGACGTTGCCGAGCCCGCGCAATTCAAGCAAGCCCAGGGCTGGCGCCAGGCGACCCCCAGCGACGCCCTGGCCCGTGGGGCCTGGTGGGAGTTGTACGGTGATCGCCAACTGAATGAGCTGGTGGAACGCCTGAATAATTCCAACCAGACCGTGGCCCAGGCCGAAGCGCGTTTTCGCCAGGCCCAGGCCCAGGTGCGCAGCGCCCGCGGTGCGTTTTTCCCCACGGTTGACTTGAGCGTCGGGAAAACCCGCGCCAGCCAGGGCACCGGCAGCAGCAGCGCCAGCCTCAGCAGCTCCAGCAGCGGCATCCGCGACACCCTCAACGCCCAACTGGGGGTGAGCTGGGAGGCGGATGTGTGGGGCAAGCTGCGCCGTGGCCTGGAGGCCAACGAAGCCACCGCCGAGGCCAGCTCGGCGGACCTGGCGGCGATGCGTTTGAGCCAGCAGTCAGAGCTGGTGCAGGACTACCTGCAACTGCGCGTCATGGATGAACAGACCCGTCTGTTGCAAGCCACGCTGGAGACTTACCAGCGCTCGCTGAAAATGACCGAAAACCAATACCGCGCCGGTGTGTCGGACAAGGCGGCCATCGCCCAGGCGCAAACCCAGCTCAAGACCACCCAGGCCAGCCTGATCGATCTGATCTGGCAGCGCGCGCAGCTGGAAAATGCCATCGCCGTATTGATCGGCGAAGCTCCGGCCAACTTCAACCTGGCTGTGAGCAAGAGCATTCCGACGCTGCCGCAGGTGCCGGTCAGCGTGCCTTCACAGTTGCTTGAGCGTCGCCCGGACATTGCCTCCGCTGAACGTTCGGTAATCGCCGCCAACGCCAATATCGGTGTGGCCAAAGCCGCTTACTACCCGGATTTGACGCTGAGTCTGGCGGGCGGTTATTCCAGCAGCACCTATGCTGACTGGATCAGCCTGCCTAACCGCTTCTGGTCGGTGGGGCCGAAACTGGCCATGACCCTGTTCGATGGCGGCCAGCGCTCGGCGGAAGTCGACCGTACCGTGGCTTCTTATGATGAGACTGTGGCCAAGTACCGCCAGACGGTGCTCGATGGTTTCCGTGAAGTCGAAAACTACATGGTGCAGTTGAAGGTGCTGGAAGACGAGGCGGTGGTCAGCAACGAAGCGCTGCAATCGGCCCGCGAATCGCTGCGCTTGACCGAGAACCAGTACAAGGCAGGGCTGATTGGTTATCTGGATGTGGTCACGGTGCAGGCGACAGCCTTGAGTAATGAACGCACCGTGTTGACCTTGCTGCAGACTCGGTTGGTGGCGAGTGTGCAGTTGATAGCGGCGTTGGGCGGGGGATGGGATGGGCATACGTCGGCAGAGGGCAAGGACTGATAGGGGCCGAACCGTTGTTGCGGTAACGGGGCCCCGGCGGCCGGCTTTTTGGAGCGACTGGAATGTAGAAGCGAGCTTGCTCGCGAAAAACCTCAACGATAACGCGGGTTGCCTGAATGAACGCGGTGCCTGTGAATTCTTCGCGAGCAAGCTCGCTCCTACAGGGGCAAATGCCACTAGTGGCATTTTGACGATTAAGCGAGCCGCCGATAATTTTTCTCGCTACAATCGCCGCCTTTTCCATCTGGTACGGGTTTTTTTCAGCCCCGTCGGTTCTGAGAAAACCCATGCTCATCGGTAGTTATTCTCCCTCTTTGGTGGTGATCTCCCTGTTCGTGGCGATCCTGGCGTCCTATACCGCACTGGACATGGCCGGCCGCATCGCGACCACCCAGGGCCGTGCGGTGTATTTATGGATGACCGGCGGCGCATTGGCGATGGGCGTGGGGGTGTGGTCCATGCATTTTATCGGCATGCTGGCTTTGCGCCTGCCGTTTGCATTGGGATTCGACGTCGAGATCACCGCGCTATCGTTGCTGATTGCGGTCTTGTCCAGCGGCTTTGCCCTGTGGCTGGTCAGCCAGCAACGCCTGCCTGTTTGGCAACTGGGGTTCGGTGCGTTGGTGATGGGCGCGGGCATCAGCAGCATGCACTACACCGGGATGGCGGCCATGCGCATGACCCCGGGTATCGACTACGACCCCAGCCTGTTTGGCGCGTCTTTGCTGATCGCCGTGGTGGCCTCGGGCGCTGCGTTGTGGATCGCCTTCAACCTGCGGCGCAATACGCCCTATGTCCGCTTGGCCCGCGCAGGCGCGGCGGTGGTCATGGGGGTGGCCATCGTCGGCATGCACTACACCGGAATGGCGGCCGCCCAGTTTCCCGAAGACAGTTATTGCGGCGCCGCATTGTCGGGGTTGAGTGGCAAAGGCCTGGATAATCTGGTGCTGGTCACCAGCCTCTCGGTACTGATCATCGCCTTGTTGACCTCCTTGCTAGATGCTCGCCTGGAGGCACGTACCGCCGTGCTGGCCGACTCCCTGACGCAGGCCAACCAGGAACTGACCCACCTGGCCTTGCACGACATGCTCACCGGGTTGCCCAACCGCATGTTGCTTTCCGACCGCATCCAGCAAGCGATGCAGACGGTGAACGAGCAAGGTGGCTGCTTCGCGTTGATGTTTATCGACCTGGACGGTTTCAAACCGGTCAACGATGCCTTCGGCCACCACATGGGGGACCAGTTGCTGCGCGAAGTGGGTGTACGCTTGCGCGAAGACCTGCGCAGCCAGGACACCCTGGCCCGTATCGGTGGCGATGAGTTCGTGCTGCTGGTGCAACTGATGCAACCGGACGACGCCATGAGCCTGGCCGCGCGCCAGGTCGACCTGATCAACCGGACGTTCAGGGTGGCCGAGCATGACCTGCAGATTTCCGCCAGCGTCGGTATCGCGTTGTTCCCGGGCAATGGCAATAGCCCCGAAGACCTGTTGATGAACGCCGATGCCGCCATGTATCACGCCAAGGGCATGGGCAAGAATGGCTACAGCTTCTTCGATGTCTCGATGAACACCAATGCGCGCAAACAACTGCAGTTGTTGCAGGACTTGCGCAACGCAATCGAACAGCAGCAGTTGCGCCTGCATTACCAGCCCAAATTCGATGCGCTCAGTGGTCGGGCGGTGGGTGCCGAAGCCTTGCTGCGTTGGGAGCATCCGCAACAGGGCTTGTTGTTGCCCGCCACCTTTATCGAATTGGCGGAAAAGACCGGCTTGATCATTCCCATCGGTGACTGGGTGCTCAATGAAGCCTGTCGGCAGATGGCCCTCTGGCGCGCCGAGGGCTATCAGGATTGGCGGATCGCGGTGAACCTGTCGGCATTGCAGTTCTGCCATGCCGGGTTGGTCAAGAGTGTGGCCGCCGCCCTGGCCCGTCACCAATTGCCGGCCAACAGCCTGACCCTGGAAATCACCGAGACCACCGCGATGAGCGACGCCGATGCCAGTATGGCGGTATTGCAGCAGCTCTCGGACATGGGCGTCGACCTGTCCATCGATGACTTCGGCACCGGCTATTCCAGCCTGATGTACCTCAAGCGCCTGCCGGCCAACGAGTTGAAGATCGACCGTGGGTTCGTGCGTGACCTGGAGCACGACAGCGACGATGCGGCGATCGTCTCGGCGATCGTCGCGCTGGGCCAGGCCCTGGGGCTGCGAATCGTTGCCGAAGGCGTGGAAACGGATGTTCAGCAAAGCTTTCTGACGCGCCTGGGCTGCAACGCTCTGCAGGGCTACTTTTTGGGCCACCCGTTACCGGCCGACAGGTTCATGGCGGATATCCGGCGGGCCGAAGACGCGGCAGCGCCTGACAAGAACGAGGTGTGACAGGTATTCTGGATTCAACCCTAAACGTTTGGTTGAATCAGGAGGCAGCACCCATGGATAAAGTCGTCATTATCACCGGAGGTAGCCGAGGGATCGGCGCCGAGACGGCACTGTTGGCTGCCCGGCAGGGTTATCGCATCTGCATCAACTATCAGTCGGATGAAGCCGCGGCCCTGCGCGTGCTGGAACAGGTCCGCGCGCTAGGGGCACAGGCGATCGCCGTGCGGGCGGATGTCAGCATTGAAGATGAGGTGATCGCGCTGTTTCATCGCGTGGATACCGAGCTGGGCCGTGTCACCGCGCTGGTCAACAACGCCGGTACCGTGGGGCACAAGTCGCGGGTCGATGAGATGTCCGAATTCCGCATCCTGAAAATCATGAAAACCAACGTGCTGGGCCCGATCCTGTGTGCCAAGCACGCGCTGCTGCGCATGTCGCCAAGGCACGGAGGGCAGGGCGGCAGTATCGTCAACGTGTCGTCGGTGGCGGCGCGGCTGGGTTCGCCGGGTGAGTATGTCGACTATGCGGCGTCCAAGGGCGCTCTGGATACCTTCACCATTGGCCTGTCAAAGGAAGTGGCGGGCGAGGGCATTCGCGTCAATGCGGTGCGCCCCGGCTACATTTTCACCGACTTCCATGCCCTCAGTGGCGACCCGGACCGCGTCAGCAAGCTGGAGTCCGGTATCCCGATGGCCCGTGGCGGGCGCCCGGATGAGGTGGCGGAGGCGATTATCTGGCTGCTGTCGGACAAGGCTTCCTATACCACGGGGACGTTCCTCGACTTGGGCGGCGGGCGTTAGAACGAGCGCACAATCCGCCCCAACGTCTCCATGGCCTTTTCTGAAGCCTCGGTCCAGGGGCTGCCGTAATTCAAGCGGATACAATTTCTGAACCGCTGGGTTGCCGAAAAAATCGGCCCCGGCGCAATGCTGATGCCTTGGGCCAAGGCCATCTGGAACAGCTTGAGCGAATCGGTCTGCTCCGGCAGTTCCAGCCACAGGAAATACCCGCCGGCCGGTTGGCTGACCCGCGTCTGTGCGGGGAAGTAACGGGCGATGGCGGCCAGCATGGCACTCTGCTGTTCTTCCAGGGCGTAGCGCAATTTACGTAAGTGTCGGTCATAGCCACCGTGTTGCAGGTAGTCGGCAATCGCCGCCTGCGCCGGCATGGAGGGGCACAGCGAGGTCATCAGCTTCAAGCGCTCGACCTTCTGTGCAAAGCGCCCGGCTGCCACCCAGCCGACGCGGTAGCCCGGCGCCAGGCTCTTGGCAAACGAGCCGCAGTGCATCACCAAGCCTTCGGTGTCGAAGGCTTTCGCCGGTTTGGGCGGCTGTTGCCCGTAGTACAACTCGGCGTAGACATCGTCTTCGATCAACGGCACCTGGTGGCTGCGCAACAGTTCCACCAACGCCTGTTTCTTGGCTTGCGGCAGTGTCGCGCCCATGGGGTTCTGAAAGCTGGTCATGGTCCAGCAGGCTTTGATCGGGTAGCGCTCCAGGGTTTGTGACAAGGCATTGAGGTCGATGCCGTCGCGCGGGTGCACGGGGATTTCCACGGCCTTGAGTTTCAAGCGTTCCAGCACTTGCAGGCAGGCATAGAACGCGGGCGCCTCGATGGCTACCAGGTCGCCCGGTTCGGTCACGGCTTGCAGGCAGAGGTTCAGGGCTTCGAGGGCACCGTTGGTGATCAGCAACTCCTCCATGGGCAGCATCAGGCCGCCGACCATGTAGCGCAGGGCAATTTGCCGACGCAGTTGCGGGTTGCCCGGCGACATGTCGGTGACCACCAGGCGCGGGTCCATCGCACGGCTGGCGCTGGTCAGGGAGCGCGCCAGGCGTGGCAATGGGAACAGCATGGGGCTGGGGAAGGCCGAGCCGAAGGGCACGGTATTCGGGTCCTTGATGGAGTCGAGTACCGAAAATACCAGTTCGCTCACATCCACTTCGGTGGACTCGTGCACGTGTTCGCTCACGACCGGTTCGGAAAACGGGCGGGGGGCATGGGTGTTGACGAAGTAGCCCGAACGCGGCCGTGCGCGGATCAGCCCGCGGCGCTCCAACAGGTAGTAGGCCTGGAACACGGTGGATGGGCTGACGCCGTAGGTCTGGCTGGCATAGCGCACCGATGGGACGCGCTGGCCGGGGCCGAGGACGCCGGTGCGGATCAGTTCTGCGATGTCGTCGGCGAATTTTTCGTAGCGTTTCATGGGGGCCTTGGGTGGTTTTTTAGAATGAGCACGGCTAAAGGTGTGGGACGGGGCTTGCTCCCGGTGCCAAGTTGAAACCTGTGGCGAGGGAGCTTGCTCCCGTGGCGGTCTGTCAGCCGACCGGGATGTGGGTCGTGTACATATCCATTGCTGCGGTAACGGCGGCTTAGGGTTCCGCCCTTACGGCGGGTCACTTTTGGAAGAGCGCCAAAAGTAACCAAAAACGCTTTGCCCCACCACTCGGCACCTCGCTCAGGCTCGGTGTGCCCGAACACTGGGTTTTCATCGGTTCATCGGCGCCACAAAGCGGCTATCGGCGGCGCTATGGATCCAGGGCTCGTCGATGTCCGTCACCTTGAAGCGCAGGGTCTGCGAGCTGGTTGTCGGTTTGTCCGCCAGCAGGACCACCGACACCGGTATATCGCTGATTTCCCCCGGTGCCAGGCTGATCTCGGTCTTGCCTTGCAGCTGGAAGCCTGCGGCGTCTTCCAGTTCCAGGCGGTAGTCCTGGCGCTGCTGGGTCTTGTTGATGACCTTGAGGCTGTAGATGTTCTCGATCAAGCCCTGGCTGTTCTCGCGGAACATGCCACGGTCCTTGGTGACATCCAGCGACACCATCGGCCGCCCCACCAGGGCCACCACCAGTGCGGCGATCATCACCAGCAGCACGGCACTGTAGCCGATCAGGCGCGGCCTGAGCAGGTGGGTTTTGCCGCCTTGCAGTTGATGTTCAGAGGTGTAGCTGACCAGGCCACGGGCATAGCCCATTTTGTCCATGATCGAGTCGCAGGCGTCGATGCACGCCGCGCAGCCGATGCATTCCATTTGCAAGCCGTCGCGGATGTCGATGCCGGTGGGGCAGACCTGTACGCACAGCTGGCAGTCGATGCAATCGCCCAGCCCGACGTCGGAGGGTTTGACCTCGCGTTTGCGCGGGCCACGGTGTTCACCACGGGCCGAATCGTAGGAAATGGTCAGGGTGTCCTTATCGAACATCACACTCTGGAACCGCGCATAGGGGCACATGTGCATGCACACCGCTTCGCGCAGCCAGCCCGCGTTGAGGTAGGTCGCGCCGGTAAAGAACAACACCCAGAACAGACTGACCCCGCCCATTTGCAGACTCAGCAGTTCGGCGGCCAGGGGGCGGATCGGTGTGAAATAGCCGACAAAGGTCAACCCGGTCAGCACACTGATGCCCAGCCATAAGGTGTGCTTGGCCGAGCGCCGCGCCAGTTTGTTGAGACTCCAGGGCGCCGCCTGCAGCTTGATGCGCTGGTTGCGTTCGCCTTCGGTGACCTTCTCGCACCACATGAACAGCCAGGTGAACGAACTCTGTGGGCAGGTATAGCCGCACCACACACGACCGGCGAATACGGTGATGGCAAACAGCCCAAAGGCGCAGATGATCAGCAACGCCGACAGCAGGATGAAGTCCTGGGGCCAGAAGGTCGCACCAAAAATGTGGAATTTACTCTCCGCCAAGTCCCACAGCACCGCCTGGCGCCCGCCCCAGTTCAGCCACACGGTGCCGAAAAACGCCAGGAACAGAAAGCCCGCACCGGCCATGCGCAAGGTGCGGAACAGGCCGGTGAAGCTGCGGGTATGGATCAGGTTGTCGCTGGATTTGGCCTTCACCTTCTTTGGGTGGATGGGCTCAAAGGTTTCCACGGTAGGGATTCTTTCGTTCATGGTCGTTCGCTCATCAGCCTCCATCAGGCCAATGAACTATGCGCATGGCGCTGTTTGCATAACAGACTCAGCTATGGCGATAAAAAGCGGATCAGATGGGCTGTGATGCAACGTCTGCGACAATCTGCTGCACCCAGTGCCATGCACAGTGCAGCGGTGATTCAGTGCAGCTGGATGCAGATCAGTCAAATCACCGAATCATCATCCGTCGCCTTCACATGCTTGCGACCATCCTGGGCGCCTGCAACGGTCAAGGCATCCGCCTCAGCTTCGGTGATGTAGAGGCGCCGGTCATCGAGTTGCACATAGGACATGGACTTTGCGCTGTCTGTGCTCACGGTCACGTCGGTGGCGTCGAGACGTTGCTCCTGGCCGCTTTCGTCGATCTTGAAGTAACAGGTCTGGTGTTCGATACGGACGGGCATGCTGATTTCCTTTTGATTACCCCGGATGACTTTTAGGACTCGCGGTTTGCCTGGGGTTCAAGGCAACTGACTGGCGGTCGCTGCTGTCCATCCGGTAACCATCATAAAAAAAGGACAAGCTTAATGGACACGTGGTTGCACGAAGTGTGGCGCACCCTGTTGGCCGAGTTCGCCGATATCGGCGATGCCAGGCAGCTCACCCAAGTCACTGTACGGCTGGTGATTGCCGCGATCCTGGGGGGCATCCTCGGCTTTGAACGGGAACAAAAAGGCAAGGCGGCCGGGGTCCGCACTCATATGCTGGTGGCCTTGGGCGCGGCCTTGTTCGTGCTGGTGCCGCAGATGTCCGGCAGCCAGGCGGACGCCATGAGCCGGGTACTGCAGGGGGTCATTGCGGGGATTGGCTTTCTGGGGGCCGGCACCATTCTCAAGGGCAAGGAAGATGAGGAGGGCCAGCACGTCAAAGGGCTGACCACCGCCGCAGGCCTGTGGATGACCGCCGCGATTGGCGTGGCGGCGGGAATGGGGCGTGAGTCCACGGCGGTGCTCAGTACGCTGTTGGCCCTGGCGGTGTTCAGCATCATGCCGCGGATCGTCAAGCTGTTGGAGAAAGACTGACGATTACCGGCGGCATGGTGGTCGGCGGTTCTTCCACCGGCGGCGGCTGGGTTTCCGGTGGTTCTTTCTCCGGGATCGGCTCCGGCTCTGTCGGTGGAAGCGTCGGTTTGTCGATATTCGGGTCCGGGGTTTCCGCCGGGATCGGGATAGTCATCGGTGTGGCCTCCTTTGTGCTTTGCTCTATCGGTGGACAGCCACCCGGGCGAATTGATTCCCCGCCCGATGGCGGCATATCCGCCTGAACTTTTAACACTGGCCCAGGCTCGGACCTATGACGGCCCGATCCAGGTTGAGCACTGGGCGTCTGGCCATTGGATCAAGCACACAAGCGCGTCCACAGGGCGTTAGGGGGAGAGGCTCGATGACTGCTGAAATACAGGCTCCAGAAGATTCCCGATTACCGCTGTCCCAGGCGCTGTTATTGCCCCGGATCGCGATTGAGAGCACCACACCTGTGATCGACGGCGGCGAGTTTGCCGTGAAAGCCGTGGTCGGGCAGCGCGTCAACGTCACCAGCAAGGTGTTTGCCGACGGCCATGACCAGCTTGCGGTGCTGATCCGCTGGCGCGCCCTGGATGAGCAGAGTTGGCACAGCGTGGTGATGACGGATGTCGGCAACAACGGCTGGGAAGGCGCGTTCACCGTCACGACCCAAGGCCCCCACGAATTTTGCATCGAAGCCTGGATCGATACCTTCGCCAGCTTTTGCTATGAGCTGCGCAAGAAGCATGAGGCCGGGGTGCCGGTCAGCCTCGAGTTGCAGGAGGGCCGCAGCCTGGTGCTGCAGGCCGCCGAACGCAGTGACAATGAGCTGCGCGACCGCCTGATGCTGCTGCATCACGAACTCTCCGGCTTGCTGGAAACCGAGCAGGTCGCGCAGTTCCTGCACGAAGACAGTGCACACCTGATGACCCAGGCCGACCATCGCGCCTACCTGAGCATCAGTAAGATCTACCCGATCGACGTGGAGCGCGAGCGGGCTCAATTCGCCAGCTGGTACGAGCTGTTTCCCCGCTCGATCACCGACGACCCGGCGCGTCACGGCACGTTCAACGATGTGCACTCACGCCTGGCGATGATCCAGGACATGGGCTTTGACGTGCTGTACTTCCCGCCGATCCATCCGATTGGTCGCAGCCACCGCAAGGGTCGGAACAACGCGTTGACGGCAGGCCCCGATGACCCTGGCAGCCCCTACGCGATTGGCAGCGAAGATGGCGGCCACGAGGCGATTCACCCGCAATTGGGCAGCCGCGACGACTTCCGCCGCCTGGTCCAGGCGGCTGCCGAGCATGGCCTGGAGATTGCGCTGGACTTCGCCATCCAGTGCTCCCAGGACCATCCGTGGCTCAAGCAGCACCCGGGCTGGTTTAACTGGCGCCCGGACGGCACGATCAAATATGCCGAGAACCCACCGAAAAAATACCAGGACATCGTTAACGTCGACTTCTATGCCGCCGATGCGATCCCTAGCCTCTGGACCGAGCTGCGCGACATTGTGGTGGGCTGGGTGGAAGAGGGCGTGAAGACCTTTCGCGTGGATAACCCGCACACCAAGCCGCTGCCGTTCTGGCAATGGTTGATCAGCGACGTGCGCGCCCAGTACCCCGAGGTGATCTTCCTGGCTGAAGCGTTCACCACGCCGGCGATGATGGCGCGCCTGGGCAAGGTCGGTTATTCCCAGAGCTATACCTATTTCACATGGCGTAATACCAAGGCCGAGCTGAGCGAATACTTCACGCAGTTGGGTCAATCGCCATGGCGCGAGTGCTATCGGCCGAACTTCTTCGTCAACACGCCGGACATCAACCCCGGCTTCCTGCATGAGTCCGGCCGCCCCGGCTTTTTGATCCGCGCCGCGCTGGCCACCATGGGCTCGGGGCTTTGGGGCATGTATTCGGGCTTTGAGCTGTGTGAAGCCGCGCCGGTGCCGGGCAAGGAAGAGTACCTGGACTCCGAGAAGTACGAGATCCGCCCACGGGACTTCACCGCGCCCGGCAACATCATCGCCGAGATCGCCCAGCTCAACCGCATCCGTCGCCAGAACCCGGCATTGCATACGCACTTGGGTTTGAAACTGTACAACGCCTGGAACGACAACATCCTGTACTTCGGCAAGCGCACTGAGGAGGGCGACAACTTCATCCTGGTGGCGGTCAACCTTGACCCCTACAACGCCCAGGAAGCGCACTTCGAACTGCCGTTGTGGGAGCTGGGCCTGCCGGACGACGCCCAGACCCAGGGCGAAGACCTGATGAGCGGCCATCGCTGGACCTGGTATGGCAAGACCCAGTGGACGCGGCTTGAACCGCATATGCCGTTCGGCATCTGGCGCATCAGCGTTGCTTGAGTCCTGTGGGATCCGGCCTGCACAAATAGCCTATTCAGGAGTTTCCAATGGCGAAGAGACCCAGTTCTGCCACGTTCATCAAAGACCCACTGTGGTACAAGGACGCGGTGATCTATCAGGTTCACGTCAAATCCTTTTTCGACGCCAATAACGACGGCATCGGCGACTTTGCCGGGCTGATCGACAAGCTTGACTACATCGCCGACCTGGGCGTCAACACGATCTGGCTGCTGCCGTTCTACCCCTCGCCACGCCGCGACGACGGCTACGATATCGCCGAGTACCAAGGCGTGCACAGTGACTACGGCACCCTGGCCGACGCCAAGCGTTTTATCGCTCAAGCGCATCAACGCGGGTTGCGGGTCATCACCGAGCTGGTGATCAACCACACCTCCGACCAGCATCCCTGGTTCCAGCGTGCGCGCAAGGCCAAGCCGGGTTCGGCGGCGCGGGATTTCTACGTGTGGTCCGATGACGACCAGAAATACGATGGCACCCGAATCATTTTCCTCGACACCGAAAAGTCCAACTGGACCTGGGACCCGGTCGCCGGCCAGTATTTCTGGCACCGTTTTTACTCCCACCAGCCCGACCTGAACTTCGATAACCCGCAAGTCATGAAGGCGGTGCTGTCGGTGATGCGGTACTGGCTCGACATGGGTATCGATGGCTTGCGCTTGGACGCCATTCCCTACCTGATCGAGCGCGATGGCACCAACAACGAGAACCTTCCCGAAACCCACGCGGTGCTCAAGCAGATCCGTGCGGAAATCGACGCCCATTACCCTGACCGCATGCTGCTGGCGGAGGCCAACCAGTGGCCGGAAGACACGCAGCTTTACTTCGGCGAACAAACGGGCGATGACGGCGATGAATGCCATATGGCCTTTCACTTTCCACTGATGCCGCGCATGTACATGGCACTGGCCCAGGAAGACCGCTTCCCCATCACCGATATCCTGCGCCAGACCCCGGAGATCCCCGCCAATTGCCAATGGGCGATTTTCCTGCGCAATCATGATGAGCTGACCCTGGAGATGGTCACCGACAAAGAGCGTGACTACCTGTGGAATTACTACGCGGCCGACCGTCGTGCGCGGATCAACCTGGGGATCCGTCGGCGCCTGGCGCCGCTGATGGAGCGCGACCGCCGCCGGATCGAGTTGCTCAACAGCCTGCTGCTGTCGATGCCCGGCACGCCGACCCTGTATTACGGCGACGAAATTGGCATGGGTGACAATATCTACCTTGGCGACCGCGACGGCGTACGTACGCCCATGCAGTGGTCCATCGACCGTAACGGCGGGTTCTCGCGTGCCGACCCGGCCAGCCTGGTGTTGCCGCCGATCATGGACCCGCAATACGGCTACCTCTCGGTCAACGTCGAAACCCAGACCCAAGACCCGCATTCATTGCTGAACTGGACCCGGCGCATGTTGGCGGTGCGCAAGCAGTCCAAGGCGTTCGGCCGGGGCAGCTTGAAAATGCTCTCGCCGAGCAACCGCCGCATTCTGGCCTACACCCGTGAATACACGGGGGAAGACGGAAGTACCGAAATCATCCTGTGTGTGGCCAACGTGTCACGCAGCGCCCAGGCCGCCGAGCTGGACCTGTCGGCGTTCGCCGGCATGGTGCCGGTGGAGATGCTCGGGGGCAACGCGTTCCCGCCCATCGGCCAACTGCATTTCCTGCTGACCTTGGCGCCCTATGGTTTCTATTGGTTCGTGCTGGCGTCGCAGAACCAGATGCCCAGCTGGCATGTGGAACCTGCGCAAAGCATGCCCGACTTCACCACCCTGGTACTGAAAAAACGCATGGAAGAATTACTCGAAGAACCGTGTCGCACCACCCTGGAACAGACCGCGTTGCCGACCTGGTTGCCCAAGCGGCGTTGGTTTGCCGGCAAGGACGCGACCATCGAGCGTGTGCATATTGCCTATGGCGTACGTTTCGGCGATCCCGCGCACCCTGTACTCCTCAGCGAAATCGACGTGACCAGTGGCGGCCAGGTCAGCCGTTACCAGTTGCCGTTCGGCTTCCTGCCCGAAGACCAGTTCACCAGCGCCTTGCCCCAGCAACTGGCCATGGCCCGCGTACGCCGGGCCCGTCAGGTCGGGCTGGTGACCGACGCGTTCAGCCTTGAGCACTTTGTGCGCGCCGTGATCCAGGGGTTGCAGGCCGGTTCGGTGCTGAATACCGCAGAAGGCGATCTGCGGTTCGAAGCCACCGAGCATCTGGGCAGCCTGGGGCTGACGGAGAGCGCCGAGGTGCGCTATCTCTCGGCCGAGCAGTCCAACAGCTCGGTGGTGGTGGGTGAACACCTGGTGCTCAAGCTGATCCGCAAGGTCAGCAGCGGCGTGCACCCGGAACTGGAGATGAGTGCTTACCTGACGGCCGCCAACTACCCCAATATCTCGCCGCTGTTGGGCTCGGTGATCCGCCGCGATAGCCAAGGCCAGGACAACCTGTTGATGATCGCCCAAGGCTATTTGAGTAACCAGGGCGATGCCTGGGCCTGGACGCAAAACAACCTGGAGCGGGCGCTTCGCGATGAGCTGGCTCAGGCCGTGTCCGAACAGGAGCAGCATTACAACGCCCTCGGCGAACTCAAGGATTTCGCCGGTTTGCTGGGGCAACGCCTGGGTGAAATGCACCAGGTACTGGCCAAGCCGACCGCCAATCAAGACTTCAAGCCTGAAGCCACCACGCTCAAGCACACCCAGGCCTGGGCCAAGGATGTCGGTGCACAAATCGAGCGTGCGCTGCAATTGCTCAAGCTTCATCAACACCAGTTGAACCCCGCCGACCAGGCGTTGGTCAGTGAACTGCTGGCGCAGAAAAAGGCCATTGCCGGGCATGTCCAGGCGCTGGCGAAAGCCACGGCGGGCGGGCTGCGGATTCGCGTGCATGGCGATTTGCATCTGGGCCAGGTGCTGGTGGTCAAGGGGGATGCGTTCCTGATCGATTTTGAAGGGGAACCGGCGCGGCCGTTGCATGAACGGCGTGGCAAGCACAGTCCCTACAAAGATGTGAGCGGCGTGTTGCGCTCCTTTGATTACGCGGCGGCGATGGCCCTGAGTGTGCAGGGGCAAGGCGTGGATAACTCGCCTGAAGCCGAGCAGGCGCGCAAACGCGTGACCGATCGCTACCTCAAGGAGGCCAGGCAAGCGTTCACCGAGGCTTATCAGGTGGCGACGTCTACACTGGCGCATGACTGGCAGGATGCCGGTGGCCAGGATGCAGCGCTGACGTTGTTCAGCCTGGAGAAGGCCGCGTACGAAGTAGCCTACGAAGCGGAAAACCGCCCGAGCTGGTTGCCGGTGCCCTTGCAGGGGCTGCACAGCTTGCTCAATGGGCTTGTACCTATATCGAAAAATGCACGCGGTGGAGAGATGTCATGAGTTATACGCACAAAGAACCGCTGCAGCCCAAGTTGACTGCAATGCCGGCGTCCAGGGACGTCGAAGCGCTGGTGCGCGCCGAGCACCCGGACCCGTTCTCGATCCTGGGACCGCACGATGACGAGCAAGGGGGCCAATTTATCCGCGCATTTTTGCCGCAGGCCCTGAGTGTCCAGGTACTGAGCCGTGATAGCGGCGAGCCGATCGGCAGCCTGGATCAGACCCAGGTGCCGGGGCTGTTTGTCGGGCAGTTCGGCACCCGCCAGGCCTACCTGCTGAAAATCCACTGGGCCGGTGGTGAACAGATCACCGAAGACCCCTACAGTTTCAGCCAGTTGCTCCTCGGGGAAATGGACCTGTACCTGTTTGCCGAAGGCAATCATCGTGACCTGGGCAGTTGCCTGGGCGCCCAGGTCACCACGGTCGATGGTGTGCAGGGCGTGCGTTTTGCCGTGTGGGCACCGAATGCCCGGCGCGTATCGGTGGTGGGCGATTTCAACATCTGGGACGGCCGCCGCCACCCGATGCGCCTGCGCCATCCCTCGGGCGTATGGGAAATCTTTATTCCACGCCTGCAACCGGGCGCGGCGTACAAGTTCGAGATACTCGGCGCCCACGGGATTCTGCCACTCAAGGCCGACCCCATGGCCCTGGCCACCCAGCTGCCGCCGGACACGGCATCCAAAGTCGCCGCCCCCTTGCAGGTGGACTGGCAGGACCAGGCGTGGATGCAGTCACGCAGCGAACGGCAGAAGAGCAGCGCCCCGTTGTCGATCTACGAACTGCATGTGGGCTCCTGGCAATGCGAGCTGGACGAGGCGGGCGAAGTAGCCCGCCAATACGGCTGGCGTGAACTGGCCGAGCGGTTGATTCCCTATGTGCAGTCACTGGGCTTCACCCATGTCGAGTTGATGCCGATCATGGAGCATCCGTTCGGCGGCTCCTGGGGCTATCAGGCGTTGTCGCAGTTCGCACCGAGCGCCCGATTCGGTTCGCCGGAGGATTTCGGCTATTTCGTCAATGCCCTGCACCAGGCGGATATCGGGGTGATCCTGGATTGGGTGCCGGCGCATTTTCCTACCGATACCCATGGCTTGGCGCAATTCGACGGCACGGCGCTGTACGAATACGCCAACCCCCTGGAAGGCTTTCACCAGGACTGGGACACCCTGATCTACAACCTGGGGCGTACCGAGGTCCATGGCTTCATGCTGGCTTCGGCCTTGCATTGGCTCAAGCACTTTCACGTCGATGGCCTGCGGGTGGATGCGGTGGCGTCGATGCTGTACCGCGACTATTCACGCAAGGCCGGCGAATGGGTGCCCAACCGCCATGGTGGACGGGAGAACCTGGAAGCCATCGACTTCCTGCGTCATTTGAACGATGTGGTCGCACTGGAGGCGCCAGGGGCGCTGGTGATCGCCGAGGAGTCCACCGCTTGGCCGGGCGTCAGCCAGCCCACCCAACAGGGCGGCCTGGGTTTCAGCTACAAATGGAACATGGGCTGGATGCACGATTCGCTGCATTACATCCAGCAAGACCCGGTGTACCGCGCTCACCATCACAACGAACTGAGTTTCGGCCTGGTGTATGCCTGGTCCGAGCGCTTTATCCTGCCGATCTCCCACGACGAAGTGGTGCACGGCAAACACTCGCTGATCGACAAGATGCCCGGCGATCGCTGGCAGAAGTTCGCCAACCTGCGGGCCTACCTGAGTTTCATGTGGATGCACCCGGGCAAGAAACTGCTGTTCATGGGCTGTGAGTTCGGCCAGTGGCGCGAGTGGAACCACGACCAGCAACTGGACTGGTACTTGTTGCAGTACGCCGAGCACAAAGGTGTGCAGAAGCTGGTGGGTGACCTGAACCGCCTGTACCGCGAGGAGCCGGCGCTGCACGAACAGGACGATGTACCCCAGGGCTTCCAGTGGCTGATCGGCGACGACGCGATCAACAGCGTCTATGCCTGGCTGCGCTGGAGCAAGGAGGGCCGGCCGGTCCTGGTAGTGGCTAACTTCACCCCCGTGCCGCGCGAAGCTTATAGCGTTGGCGTACCGTTTGCCGGGCGTTGGAGCGAGGTGATCAACAGTGATGCCGACACCTACGCCGGTTCCAACTACGGCAATGGGGGCACCGTGTTCACCCAGGAAGAACCGCGCCATGGGCAACCGGTGTCTCTGTCGTTGAATTTGCCGCCGCTGGGGGTGTTGATTTTGCGTCCTGAAGGGCTTTGAGGGCTCTGGCATCGGAGAGACGGTTGTCCCAGCTGCTGGCCGGATGCCACAATGCTGGCTCTATCATGGCAATCGAAGCAGGCTGACTTCATGAGCAACCTTGGGCATGGGCTGGACCCGGATTGCGTGATCGAAGAGCAGGTGCGAACGGACCGTTTGCACCAGCTGTTTCGCCAATCGTTCGCCGCGATCTTCGGCAGTTTCCTCGGCGCCGCCATGCTCTGCTGGCTGTGTTGGGACCGCTTCAACCACCAGGTCATGCTGATCTGGCTGGTGGCGTTGTCGGTGTCGTCACTGTTGCGCCTGAAAATGTTCATGGACTGGTTTCGTTGCCCTGATATCGACCGTACGCCCGCACGCTGGGAACGACGTTATGCGGTCACGTTGATGTTGTCGGCCGGGATCTGGGGCATGGGCGCGTTGGCGGTCATGCCCCCCGACGACCGTGTGTCCCAGGTGCTGGTGATGTTGTTTACGGTGGGCATGTCGGTCAGTGCGGTTTCGTGTTATTCGGCCTATCGCTACATGACCCTGGGCGCCATGGCCCTGGTGTTATTGCCATGTACGCTGTGGTTGCTGTTTCAGCCGACCCTGATGCAAGTGGGGGTGGCGATCGCAGTGCTGGTGTTTTCAACCTTCGTGGTCAGCGCTACGCGTAAATTTTCCGATGCCCTGGAAAAGGCCTTTCGCCTGACCCGGCAAATGGAACGCGCCCATAACGCCTCCACACGGGCCGCCCAGACTGATGAACTGACCGGGCTGATGAATCGCCGTGCGTTCTTCGAACACGCGCAGCAGCGGTATGCGCAATGTCGCGATAACCAGCAGCCGGTGTGCGCATTGATGATGGACATGGACCATTTCAAGAGCGTCAACGACACCTACGGCCACCAGGCTGGTGATCACGTGCTGCGGCAGATTGGTGGGGTGATCAGTGCATCGTTGCGCCATTCGGATGTGTATGGTCGCCTCGGCGGCGAAGAGTTTGCGGTGTTGCTGCCCAATACGTCGCTGGAAACCGCGCGCGATATCGCTGAGCAATTGGTCAAGACGATTTCCGGCCTGACGGTCGAGCCGGTGCAGGGCCTGACGGCCAGTCTCGGCGTGGCCCTTGTACGCAGCCCTGATCAGGACCTGCACAGCTTGATGAACAGCGCAGACAAGGCGCTGTATCGCGCCAAGGCCATGGGGCGTAACCAGGTGGCTGTGGCGGAGTGGGGCGTGGCGGAGTAGGGCTCAGTCCCGGCGCATCGATTTGGCCAGCGTCCATGCCACCTGATCGGCGGAATAGGGCTTGGCCAGGAATTCGAAGCCCTCATAGCCACTGTCGGCCAGCTCTTCGCTGTAGCCTGAGGTGAGTACCACCGGCAGGTCTGGCCGTCGCTGGCGCAGCAGCTTGGCCATGGCCACGCCGGTCATGCCGGGCATCACCACATCCGAAAAGATGCCGTCGAAGGCCATCGCGTCCTCACCCGCCAGCGCCAGTGCCTGTTCGGCATCGGTAGCCCAGGTGGTCCGGTAGCCCAGGTCCTGGAGGATCTGGTTGGCGAAACGGCCGACTTCGAGGTTGTCTTCGACGATCAGGATATGCCCCATGGCCATGTCCCGCAGTGGGCTGTGTGCCAGCTCCGGCGCCGAGTTCTGGGCGACCGGCGCTTCCACCTCGGGCAGGTAGAGGGTAAACACCGTGCCTTGGCCCAGGGTGCTGGCCACGTCGATGTTACCGCCGGACTGCTTGGCAAACCCGAACACCTGGGACAGGCCCAGCCCGGTGCCTTTGCCGACGGCCTTGGTGGTAAAGAACGGTTCGAAAATACGCTCGAACGTCTCACGCGGGATGCCCGTGCCCGTGTCGGTGAGGGACACCGTCACGAACGGCTGTTGGACTGGGGCATCGCCACGGATGCGCGGCAGCGCTGAGACGCACGCGACGCGCAGGGTCAGGGTGCCTTGGCCACCCATGGCATCGCGTGCGTTGAGGGCAATGTTGATCAGCGCAGTCTCGAACTGGCTGGCGTCGACACACACATGGCAGGGACGCCCAGGCACTTCGACCTGCACATGAATGCGTGAACCGGTGACGCTTTCGAGCATCTCGCCGATATTTTGCACGCGCCGGCTCAGGTCGAAGGCTTCCGGGTTCAGCGGCTGGCGGCGGGCGAACGCAAGCAACTGGCTGGTGAGCTTGCTGGCCCGCTCGACGGTGTCGGAGACGGCGCCGAGGTAGCGCCGGCGGCGTTCCTCGGACAGCCCTGGCTGGCGCAGAAAATCCACGGACGAGCGAATGATCGTCAGTAAATTGTTGAAGTCGTGAGCCACGCCACCGGTCAATTGGCCGATGGCTTCCAGCTTTTGCGATTGGTGCAGCGCGGCTTCAGCCTGGGTGAGTGCGAGGGTGCGCTCTTGCACCCGTTGTTCCAGGGTGGCGTTCAGTTCGGTGATGGCCGCCAACCCCTCGCGCACGGCCGCGTCAGCGCGTACGCGCTCGATATGGGCCCAGGAGCGCTCGGTGACTTCACCCACCAGCGCCAGGTCATACGGCGACCAGACGCGCGGGGTTTTGTGATGCAACGCCATCAGGGCCGTCAGGCGACCCTCCTTGATCAGCGGGAAGCACACCGTCGCCGTGGCGCCCAGGGCCTGGTAGCGGGCCGACTCCTCGGGCGTGAACTCTATCCGGTTGTCGCGAATCACCAGGGGTTCGCCCGAGTGCAGTTTGCGTACTGCGCGTGCCCCAAACGAGGCCAGGCGATAGCGCCCGACAATGCTGGGCGAACCGGGCGCGGCCCAGTTGCCGCGAATGGTGAAGCCGTCTTCATCGGCATCCATATCGGCATAGGCGCAATTGGAGACCTGCAAGTGCTCGGCCAGCAGGCGCGTGGTGAGGCTCATGATCGCCTGCGCGTCGGTGGCGCCGGCCACGGCATTGCCGATGGCATCCAGCGCGGCGAGGCGGCGGGCGAGGAAGACGGTGGTGGTGGTTTCGGTGACGGTGTCGAGCAGGCCCACGACCTTGCCTTGGGAGTCGCGGATCGGGCTGTAGCAAAAGGTGAAATACGCCTGCTCGGGGCCGGCGCCACGCTCGATCACCAGGGGATAGTTTTCGATGTAGGTGGCATGGCCTTGATAGGCCGCGTCGGCGATCGGGCTGATTTCGTGCCAGGCCTCTTGCCATATCTCACTGAACGGGCGTCCGAGGGCAAACGGCTTGTCGCCCAGAATCGGCACAAAGGCGTCATTGTACAGCGTCGTCAGGGACGGCCCCCAGACGATGGCCTGCGGGAAGCTTGAAGCAAAGCACAGCGCGACCGTGGTCTTGAGCACGTCCGGCCATTGCTCCAGTGGCCCCAGTGGGGTACTGGCCCAATCATGGCGGCGCACCTGCTCGGCCATGTCGCTGCTGCTTTGCAGCCAATTCATCATTGCACTAACACCTTGTTTGCCACGTACTGTCGATGCCTGAAAGGCAGCCTGACAAGCAACAGACCGGAATCAACGCGGCCAGTTCAGCGCGATTATCCAGGAGATGGCAATTTGATGTCGTCTTTATTTGAGTCGACACCCGCCCAGCATGCCGGGCGGGTGTGCCGCTACTGTTGTGCGCCGAAATCCGCCGTCCAGTAGATCCCCGCATCACTCTTCGGGTCCATGGCGTAGGCCGCACCCAGCTCGCGGAATTGCGGGTTCATCAGGTTCGCGCAATGCCCTGGGCTGGCGAGCCAACCGTCTACCACCTTGCGTGGCGTATCGAGGCCGGCGGCGATGTTTTCGCCGATGTTCTTCGCGCTGTACCCGGCCAGCTCGGCCCGATCGCCCGGAGTGCGGCCGTCGTGGTCCAGGTGGTCGAAGAAGTTGCCGTTGGCCATGTTGCGGGTATGGCTGTTGGCGGCCCCCGCGAGGTCGTCATTCCACGTCAGTGGCGTGGTCGCGTTGAAGGCCTGGGTGCCGCACTGGCGCGCCTGGGCGCGAGCGGCATTGATCAGGTTGAGCAGTTGCTTGCCTTCGGTCGACCAGTCACCCAGGCCGCTGGTCAGCAGCGGACGGGCCAGCACGATGCGCCAGTCCTGGCCGCTGTTGCTCACGCCGATGTCGACGAATTGCGGGTCCAGCACTACGCGGCAGAAGCTCTCGCGCACGGCTTTCATCGCCGCTTGCGCATCCTTGGGCCCGGACAGGCTGATGGCTTGCACGTTGACCATCGGATACGCCGCCCGCGCCAGCGATTGCTGCAAATCGCCGACATTGGTCGCCGGCAGTACCAGCCGTGTGTCGCTGGTCAGCGGCGGCAGTTCCTGGGAACCCTGGTCACCACAGCGTTGCACCTGGCTGCGGTACTGGTTGATCTGTTGTACCAACTGACTTTCTTCATTCGCCATCGCGCTGGCGCAGAACACCGTAGTGGCGGCCAGCGTCGTCAGGCCCATCATCAATGACAGAACGCGCATGGACGTTACCCTTGAGCTTGAAAGTGCCCATGATGCGCGATCCGGGTGCATCCATGCACCCATTGATCTGAACTTTTTGCCTCAGTTCTTGAATGTCGAGTGTTTGCGACCCTGGTCGCACAAGGCGAACACCACTACCAGCAACGCCGAAACAGCGAGGATGATCACCACGCCATCGGTGGAGTGGGTGGCCGACGCCGCCACCATTGACAGCGCACCCAAGGGTGCCAGGCCGCCGGCGATGGCGGTGCCGATTTCACGTCCGGTGCCGAAGCCCGAGGAGCGCGTCTGGGTCGGGAACTGGCGGCTCAGGAACGAGCCCTGTGGGGCAAACATCATCGGTGCGAGAATGCCGGTGCCAACGCCGATGGCGAGGTAGATCATCAGGCTTTCGCCACTGTTGAGCAGGGCCAGGAACGGGTAGGCGAACAGCAGCGAAAACACCCCGCCGAGCATCAGTACGGTCTTGCTGCTCCACTGGTCGCACAGCCAGCCGAAGCAGGGCACCGCGACGATGGCGATCAGGCTGGCGATCGTCACCGACAATGAGGTGACATGCACATCGACACCTTTGAACTGGGTCAGGTAGGCCAGGGAGAAGGTCTTGAAGATGTAGCTCAGGGCGTTATAGCCAACGGCCACAAAGAACACCACCGCCAGCCCCTTCAGGTCGTTCTTGAACAAGGCCTTGAGCGGCGAAGCCTTGACCTTGACGGCCTCTTGGCTCAGTTCCTTGAACTGCGGGGTTTCCGGAATGCTGTTACGCACCCACAGGCCGATCCCCACCAGCACGATGCTGCACACGAACGGAATGCGCCAGCCTCCGGCCAGCAGGAACTCATTGCCGTTCATGGTGAGCAAGTACACGGTGAGTGACGACAGCAACAGGCCCAGGTTCAGGCCCAGCGCCGGCCACGCCCCCTGGCTGCCGCGTTTGCCTTGGGAGGCATGTTCATAGGACGTCACTGCGGCACCCGACAGCTCGGCACCGGCGCCCAGGCCTTGAATGATGCGGATAAACACCAGCACGATCGGCGCCCAGATACCGATGGAGGCGTAACTGGGGATCAGGCCGATCAGTGTGGTACACACGCCCATCAGGCAGAAGGTCAGCACCAGCACTTGCTTGCGGCCGAACTTGTCGCCTAGGTAACCAAACAGGATGCCGCCGAACGGGCGGGCGATAAAACCGATGGCAAAGGTGGAGAACGCCATCAGCGAAGCGGTCTTCGGGTCGCTGTTATCGAAGAAAATCTTCGAGAACACAATAGCCGCCATGGTGGCGTACAGATAGAAGTCATACCACTCCAGCATGGAGCCGAAGATGGTCGCGGCGGCGACTTTGCGCAGGCGTTTGCGGGTTTGCTCGGGCGTTTCGTGGGTGGCGATAGAGACGGGGGCCGTCATGCTGTACTTCCTTCTGAGTCTTTATAGTTATTGTCAAATGGACGCGTATTGCCGGGTGCTACTGGGGAGTGAACAGGCGGTCGGCGATCATTGCGCCGATGGGCATGGCTGACGTGGCGGCCGGCGAGGGCGCGTTGCAGACGTGCAGCATTCGTGGGGTTTGGGCGAACAGGAAGTCGTGCACCAGGCTACCGTCGCGCATCACCGCCTGGGCGCGAATACCGGCTTCGCAGGGCAACAGGTCGTCGAGGGTCAGCGATGGGCAGTATTTGCGGCACTGCTCCAGATAGCCGGACTTGAACAGTGAGTTCTTCATCTCGGTGGTGCCCGAGCCGAGGTTTTGCCAGAGGGTTTTCCAGAAACCGGGGAAACTGGCGTACTGCGCCACGTCGCGCCAGTTCACCGAGAACTTGCGGTAGTTCTCGCGGCCCAGGCCCAGCACCGCGTTCGGGCCGACGGTCACGCTGCCGTCGATCATGCGGGTCAGGTGCACGCCGAGAAACGGCAACTCCGGGTCAGGAATCGGGTAGATCAGATGGTTGACGAGGGTGTTTTTCGACGCGGGCAGGCGGAAGTACTCGCCACGGAACGGGATGATCTGGTGATTGATCGCTACCCCGGCCAGGGTGGCCAGACGGTCCGACTGCAAGCCGGCGCAGACCACCAGGTGCCGAGCCTGCCAGGTTTCGCCGAGGGTGCTGACGCTGACTTTGTCGGTGTCCTCGTGGATCGCGGTGACGGTGCGTTCCAGGCAGATCTCGCCGCCGCCGCGACGGATCACTTGGGCCATGGTTTCGCACACCTGGCGGTAGTCGACGATGCCCGTGGCGTCGAGAAACAGCGCGCCCAGGCCGACGATGTTCGGTTCACGCTGACGCAACTGGTCGGCGTCCAGGCGTTCGACATGCATGCCGTTGAGCTGGGCGCGGGCGTACAGCGCTTCCATCCGCTGCATTTCCAGGGGGCTTGAGGCCACCAGCATCTTGCCGCACACCTCGAACTTGATGCCGTGCTCGGTGCAGAACTGTTTGGTAGCTGTGGCGCCGCGCTTGCACAGGTCTGCCTTGAGGCTGCCCGGTGCGTAGTAGATGCCGGCGTGGATGACACCACTGTTGTGACCGGTCTGGTGCCTGGCCAGCACCGGTTCTTTTTCCAGGATCACCACCGAAGCGCCCGGTTGGCGCTTGAGCAGCTCCATCGCGGTGGCCAGGCCGACGATGCCGCCACCGATAATGCAAAAGTCGTGAATCATTGCGTGAAATACCTACCGTTATACATTTTGGTCTGCTTATCAGGTTGTCAGACTAATGTTTTTGTTAAAAAAAGGGCGTGTCCAGGACACGCTATTCATAGGATCAGGCGGTAGTCGGCAGTTCCAGGCTCAGGCGCCGGGCTGCGGCTCGCAAATGCGCCTCGGCACTGGCGGCGGCGCGTTGCGCATCACCGTCGACAATCGCCTGGTAGAGCCGTTGGTGTTCCTGCGTCGCATCAGCGGAGCCGGTGGCAAAACGCGACGCCGAGTTTTCCCAGGCGGTTTTGCGGGCGCTGGCCAACTGGCTACGCAGGAAATCGTGAAAGGCCACGAAGTAGTCATTTTTACTGGCGTCGGCAATGGCGCGATGGAACTCCACATCGGCGATGGCGGCGGCTTCGAAGTTATCGCGGTTGTCCTGCATGGCCTGCAAGGCGCCTTTCATGCGCTGCAGGTCAGCCTCATCGCGGCGCCGGGCAGCGATTGAAGCGGCTTGGGTTTCGATCCACAGACGCACCTCGAACATTTGCGCCAGGTCTGGACGGCGGCCATCTTGCTGCGGAAAACGGAACACTGTACCGGCCGGCGTCTGTGAAATGAACGAACCCAGGCCCCTTCGTGCGGTGATGACGCCATCGGCCTTGAGCTGTGCGATGGCTTCGCGCACCACGGAACGGCTGACGTTGAGCTGCTCGGCCAGTTGCTGCTCTGTGGGCATGCGGGACTCCGGCGGCAGTCGGCCGGAATCGATTTCTGCGCGAATGGCGCTGACAACCCGTACGACCAGCGAGTCGGGGCGTTGGAGCTCAAGCATGGGACAGCCTTGTTGATCAGGTTGTCAGACAATAGTCGTTACGATTTTATCTTGTCAATATTTGTGTCGTATTACGACCGCCAACAGGATCAGCCCCAGCGCGACGCTGAAGGTCGCATGCAGGCCGTTGGCGACCGATTGTGCGGGGGCATTCGTAACATCCGGCGTGGCCCAGGCAAACACTGCGCCGAGGGCCGAAGTGCCGATAATCAGGCCCAGGTTGCGCGACAGGTTCAGCAGGCCCGAGACCGTGCCTCGGTGGGTCGCGTGCACGTCGCTCATCACCGCGGTGTTGTTGGCCGCCTGGAACAGGCTGTAGCCGCAGGTCAAAACCACCAGTGCCGTCAGGTACGCCGGCAGGCCGCTGGCGCATGACAACAGCAGGGCGCCACAGAACAACAAGCCCAGGCCGGCAAGGGTCATGCGGCGGCTGCCGAAGTGGTCGGTGAGACGGCCCGCCGGTACGCCGGCGCAGGCCGCCACGCAGGGGCCAACGGCCATGGCCAGGCCCATCCAGGTCGCATCGAGCCCCAGGCCACGGGACAGATAAAACGGGCCGACGACAAAGGTCGCCATGATCACGGCGGCAATCAGCGCGCTCATCGCCAGGCCGGCGCGCAACGGCCCATCGGCCAGTGCGACACGCCAGCCCAGGCCGGTGGCATCCGATCTGCGCAGCCGATCAGCCGGCAGGTAGCGATAGGCGAGGGTGGTCGCCAGCATGCCCAATGGCAGGCCGACCAGAAACAGCGCCCGCCAACCCCACAGGCTGAGCAGTACTCCGCCGATGCTCGGACCCAGGGCGGTACCCAGCGCCGACATTGTGCCGAGCAACCCCATGACACGGCCCGTGTGCGCTTTGGTGACGGTGTCGCCGACCAGCGCCAAGGTCATTGCCATCATGCTCGCCGCCCCCAGCCCCTGCAGTCCCCGTGCGACCACCAGCCATGGCAGCGACGGCGCGGCCGCACACAACCCGCAGGCCAGCGCAAACAGCAGCAGCCCGATCAGCAATAAGCGCCGGCGCCCCACGCGATCACCCAGGCTGCCGGCCGCAACAATCACCGCCGTGATTGCCAGCAGATACACCAGTACCACCCACTGCACGGCATGAAATGACGTCTCGAACACCTGCGCCAACGAGGGTAAGCCGACATTGGCAATGCTGGTGCCGAGCGAGGCCAGCAACATGGACAAACACAGGCTCCAAAGAGCGCCTCGGGAGGAGGTCTGCATGGATGATTCCTTGAATGAAAGCGGATGTCACCAATCTACGACCTCGTTTAACATGGCGGAAGGCGCATGGTTTGCAGTTAATACGTGCGTATAACGCCTTGTCAGGAGTGCCGATGCCCGATCTCAATCTGCTGATTACCCTGGACGTCTTGTTGAGCGAAGGCAGCGTCGCCGGTGCCGCCAAGCGCCTGGGCTTGAGCCCGTCGGCCATGAGCCGGGCACTGGCGCGTCTGCGCGAAACCACCGGCGACCCGTTGCTGGTCCGCGCCGGTCGCCGACTGGTGCCCACGCCACGTGCCCAGGCATTGCGCGAACAGGTCGGCAGCCTGGTGCAGCAGGCCCAAGGCGTGCTGCGCCCCGCACAATCCGTGGATATGCGACGCGTGACGCGCAGCTTTACCCTGCGCACCAGCGAGGAGTTCGTCGAAAGCTTCGGCCCTGCGCTGCTCGCGCGCATCGGCCGGGACGCGCCGGGCGTGCGGCTGCGCTTCATCAATAAAACCGACAAACACACGGACTGGCTCCGCGACGGCAGTGTCGACCTGGAAACCGGCGTGGTCGACGCCGGCGCCGGCCCCGAGGTGCTGACCCAGGCGCTGTTTCGCGACCGGTTGATCGGGGTGGTGCGCAGCGGCCATGCGCTGAGCCAGGGTGAAATCAGCGCTGCGCGTTTTGCCGAAGGCGGCCACGTGTATGTCTCGCGGCGCGGCCAGGACCGTGGCCAGATTGACGATGCCCTTGAAGCGCAGGGCTTGAGCCGGCAGATCTGCACGGTTGTGGCGGGGTTCTCCACCGCTGTCGCCCTGGCCCGCGCCAGCGATCTGATCGCCAGCGTGCCCGAACGCTACACGGCCAATCAGCCCGAGGGGCTGTTCCGGTTTACCTTGCCGGTTGCGCTACCGCCTTTCACCGTGGCGATGCTCTGGCACCCACGTCAGGACGCCGACCTGGCCCATCGCTGGCTGCGCGGCTGTTTGCGTGAGGTGTGCCTGCAACAGGTACAATCGCCGTTGCCTTGACGCGAAACCCCAGGAATTTGCATGTTCAGCCTTACCCGTTACACCACGCCGTGCCCCGAAGCCATCAATGGCCAGATCCTGCAGATGGTGGTGGACAACCTCACCGACATCAGCAGTGTCGCGTTGCCGCCGAGCAACTTGCTCTACAACATCTACCAATACGCCATCGGTTTTGAGGTGCACCTGTACCTGGAGGCCTTGGATGGGGCAAAGGGCATCGCCGTCGAACTGGTCGTGGCGATGGAGGAGGAACAGGTGGTGGGCTTTTGCCTCTATCTGCCGGTGAAGGATGATCCGCACGCCTGCGGTATTGCCTTCATGGCCGTGCAAGCCGGGTATCGGCGCCAGGGGATCGCGCGGGCGATGCTGCAGGACGTACTCGCACGCTACCCCCATGCCGAGCTGGCGTGCGCCGTGGAAAAGGTCGCGACCTTCGAGGCCATGGGGTTTCAAGTGCGCGGCGCGCGTGGCACGCAGGTGCTGATGAACACTCGCGACTATGGCACCGACGGCCTGATGGGCGTGATGGATGTCGCGGCCATCTACCGCTCGTTGGAAGTGCGGCAGATTCACACCTACCTGCTGCAAAAACACGGCAAGCGCGCCATGGTCGATGCCGAGAAGCAGCGCGATCGCCATCTGGATCAATTGGCGCGCAAGGTGCAGTTGTTTCTACAGGCTCGCGGTTGAAACTCGCGCCCTTGCGGCAGATGTACGTTTAACTGCGATTGACCATCGCGAGGATCGTCGCCAGCAGTTCCTGTTGCGCCTCTTCACGGCTGAGTTCGCCGCTGGCGGCGGCCTGGGACAGGGCTTCCGCTGCCCCCAGCATGGCCCGCAGCCCGGCTTGGGAAACCTGCCTGCCAGGGGCAAATGGTGACAGCGCCTCACGGCATTTATCGAGGAAGATCGCCTCGTATCGTCGCTTGAGCGCCTCCAGTTCCGGCGAGCTGCTGAGTGCGGCGATCACCCCGGGAATCTCCCGACCTTGCAGTAACACGCAATCGACGTAACACGCGGCGATCACCCCGGCCCGATCTTCCAGGGTGGCCGCGCTGGCTTCGATGGCCTCGGCAAAAAGCTGATTCTGCCGCCCGTCAAAATCTTCATACAGCGCAGCCAACAACCCCGCCCGCGTGACGAAATGGTCATACACCACCGGCTTGGTGACACCTGCCAGTTCCGCCAGGCGACCCAGCGTGAGCGCGTCGGTGCCTTCTTCGCGCACCAGTTGCCAGGCCACTTCGAGCAATTGGCGAAAGCGATCTTCGCGAGACAAGCGTCGACGTGGGGCAGGGGATTCATGACTTGACATGCTTATATACCAAACGTAACTTACTAGAGGTAACTTACTAAAAGTAATTTAGGTGCAGCCTAAACCGAAAGGGAGTCATTGTCATGCACGCTTTGATCGTTGTTGCTCACCACGACCCGGCATCGCTCACCCACAGCCTGGCGGCGCAGGTCGCTGCTGGCCTCACTGCGTCCGGGCACAGCTATGAAATCGCTGACCTTGCGGGCGAAGGCTTCGATCCGCGCTATACCCTGGCCGATCACCAGGTGCATCGCGCCCGTGCCACCCCACCGGCTGACGTGCTTGCCGAACAGGCGCGTATCGACCGCGCGGATGCCTTGGTGCTGGTGTTTCCGATTTATTGGTGGTCGTTGCCGGCTTTGCTCAAGGGCTGGGTGGACCGCGTGTTCGTCAACGGTTGGGCGATCGATTACGGCCCGGATTTGCCGGTGGTGAAAAAGCTGCGCCATGTGCAGGTGCACTTGCTCGCAGTCGGTGCGGCGGATGAGGGGGCGTTTGAGCGGCACGGTTACGCCCAGGCCATGCGCACGCAAATCGACTACGGCATCTTTGATTACTGCGGGGCGCAGGTGGTGACATCGCAGCTGTTGCTGGAATCGGAAAGTGGCACTGCGCAGGCGCATTTGCAGACGGCGAAGGCCATCGGGCAGAGGGTGTTTGAGGACGAGCCGGTCGCCAGCTGATTCAGCCTTCGCGAAACAGGTCGTGGGCATCCAGCAAGCGGTAGGCAATTTCCGGGCGTTTCTCCATGCCGCGACGAATCGCTGCCGGGATCGCCTGCCGGGTCTTGCGACACATACCCGGCAGTTCATCGATGACGATCTGGATCCCGCGCATGCTCTTGACCTCGGTATGCCCCGGCGCGATATGCAGGCGGATGCCCAATAACTCGTACATCCGCTGTTGCATGTGTTCCAGGTCTTGCAGGCTCTTGAGGTCTTCGAGGCGTTCGATCAGGCGTTTCTCTTCCTGGCGCGTCAGATGCAGGATACGTAAGTCGGCACCGGGCACGTCCAGCAATTGTTCGCGATCGCAAACGCAGGCGCCGGGTGGGCAGGGTTGGCGAATTGTCATGTGCACGACCTCCCCATTCCGACGCCGCCGGCTTCAGTAGCTCAGCGTAACCCCAAGGCTACCCAGGGCCTTCCAGTATTCAGGATAGGTCTTGGCCACGCAGTCGGGGTCTTGGATGCGGATACCTGAGACTTTCAGCCCGGCTAGGGCAAAGCACATGGCGATGCGGTGGTCGGCGTGGGTGTCGATCAGCGCCGCGCATGCGGTGCCGGCGAGTGCCGGGTCGCTTGCCACCAACAGGTCGTCGCCTTCGATGGTCGCCAGGCCCGGGCGGATTTCGTTGAGGCCGTCGTGCAGGGCCTGTACGCGGTCGCATTCTTTCACGCGCAGGTTGGCCAGTTCCGTGAAGCGGACCGGCGTGTTGTTGAAGGCTGCGAGCACCGCCAGGGTCGGGATCGCGTCCTGCATCTGCGAGCCGACGACCTCGGCCTGCATGTTCGGGAATTGCGCGATCACGGCCTGGGCCTTGGCGTCCGGCTGGGTGAAGTCCTGCGCCGCCACGCCGATATCGATGCGACCACCGGTCAACACTTCAGCGGCCCACAGATAGGTGGCGGCGGAGGCGTCGGGTTCGATCAGGTAGTCATGCGCGGCATAGCCGGTCGGAGCCACGCGCCAGGTGCTGTCGTCGACCACCTCGACCTGCGCGCCGAAGGCCCGCATGCAGTCCAGGGTCAGGTCCACGTAGCCACGGGCGCCGATGTCCTTGCCGGTCAACGCCACATCAATCGGTGCTTCGCCGCAGGCCGCGAGCATCAGCAGGGCCGACACGTACTGGCTGGATAAACCGCCATCGATCTCGAAACGCTTGGCTTGCACCTTGCCCACGCCGTGCACCGTCACCGGCGGGCAGCCGGTGGGGCTGTCGACGCGGATACCGTTCTGGCCAAGGGTCGCCAGCAGCGGGCCGATCGGGCGTTTTTGCATATAGTCGTCGCCGGTCAGTACCACGGTGCCTTGCACGGTGGCCACGGCGGCGGTGAGAAAACGCATGGCGGTACCGGCATTGCCGAGGAACAACGGTTGTGCAGGCAGTTGCAGTTTGCCCGTGCTGGTGACGACAAAGGTGGTGTCGTCCGGCTCATCAATGGTCACGCCCATCTGGCGCAGCGCCACCGACATATGGCGGGTGTCATCGCTCTTCAGCGCACCACTCAGGCGGCTGGTGCCGTTGGCCAGGGCCGCCAGCAACAGGGCGCGGTTGGTAATGGACTTGGAGCCGGGGGGCGCGACCTTGCCGTTCAGGGGGAAGTTGGGCGGTGTCACGGTCACGGTTTTCTGCGAACTCAAGGTACAAGGCTCCTGGTCAAGGCAAGGTGGCTGGCGCGGCCAACGGGCGGACCCGAATAATCGGGTATAGGCGCGGTGCTTGTCGAGCGGGGATCACCGCCGAGCGGTATTTTCCGCAGTGCGGTCGGTGCTCGGGTGGTTCAGGCCGCTACCGGTCCCAGGACAAGAGCTGTAGGTGGATGCCCCCTTGCAAGGTAGGCACATACCCAAATCCGGCGCAGGACAAATGCGTCTGCTCAATGGGACGTGCGTGCCATGTAACTTTTCCTACGCTGTGGCTCGGTGGACAAGCGCGGGTGGTGGGGTAAGTTCAGGTCGCTCTCCATCCCGGGGAGTTTTCAATCAAGGAGTGACTGAAATGAACAAACCCCAGACTCAACTCAAGCATGGTCGCGTCGTGACCCCGGCCAGCCGTGGCTCGGTTGCGGTGGAACGCGGGCTGCTGGGCAACTGGCAAGTCAACGAAATGGAAGGCGGCAAGAATTTCCCGGCACTCAACGCCGGGCCGTTTCCCGCGCCTTATCAAACCGATGACCAGAGTGTCACGCCACCTGCCGATGGGCATATCCTGAGCGGCGGCAAGACTGACGATCGCGACTGCCTCAACTTCACCGATGAAGAGATGAGCAAGAAGCTCAATACGCCGTTTACCTGGCCGTTGTTGAACGTCGAGGCCGGCCAGGTGTTCAAGGTGCAGTGGGAATACACCGCGCCCCACGTCACCCGGGGCTACCGCTGGCTTATCACCAAGGATGGCTGGGACCCGAAACAGCGCATCAGCCGCGCTCAGTTGGAAGCCAAGCCGTTTTTCGAGGATTTCTACACCCAAGTGCCGTACTACCAACATGCCGACGCGCTCAAAGCCAAGGTCGAGCATCAGGTGACGCTGCCCAAGGGCAAGAAGGGCCGGCACGTGGTGGTGCTGATGTGGATCGTGGCCAACACCGGCAATGCGTTCTACCAGGCGTTTGATCTGGACTTCAAATAAGCCGGCTTAACGCTTGGCCAACCAGTAATCATGTAGCGCCCGCGCAGCCGGTTCGATTTCGCTGACCCGCTGTTGATGGGCGCCTACATCCAGGTCTGCCGGCAACTCGAAGTTATCCTGCTCGGCGCACCAGGAGATCTTTTCCAGCGGCGCGGCTTCGGCAGCCGGCAACTCTGGCCAGTTGCCGATGGCCGCACCACGGATGTAACCAAAGCACCACTCTTCGGCGAGCGTGACGGCTTGGCCCTGATGGTCGGTGTCATCAAAACGTGCCTTGAACGCCTGGGCGTCGGTCGCCAACTGCGCCGCCAGTGTATTCATATGCCGTACGCACAGTTCCAGGAAGCGCTGGGCCTCGTCCACGCTTTCCCAGTCGGGATTTTGCCCACCCCAGATCGCCGGAAACCACTCGCCGACTTCCACCTGCGCGGGGCTGGAGACCAACGCCGTGAAATAGCCGTCGAGTTCGGCCAGGTTCAGCACCGAATGATCGTCGCCGTACTTGAGCAGGGTGTCTTCGAGAAATTCGAAATCGGCGGGGGCGAGGGGTTGGGCGTGCATGGGCATATCCTTTAAGCGTCGAGCGCTGCGGGTGGGCAGCTTAGAGCGCGAAGGATGGCGCTTAGGCCGGCTTTTTTCCAGTGTTTTCCCAGCGTTGGCACAGCTTGCTCACGCACACCGAGCCGATGACGGCCAGGATGATCGGCACCAGAAAGTCATGCTCGATACGGGTGAATTCCGCCACCAGCACAATGGCGGTCAACGGCATGCTCATGCTGGCCGCCAGGAAGGCCGCCGCGCCGATGATTGCAAAGGCACCCAGCGGTACGCCGGGGAGCATCAGGCTCCAGGCACCGCCCAGGATGATCGCCAGTAATGCGCCATTGGCCAGGCCGGGTGTCAGCAGGCCGCCCTCGGCACCGGTGCGCAAGCTGGCAGCGGTGACCAGCACCTTGGCGACCAGCAACACGGCGGCCAGGCCAATGCCCAGTTCATTATCAAAGCCCAGTTGCGCCGGGCCTTTGCCGTTGCCGAGGATCTGCGGCAGCAGCATGGCCAACCCGCCAATCAGGCTGAAGTTGAGCAGCGCCAGCACCGGCAGGCGCCACCCGCGTGCCGCATGGGCCCTGGCGGCGCCGGTCAGGCGGGTAAAGCCGTAGGCGGCCACGCCGAACACCGGCCCGCACACCACGGCCCAGGCGATCAGCGCCGGGCTCAGCACAAAGTGCGGCACGACGTATTGCGCTTCCGCCCCCAGCCCGAGCCATGCCACCGCTGCGCCGATAGCCGACGTGGCCAACGCCATCAGTGCGGCCGGCCAGCTGAATGCGCCCACCAGCACTTCCAGTACAAACACCGCGCCGCCCAACGGTACGTTATACACCGCCGCCAGCCCGGCGCCCGCACCACAGGCGACGAGCAGCCGGTGCATCTCCGGCGTTAGTCGTGCGCGTTGGGACAGCCAGGTGGCGGCCAGCGCGCCAACCTCACGGGGCGCCACTTCACGGCCCAGGGGCGAGCCGAGCGCCACCGTGATGATCTGCAAGACGGCGTGGGCGAGGGTGGTCTTGGCCGGCATGATCGGCAGGCTTGCCGACACGGCCTGCTTGACGCTCACCAGCGGGCGGCCATAGCGATAGAGCGTCCACCAGCCCAGCCCGGCCACCAGCCCGCACACCATCAGCACGTGCAGGCGGCGTTCGGGTGTCGCGGCGGTCACGCCCCACAAAAAGGTTTGATGGCTGACCAGGCTGTCGAGGCTGTAGCCGTACGCCAGGTGTTGAATGCCGTGCAGCAACAGCGCCAGGCACATCCCGCCCAAACCCGCGCCGATACCGGTCAACACGACCACCAGGGCCAGCGTCAGCGACGAACGAAACGTGGGCGGCATAAGGTTGCTCCAGGCTAGGGCCCTGATGGTATAACCGATCAGTCGCGTCTGCTGGAGGAAATGTATCGGTACTGCATGCAGGGCGCGCCTGCAACATTGCATTACTTTGCCAGTCCCGTTTTTGGCCGATGCGCCGTCGCGCACCCTTGTTATAGTTCGAGCCTTATCACTCGCCAGTCAGGGATCACTGCCATGTCCGAATACCAAGCTTTCGTCGTCGAACTCACCGGCAACGTTGCCCATGTGCAGATCAACCGCCCGGAAAAGATCAACGCGATGAACGCGGCGTTCTGGACCGAAATCATCGACATCTTCCAATGGATCGAAGACACCGATGCCGTACGTGCGGTGGTGCTCAGCGGCGCAGGCAAGCATTTCTCGTCGGGCATCGACTTGATGATGCTCGCCTCGGTGGCCAACGAGTTCGGCAAGGATGTCGGGCGCAACGCACGCCTGCTGCGGCGCAAGATCCTCGAACTGCAAGCCTCGTTCAATGCCGTCGACAATTGCCGTAAACCGGTATTGGCGGCGATCCAGGGTTATTGCATCGGCGGTGCCATCGACCTGATCAGCGCCTGTGACATGCGCTATGCCGCCGAAGGGGCGCAGTTCTCGATCAAGGAAATCGACATCGGCATGGCCGCCGACGTCGGCACCTTGCAGCGCCTGCCGCGCATTATCGGTGACGGCATGCTGCGCGAGTTGGCCTACACCGGCCGCCAGTTCGGTGCCGAAGAAGCGCGTGACATCGGCCTGGTCAATCGTGTGTATGCCGACCCGGAAAGCCTGCTGGCCGGGGTGATGGAAATCGCCCATGAGATCGCCGCCAAGTCGCCGATTGCCGTGACCGGCACCAAGGCCATGATCAGCTACATGCGTGATCACACCATCAATGACGGTCTGGAATACGTTGCCACCTGGAACGCGGCTATGTTGCAATCCAACGACCTGCGCGTGGCCATTGCGGCCCACATGAGTAAGCAGAAACCCGAATTCGTGGATTGACTGACATGACCCCAGGCTGGATAACCACAACCCTGCTCGACAACGACACGCCAGGCGGCTGGGCCGTCGCCCGCAGCCGTGACGGCTTTTTGCATGACAGCAATGGCCCGCTGTTTCCCAGGGAGTGGCTCAAGCGCCAGGACCTGTCGGTGTTTGCCGAGCATGGCATCGGCCACCTCGACGGTGAACCGGTGTACTTGCTGGAGCTCAACTCGGCCGACCAGGTGCCGGGTTGCAGTTGGCAGGGGTTGCGCGGCTTTATGCTGCAAGGTGATCACACGCTGTACAAAGTGTTGGGCTACGCCGCGCAGATCGGCACCTGGGCGCGGGAGCACCGTTTTTGCGGCAGCTGCGGCCAGGCGATGGTTCAGGTTCCACGCGAGCGTGCGATGTATTGCCAGGCCTGCGACCTGCGCAGCTACCCACGGATCTCGCCGAGCATGATCGTGCTGGTGACCCGTGGCGACGAGATTCTACTGGCGCGTTCGCCGCGCTTTGTCACGGGCGTCTACAGCACCCTGGCCGGGTTTGCCGAGCCGGGCGAGTCGGCCGAAGACTGCCTGATCCGCGAGGTGCGCGAAGAGGTGCAGGTGGAGGTCAAGAACATCCAGTACATGGGCAGCCAATGCTGGCCGTTCCCGCATTCGATGATGCTGGGGTTCCATGCCGAATACGCCGGGGGCGATATCGTGCCCCAGGCCGACGAAATCGAAGATGCGCAGTGGTTCAACATCCACGAGCTACCGCCGTTGCCGGCCTCACGCTCGATTGCGCGTTACCTGATTGACCTCTACCTGGCGCGTCGTCTAGGCCACGCTGAACCAGTGCTGCCAGGCTAGGCGTACCGTCAGGCCGAGCACCACAGTGATAAACACCGGCCGAATGAATTTGGCGCCGCCGCTGATCGCGCTGCGCGCGCCAAAGAACGCGCCGCACATCACCGAAAGGCCCATGGCCAGGCCGACGATCCAGTCCACCGAGCCATTGATGATAAACACCGTCAGCGCCGCCGCGTTGCTCACGAAGTTCATGCTGCGCGCCACGCCGCTGGCCTTCACCAGGTCGATCGGGTGCAGCAGCATGGTGCTCACCGTCCAGAACGCACCGGTGCCGGGGCCGGCCACGCCGTCGTAGAAGCCCAGGCCAAAACCTTGGGTGGCTTGCCATTTCTTCTTGATCGGTGCATCGGCATCCAGCGGTGCCTTGGGTGTGCCGCCGAACAGCAGGTACACGCCACAGGCGAACACGATCACCGGGAGCATTTTGTTCAGGGTTTCGGCAGGCAGGTAGTGGGCGACCACGGCACCGGTCAGCGCGCCGACCAGCGTACCGATGATGGCGTGCACCCACTGGCGCGGGTTGAACAGCTTGCGTCGATAGAAGGTGAAGCTTGCCGTGGCGGAGCCGAACGTCGAGCTGAGTTTGTTGGTGCCCAACACCAGGTGCGGCGGCATGCCGGCGGTAAGCAGGGCCGGCGTGGTGAGCAACCCGCCGCCGCCGGCGATGGCGTCGATGAAACCGGCAATGAAGGCTACGACGGCGAGAATGGCTAGGGTGGTGAGGTCAACGCTGAGTTCGAAGGGCATGGGCAGGGCTTATTATTGGCAGGGCGCTAAGCGAGAGGCGGTCATCTTACCCGTGTGATGCACCCAGATCCAAATGTGGGAGGGAGCAAGCCCCTCCCACTTTTTCCAGCGTGATCAGCTGTGGCGTTTGTCGAGCCATTCCAGCGCGGTGCGCCACACGCAGATCCCGAGGAAATAAGCCGACATCAGCGACCACAACCCGAACGTCCACGGGTTGGTATTCGGGTAATCCACCACCATCAGAAAGCTGCACAACAGCCAGATCGTGGTCACCGCGATATTCAGCGGCATGAAACGCTTCACTCGAAACGGATGCAGAAACTTCATCGGCGTCACGGTCAGCAGCGCCAGGCCAATCACCGTCAACAAGGTGACCCAGGCTTCGGGCTGGATGATATACACGCACAACGCCACCACGTTCCACGCGGCCGGGAAGCCGACGAAGTAGTTGTCCTTGCTCTTCATGTTCACATTGCAGAAGCAGAACAGCGACGACACCAGGATCACCGACACCGTAAACAGATGGGTAAAGTCCGGCAGGTCGATATAGCGGTAGATAAACAAGGCCGGAATGAACACATAGGTCAGGTAATCAATCACCAGGTCCAGCACCGAGCCATCAAAGCTGGGCAACACCGTGCTCACATTGACCCGTCGCGCCAGCGAGCCGTCGACGCCATCGACCACCAGCGCCAGGCCCAGCCACAACAGGCAAGCCTTGGGCGAGTTTTCCAGCAGTGCCAGGGTCGCCAGGAAGGCCAGCACCACACCGGTGGCGGTAAAGCCGTGGGCGCCCCAGGCTTTGAGTCTGGCTACATGCAGGGTCGATATCACGGGCGGATCTCCAAAAGGTGAAACAGGGCAGCCGACAACGTAACGCCGTCGAGTCTGGCCAGGGAATGCAGTTATCGACCGGGAAGGGGGGGATAAGGTTCACCACCCCGGCGTATCCCTTAGCGTAGCAAGCGTAAGACGTTTCGGCATCAGCCCTGACGGAACACCAGGGCCTTTAAACCGCTTTGAGGGTCGACGTCGGGGAATTCCGGCGGGTTTGCCAGGCGTTCCACAAAGCGCAGGCCCGGCGCTTCGCGAGTTACGCCATCAATCAGGAAGTCTTCGCCGAAGGCCGGGTCGTTCATGCAGGCCAGCACCGTGCCCTGTGCTGTAAGCAGATCCGGCAGGCGGCGCAACACGCGCTGATAGTCCTTGGTCAATAAAAAGCTGCCTTTCTGGAACGACGGTGGGTCGATGATCACCAGGTCGTAGGGGCCGCCGTTGATGACCTTGGCCCAGGATTTGAACAGGTCGTGGCCCAGAAACGTGACTTTGCTCAGGTCATGTCCATTCAGGCGATGGTTGTCGCGGCCACGGCTTAGGGCGCCACGGGCCATGTCCAGGTTCACCACATGTTCGGCGCCGCCTTCGATCGCCGCCACCGAGAACCCGCAGGTATAGGCAAAAAGGTTGAGTACCCGCTGGCCCGTGGCCTGTTCGCGTACCCAGTTGCGGCCGTAGCGCATATCGAGGAACAGCCCGCTGTTCTGTTTTTTACCCAGGTCGATCAGGTAGCGCAGGCCACCTTCGGTAATCGTCAGCTCATCTACCGCGTCGCCCACCAGCCATTCGGTGGTGCTTTGCGGCAGATAACGGTGTTGCAGGGCGACGGTGTAAGCACCCAAGTGTGTCTGCAGCAACTGTTTCAAGGCTTCCAGCTGGGCAGGCTCCGGCTCCTTGAACAACGCGACCAGCACCACGCCTTGCAACCAGTCCACGGTCAGTTGCTCCAGGCCCGGCCAGCAGCGGCCGCGGCCGTGAAACAGGCGGCGGGTCTCCGCCGGTGGGCTGGCCAGGGCGGTGAGCAGGTGAGCGTGCAGGGTGGCGAGTGCGTCTGGGGTCATCGTCGAGCGTCGGTCATTGAGCGGGCGGCATTTTAAACACAGTTGGGTGGTTTCGGGGGGCTTGAGCACGATGTGCTGGTAAAAAGCCGATTGGCAGTGATTCATGCTCAAACCGCCGCAAACCGCGCCTGATAACAGGCAAAAAATCCTCAAGCACCCACATAAACTGGAAAAAAAGCCCGGAGGTGCTCATGAACGGTTTCGCAAGTGCAGTCAATCACACGGCGTTGGATCAGCAAGAGCTGGACGAATGGCGTGACGCCCTGGCTTCACTGGCCTCCCACGCCGGGCCTGCGCGGGCGCGGCAGATCCTCGACCTGCTCGCCCGCGAGGGCAGTGCGCCGCACATCGACTGGAAGCCGCGCCACGGCACACCGTATATCAACAGCATCAGCGTCGAGCAGCAGCCGGCCTTTCCCGGCGACCTGGCCACCGAAGAGCGCCTGGCCTCGTGGGTGCGCTGGAATGCCTTGGCCATGGTGGTGCGGGCCAACCAGGCCTACGGTGAACTGGGTGGCCATATCGCCAGCTACGCCAGTGCCGCGGATTTGTTCGAAGTGGGCTTCAATCACTTTTTCCGTGCCCGCAACGAGCATTTTGGCGGTGACCTGGTGTTTTACCAGCCGCACTCGGCGCCAGGCATCTATGCCCGGGCCTTCCTTGAGGGGCGCTTGAGCGAGAACGACCTGGCACACTATCGCCAGGAACTGGGCGGCGCAAAATCCGGCGCACGCGGCCTTTGCAGCTATCCGCACCCTTGGTTGATGCCGGACTTCTGGCAGTTCCCCACCGGTTCCATGGGCATCGGCCCCATCAGTTCGATTTTCCAGGCGCGTTTCATGCGCTACCTGCAGCACCGCGGCCTGCAGGACACCACCGACCGCCACGTGTGGGGCGTGTTCGGTGACGGCGAAATGGACGAGCCGGAAAGCATGTCGGCGCTGACCCTGGCCGCCCGTGAAGGGCTGGACAACCTGACCTGGGTCGTCAACTGCAACCTGCAACGCCTCGACGGCCCGGTGCGGGGCAACGGGCGGATCATCGACGAACTGGAGGCGTTATTCGCCGGCGCCGGCTGGAACGTGATCAAGCTGGTGTGGGGCTCGGACTGGGACGCTTTGCTCGCCCAAGACACCGACGGCTCGCTGGTCGATACCTTGTCGAACACCGTCGACGGCCAATTTCAGACGTTCGCCGCCAAGGACGGTGCCTACAACCGCGAACACTTCTTCGGCCAAAGCGCGGCCATGGCCAAGCGGGTCGAAGGCATGAGCGATGAACAGATCGACGGCCTCAAGCGGGGTGGCCACGATATGCTCAAGATCCACGCGGCCTACCACGCCGCGCGCCGGGTCAAAGGCAAGCCCACGGTGATCCTGGCCCAGACCAAAAAGGGCTTTGGCATGGGTGAGGCCGGGCAGGGCAAGATGACCACTCACCAGCAGAAAAAGCTCGATCGTGAGGCATTGATCGCCTTTCGTGACCGCTTTCGCTTGCCGTTGACGGATGAGCAGACCGAATCCCTGAGCTTCTATAAACCTGGCGATGACAGCCTGGAAATGCGCTACCTGCACCAGCGCCGCGCAGCCTTGGGCGGTTATGTGCCGAGCCGTGCCCAGCAGGCAGCGCCGGTCAGTGTGCCGCCGCTGACGGGTTACGCCGGTTTCGCCACTGGCGCCGACGGTAAGGAAATGTCCACGACCATGGCCTTTGTGCGCATGCTCACCAACCTGCTCAAGGACAAGGCGCTCGGCCCGCGCATCGTGCCCATCGTGGCGGACGAGGCGCGTACCTTCGGCATGGCCAATCTGTTCAAGCAGATCGGTATTTATTCCAGCGTCGGCCAGCGTTACGAGCCGGAAGACATCGGGTCGATCCTCAGCTACCGCGAAGCCACCGACGGGCAAATCCTTGAAGAAGGCATCAGCGAAGCCAGCGCCATCAGCTCCTGGGTCGCGGCGGCCACCAGCTATTCGGTGCACGGTCTGCGCATGCTGCCGTTCTACATCTATTACTCGATGTTCGGCTTCCAGCGCGTCGGCGACCTGATCTGGGCCGCCGCCGATCAACGCGCCCGGGGCTTTCTGCTGGGGGCTACCGCCGGGCGCACCACCCTGGGGGGCGAAGGCTTGCAGCATCAGGACGGCAGCAGCCACCTCACGGCGGCCACCGTGCCCAATTGTCGCGCCTACGATCCGGCGTTTGCCGGCGAGTTCGCAGTGATCCTCGACCACGGCATGCGGCAAATGCTCGAGCAGGATGTGGATGAGTTCTACTACGTGACCCTGATGAACGAAAGCTACCCTCAGCCCAGCCTGCCGGTGGGCGTGCAAGCGGCGATCATCAAGGGTATGTATCGCCTGGAAGGCGCTGCCGAGGCACAAGTGCGCCTGCTCGGGGCCGGTACGCTGGTGCGCGAGGTCCAGGCTGCGGCACAACTGCTGGCGGACGATTGGCAGGTGGCGAGCGAAGTGTTCAGCGTGACCAGTTTCAGCGAGCTGGCCCGGGATGCACGGGAGGTGGAACGGTGGAATCGCTTGCATCCGCAGGGCGTCAAGCGGGTCAGTCACCTGGCTGAATGCTTGCCCAAAGGCGCGCCGGTGATCGCGGTGTCCGACTATGTACGGGCCGTGCCGCAGATGGTGGGCTCGTATCTGGACTCCAGCTACACCGTGCTCGGCACCGACGGCTTTGGGCGCAGTGATACACGGGCGGCGCTACGGGATTTCTTTGAGGTGGACCGCCATCACCTCGTGCTGGCGGCGCTGACGGCGTTGGTGGAGCAGGGCAGTTTGGAGCGCGAAGTGTGCCGGCAGGCGATTGAGCGATATGGCTTGCAGGCGGAGCGTGACCCGTCCTGGATCGCCTGAACCACAGAGATCAAATGTGGGAGGGAGCAAGTCGAATCGTCGCACCGCCCCTCCCACATTTTATTTGTGTTGCGGGTTAGGCTGTGGCGATCAACGCCGGCTCGAATGCGTCCTGCAGAAAGCGTGGTGCGATATACCGCTCGTAATGCGCTTCGGACAGCAGGAAAAACTCCCGGTCAATCGCATCCCGCAGATCGGCCAGGCTGCGCTCACGAAATTCCGGCAACAACGCCAGGCCATAGGCCTCCAACTTGGAAATCACCCGCGCGCCCCGGGCAATCAGCTGGTACGCCCAGCAATAGGGTGACTGGTGCGGCACGAAGCGGATCTTGCGGGTTTCCAGTTGCTGACGCAGAACAGACGCGTCAAATACCTCCAGCTTGCTGGCCATTACCTGCACCAGCAGTTGCTCCAGGCGCAGCCAGACTGCCTGCTTCTCCTCGGCGTTGTAGCCGTTCCACTGGATCACTTCATGGTGATAACGCTTGCAGCCCCGGCAGACCAGGTCCCCGTAAACGGTGGAGCAGAGGCCGACGCAGGGCGTCTTGATGGTTTGATTGGGCATCCGTCTTGATCAATCCCAGCTCAGCGCGCCGCCGGTCTGGTACTCGATCACCCGAGTCTCGAAGAAATTCTTCTCTTTCTTCAAGTCCATGATCTCGCTCATCCACGGGAACGGGTTGGTAGTGCCTGGATACTCTTCCTTAAGACCAATCTGCGACAACCGACGGTTAGCGATGAACTTCAAATAGTCTTCCATCATCGCCGCATTCATCCCCAGCACGCCGCGAGGCATGGTGTCGCGAGCGTATTCGATCTCCAGCTGAGTCCCTTGCAGGATCATCTGGGTCGCTTCTTCCTTCATCTCGGCATCCCACAGGTGTGGGTTTTCGATTTTGATCTGGTTGATCACGTCGATACCGAAGTTCAGGTGCATCGACTCGTCGCGCAGGATGTACTGGAACTGCTCGGCGACGCCGGTCATTTTGTTGCGGCGGCCCATGGAGAGGATCTGGGTGAAGCCGCAGTAGAAGAAGATGCCTTCCAGCACGCAGTAGTAGGCGACCAGGTTGCGCAGCAGCTCTTTGTCGGTTTCGACGGTGCCGGTTTCGAACTTCGGATCGGAGATCGAACGGGTGTATTTCAGGCCCCAGGCGGCTTTTTTGGCGACCGATGGGATCTCGTGGTACATGTTGAAGATCTCGCCTTCATCCATGGCCAGCGATTCGATGCAGTACTGGTAGGCGTGGGTGTGGATCGCTTCTTCGAAGGCCTGGCGCAGGATGTACTGGCGGCACTCCGGGTTGGTGATCAGGCGGTACACGGCCAGGACCAGGTTGTTGGCGACCAGCGAGTCGGCGGTGGAGAAGAAGCCGAGGTTGCGCATGACGATGCGGCGTTCGTCGTCGGTCAGGCCCTCGGGGTTTTTCCACAGGGCGATGTCGGCGGTCATGTTGACCTCTTGCGGCATCCAGTGGTTGGCGCAGCCGTCTAGGTACTTCTGCCAGGCCCAGTCGTACTTGAAAGGCACGAGCTGGTTGAGGTCGGCGCGGCAGTTGATCATGCGTTTTTCGTCAACGGCGACGCGGGCGGAGGCGCCTTCGAGTTCGGCGAGGCCTTCGGCGATGTCGAGTTTGTCGAGGGCGGCCTTGGCGCGCACGATGGCGGCGGAGTCACTGGCGGTGACGGCGCGGGCTTCAACCGCGGCGGCAGCGCCGGCGCCGTCGAGGCGGTCCATGTTGGCTTCGGTGGCGTGGCCGGCGTTGGCGCCCCTGATCACCGCTGCACCGGTGTCTTCGTTGTCGACTTCATCCCAACTCAGCATTGAAATTCTCCTTCCTGGTGCTCGAAAAAATAGGGGGTTGCAGGCTTCATGGCATTGAAATACTGCGCAGAGTGTGGTGGGGAAATTCCAATTCTGCACACTATATAGTGGTCTGTTCTGTTTGTGGGCACACTATATGGTGTGTGGCAGGCGGGGTCAACGCGCAGGAATGCGCGCAGGGGTCGCAGGGCTATGAGAAAAACTCACACCCCCATGACTTTTAATGGTTACGGCCGCTTCGAAGCTCAATGCTAAAAATTCGCCAACAAGCTCCCCATAACAACAATGAGCGTTTGCGAAAATGAAAGCACTTGATCTGTACATCGGCGAAGGCTTCGAAGGCCCAGGCGTCAATGCTGCCCATATCAACATTCTCATCGGCCCACGCAATGGCCCGGCCGGCCAGGCGTTCGCCAACAGCCTCGCGTCGCCAAGCCAGGGCCATTGCCCGTTCATGGTGATCGCCCAGCCGAACATCCCGGTCAAACCCATGACCCTCTACGTCAACAAAGCCGCCATCGGCAGCGACCTGCACGGCAATGCCACCTGGGGTGCGTCCCAGGCCGGGATCGCCAAAGCGGTGCTTGAAGCGTTGCTGGACGGCACCTTGCCGGCCGAGGCCGAAGACGAATGGGCGATTGTCACCGCCAACTGGGTCAACCCGGCCTGCGATGATCTGGACGCCGTCTACCTGAACAACTACAACGCCTGTCGCACCGCGATCCGCGCCGCCCTGAATGGCACGCCGTACACCGCGCAGTTGGCCGATGTGGTCAATCACATCAGCAATCCTTTCTACACGCCGAAAGCCTGAGGAGACTGCCATGCAATACATCCGTTTGGGCAACTCCGGCCTGCAAGTCTCACGCCTGTGCCTGGGCACCATGAATATGGGCACCCCGGACTGGAAACCGTGGATTTTCGACGAAAAGCAAAGCGAGCCGATCGTCGCCCATGCCCTGGCCAACGGCGTCAACTTCATTGACCTGGCCGACTTCTACTCCGCCGGTGTCGGCGAAGAAGTGGTGGGGCGCATCCTCAAGCGCGTGGCGCGACGTGACGAGATCGTGGTCACCACCAAGGTCGGCTACGGCACCCGCAGCGGTATCAACGCCAGTGGCCACTCGCGCAAGCACATCATGGACAGCATCGACGCGTCCCTGAGCCGTCTGGGCATGGATTACGTCGATGTGTTCATGCTGCATTACTTTGACGTGAACACCCCGGTGGAAGAGACGATGTGTGCGCTCAACGACATCGTGCGCTCCGGCAAGGCCCGCTACATTGGCGTGTCGACCATGCTCACGGGGCAGCTTGCCAAAATACTGATGGCCTGCGAGCGCAACGGTTGGGTCAAGCCTATCAACATGCAGTTGCAACTGAACTGCGCCTACCGCGAAGAAGAGCGCGAGATGATCCCGTTCTGCCGAGACCAGGGCCTGGGCGTCTCGGTGTTCAGCCCGCTGGCGCGTGGTTTGCTCACGGGTGAGGTGCAATCGACGCGTAACCAGACCGATTTCTTTACCCAGCAGATGTACAGCGACCAGGCCTCGTTCGATATCGCCCATTCGGTACAGCGTGTGGCCCGTGCCCGTGGCGTGTCCAACGCGCAGATCGCCCAGGCGTGGGTCGCCAACCATCCTGGCGTCGACGTCATGCTGGTCGGCGCCGATACCACCGCGCAATTCGACAGTGCGCTGGCGGCCCTCGACACCCGCCTGGATGCCGAAGAACTGCACGAACTGGAGCGCAATTACACCCCGTGCGATGTGATCAATGACTACACCGCCGGCAAGCGCATCCTGCGTGAGGCCCGCCCGGGCCTGGACCGTTTCAACCTGACCGAGGCCGTGGCATGAACCCGCTGATCCGTACTGGCAACTACATCGATGGCCAATGGTCCAGCGGTGGCCCCACCTATCCGGTACTCAACCCGGCCAATGGCGCGCTGATCGTCGATGTGCAGCGCGCCGGCGCTGAAGAAACCCAGCTGGCCATCGATGCTGCCCACCGTGCCTTGCCGGCCTGGCGCAAGCTCACCGCCAAGGAGCGCAGCCAGCGTCTCAAGCGTTGGAGCGAGCTGATGCTGGGCAACCAGAAAGACCTGGCTCAGCTGCTCAGCCTGGAACAGGGCAAACCCCTGGCCGAAGCCATGGGCGAAGTGGTCTACGCGGCAAGCTTCCTGGAGTGGTTCGCCGAAGAAGCCAAGCGCGCCTATGGCGATGTGATCCCGACCCACAAGGCTGATGCACGCATCATCGTGACCAAGGAAGCGATTGGTGTCGTGGCTGCGATCACGCCGTGGAATTTTCCCCTGGCGATGGTCACCCGCAAAGTCGGCCCGGCACTGGCGGCCGGTTGCACGATGATCCTCAAACCGTCGGAAGAAACGCCGTTGTCGGCTTTTGCCTTGGCGGTGCTGGCCGAGCAGGCGGGTATTCCAGCCGGTGTATTCAACATCGTTTCGGGTGACGCCGTCGCCATTGGTGGTGCGCTGCAAGCGTCTGGCGTTGTGCGCAAGCTGTCGTTCACCGGGTCCACTCGCACCGGCAAATTGCTGATGCGCCAGGCCGCCGACACGCTGAAAAAAGTCTCGCTGGAACTGGGCGGCAATGCGCCGTTTATCGTGTTCGACGATGCTGACCTGGACGCCGCCGTCAAAGGTGCCATGGCCTCCAAGTTCCGTAACACCGGGCAGACCTGCGTGTGCGTCAACCGCTTCTATATCCAGGACGGCGTGTACGAGGCCTTTACCCGTAAATTGGCCGAAGCGGTCAGCGCCATGCGTGTGGGCAGTGCGTTGGACGGCGACACCGAGCAAGGCCCGCTGATCAACGCAGCCGCCTTGGCCAAGGTCGAAGCCCATGTGGGCGACGCGTTGGAGAAGGGCGCCAAGCTGCTCTGCGGCGGCCGTCGCCATGCGCTGGGCGGCACCTTCTTTGAGCCGACGATTCTCACTGAAGCCAACGGCGACATGTTGATCGCCCAGGAAGAAACCTTCGGCCCCGTGGCGGCGTGCTTTCGTTTCACGGACGAAGCCGAGGTGCTGCAACGGGCCAATGACACGCCGTTCGGCTTGTCCGCCTACTTCTACAGCCGCGATATCGGCCGCGTCTGGCGCATGGCCGAGGGCTTGGAGGCGGGCATGGTCGGCATCAACGAAGGGATCATTTCCACTGAAGTCGCGCCGTTTGGCGGTATCAAGGAGTCGGGGCTCGGCCGTGAGGGTTCCAAGTACGGCCTGGAGGATTATCTGGAGATCAAATACCTGTTGATGGGAGGCCTGTAGCTTCTGATTTGAACCGGTGCCCGCAGGGGCACCGGCTGTTACTCCGTCAAAAACAACAATATGGAGAACACCATGACTGTACAACCCGTCAAAATCGACGATCTGCCGATCGGTCGGTTTCACCTCAAGATTGCCGGCCTGACCTTCGGCGCGCATTTCACCGACGGCTATATTCTTGGCCTGATCGGTATCGCTTTCACCTTGCTCAGCCCACAAATGCAACTCGATGCCTTCTGGCAAGGCTTGATCGGTGCTTCGGCCCTGATCGGTCTGTTTTTGGGCAGCCTGTTTTTCGGCTGGATTTCCGACACCCTCGGCCGGCAGAAAATCTTCCTGGTCAGCTTCGTACTGATTACCGTAGCGTCGGTGATGCAGTTCTTTGTTGAAACGGCCATGAGCCTGTTGCTGTGTCGTATCTTGATCGGCATCGGCCTGGGCGGTGATTTCAGCGTGGGCCACGCCATGCTTGCCGAGTTCTCACCGAAGAAACACCGCGGTGTGCTGCTCGGCTCGTTCAGTGTGATCTGGACCTTCGGCTATGTGGCCGCGACCTTTGTCGGCACCGCCATGCTCAGCCTCGGCGACGACGCCTGGCGCTGGATGCTGGCGTCTTCGGCAATCCCCGCCGGGTTGATCCTGCTCGCCCGCATCGGCACCCCGGAATCACCGCGCTGGCTGGTCAACCGTGGGCGCATCGCCGAAGCCCGCGCCATTGTCAAAAAACACCTGGGCGAGCACGTGCTGCTGGATGAAGAACCGTCCGCGCAGACCCGCTCCGGCTATGGCGTGCTGTTCAGCCCTGAGTACCGCAAGCGCACGGCCTTCAACTGCCTGTTCTTCGTGTGCATCGTGATGCCGTACTTTGCGATCTACACGTTCTTGCCATCGATCCTGCAGAAGATGGGGTTGTCCCAGGGATTCGGCACTGAGTTGCTGCTCAACTTATTGCTGATTGTCGGCGCGCTGCTCGGTATCTGGTGCACGGTGAAGTTCTCGCGCCGTGGCTTTCTGATCAACTCGTTCATCATCCTCGCGGCGGCACTATTCCTGCTGGCGGTATTGCCGGGTAGCCTGGCATGGTTGATGGTGCTGACATTTGGCATATTCACGTTGGTGTTGTCGGCGGTCAGCAATCTGGTGGGTGTGTTTCCGGCGGAAAGCTTTCCCACCGAGGTACGTGCCAGCGGCATCGGTCTGGCGACTGCGGTCAGCCGTTTGGGCTCGGCGATCAGTACGTTCCTGTTGCCGGTCAGCGTGGCCGGGATCGGCTTGAGCCCGACCATGGGCATTCTGGCGGCGATCCTGGTGTTCGGCGCAATCATTTCCTGGGCCTGGGCCCCGGAAACCAAAGCGCTGACGCTGAGCCAGGCGTGCAAGGCGCAGAGCCCGGTCGATCAGCACGCGGCGGTCGGCGTGAAAAGGGCGAATGCTGTCAGGGTGTAGGTGTATCCGGGGTGGGTGAGTGCCTGTCAGGGATTGCTCACACGCCCCAACCACTCAGTAAACAGACCAACCTTGGATAACCCCTGCTTGTCCGCTGCCACATCCAGCCAATAGCCATACGGCCCGATCACCTCCACCGGGGTGATCGGCAGCAAACTGCCGTTGGCCAGTTCGCGCTCGATCATTTGCCGGTCGATCACCGCCAGCCCACCGCCGGCCAGGGCGGTGTGGATCACTTGGTCCAGGGTGCTGAATTCCAGGCCCCGGCCCGCATCGATATCGTCGCGGCCCATCGCCGCCAGCCAGTTTTCCCAGACTTTCAAACGCTTGCCGTCGTGCAGGATATGCAGCAGCGGGAAGCGTCGCAGGTCGGGCGGTTGGCCGTCGATAAACAGCTCCGGGCTGGCTACGGCGATATGGCGCTCCATCACCAATAACTCACTGTGCCAATGCGGGTCTGCGTCCAGGCCGAAGCGAATGCGGCAGTCGATCTCGGCCAGGCTCTCCTGGTGGCTCTGGTGGGTGACGCTGAGGTTGATATCCGGATAGTGCTCACAGAACCCGCGCAAGCGCGCCGACAGCCAGCGCGTGGCCCAGGTTGGTGGTGCAACGACACGCAGGCGCTGGCGCAGGTTGGGTACGCGCACGGCCTGCAGGGCGCGTTCGATATGGTCGAAGGCGTCGCTCAAATGCGGTGAGAGGGCGAAGCCGGCTTCGGTCAGGGACAGGCCCTGAGGCGTGCGGATAAACAGGGTGACGCCCAGATAGTCCTCCAGTTGCTTGATCTGGCGGCTGACCGCGCCCTGGGTAACGTTGAGGCTCACGGCGGCCTGGCTGAAACTGCGGTGGCGAGCGACTTCTTCGAAGACGCGGAGCATGTTGAGGGCAGGGAGTTGGCGCATGGTTCGGGTTCCACACATTGTTTTTATAGTGTTTTCACTGCCCTCATCGCAGGCAAGCCAGCTCCCACATTTTTGACCGCGCCGCCGATCAAATGTGGGAGGGGGCTTGCCCCCGATGGCGTCAGCGCTGACGCCGCCTATTAGAAGTAATAACCAATGTTCATGTACAGCTGATTTTCCCACTGGTTACTGCCCCCGGCACCCAGGCTCTGGGTGTAGCTGCTGCCGCCGATGTAGGGGTCGTTCTTGCCGATCAACCACTCTGTGGCGATCCACAACTTGCTGAACGAGAACGAGGTACCGAGGATCACTCGTTGCGAGGTCTTGAAGGCATCGTCGGACTTGTCGAAAGCGCTGTAGTTGGCGTACAGCTTCACGCCGCTGATCTGGTCGAACAGGTATTTACCGGCCACGTCATAACTCAGGTCCGCCACATACAGATTGCCGCGGCTGGCGACGTTGAAGGTGCCGTCATAACCGCCCAGTGTGACCACGCCATTGGTGCCCTCGTTGCGCGGTGACATCTGTTGGCGCGCCGCCTGCAATTGCAGGCCCCATGGACCGTTTTTGCCCAGGTAGTGGATGGCTACGGCGTTGCGTCGGCCGTCATTGCCGGTGTCCTTGTTTTCCAGGGTCGAGGTCAGGCCCGACAGGCCGACTTCGGATTTCCAGCCGCCCAGGTCCATGGCTTTGGCGACGCGCACCACCACGGTGTTGCGCTCCTGGTTATTGCTGCCGTCGGCGACATAACTGTCGGCTTCGGAAATCACGCTGGAATAGGTCACGCCCTTGCTGGTGCCTTTGCCTTGCCACGCCGGGCGCAGGTAATAACCGGCCTGGATGTTCCAGTCGCCACTTTGCTGGATGTACTTGGTGCCGACCTGTTGCACATCTTCCAGGCCGATCACGTTGCCCAGGGTTTCATAGAAGGTACTGCCGAAATACGGCTGCAAGCCGAACGGCACGGTGTTCAAGCCCACTTGCACTTGCTGGTCCGGGTTGAACTTGTAGCCTACCCAGGCGAATTTGGCGAACTGGATGTCGCCGTAATTCTTGGTGTACTGGTAAGGGTAAGAGCGCCCATAAAATCGGTACTGCGCCTCACCAATCCAGGTGTCGGAGTTGTACTTGGCGCTGAGAAACACGGTGTCGAGCCCGAACTTTTGAATATCGCGGTCCGGATCATAGTCCCAGCGCGCACGCACGGCGCCGCCAAGGTCGAGGTTGTCGGTGACCTGATAGGCCATGGCCGGTGCCGCCAGGGCGCCGAGTACCGGGATGAGGGTGAAGTAGCGTGTCGTTGGTCGCATGGTTTTACTCTCGTTTTTAGTTTTTTTTGGGCAACAGCAGCCCGTTGCCGCAGCAAACGCTGCGACGCAGGGAAAAGGCTTGGACTCAGTGCGCGTTGGGGTGGATCAGCCTCAAGGGCGGCCCGGCGGCGGGTAACTCGGAGGCGCCGGGTGCCGCCGCGAGAAGGGCCTGGGTGTAGCTGTTCCGTGGCCTGAGCAAGACCTGTTCGGCGCTGCCGTATTCCACCACTTCGCCTTGCCGCATCACCGCAATGTGGTCGCTGATCTGCGCCGCCACGCGCAGGTCGTGGGTGATAAACAGGATGCTCAGGTTCAACTGCTTCTGCAGTTCGGCCAGCAACTCCAGCACTTGCTTTTGCACCGACACATCCAGTGCCGACACACTTTCGTCGGCGATCAGCACTTCCGGGCGCATGGCCAGGGCCCGGGCGATGCCGATGCGTTGGCGCTGGCCCCCGGAAAACTGCCGGGGCTTGCGCTTGAGGGCGTCACGCTTGAGGCCGACCTGTTCGAGCAAGTCACCGGCTTCGGTCCACGCATCTTTGGCGGACAACCCTCGCAGTCGCGCGGCGCGGGCAATGATGTCGCCCACCCGGTGGCGCGGATTGAGCGAGCCGTACGGGTCCTGGAAAATCATCTGGATGCGGCGCCGATTGGTCGCCAGGGCCGAGCCGCGCAAGGCCAGGAAGTCGCTATCGCCGACCCACACATGCCCACTGTCGCTGTCTACCAGGCGGATTGCCGCCTTGACCAGGGTGCTTTTGCCTGAGCCGGACTCACCGACGATCGCCAGTGTCTTGCCCCGTGGCAGGTTCAGCGACACATTGCGCAGCGCCGCCACTGAGCTGCCGCCGACGTTATAGGTTTTGGTCAGGCGCTCGATACGCAACGCCATTTCGCCGTCGGCACAAGGTGTGCGCAGTTCGGGATGCAGCGCCGGTACCGCGGCAATCAGCTTGCGTGTATAGGCGTGGGCGGGGGCATTCAACACCTGGTCCCGTTCGCCGATTTCCACCAGGCGGCCACCTTCCATGACGGCGATGCGATCGGCAATCTGCGCGACGACCCCGAAGTCGTGGGTAATAAACAGAATGCCGTGTTGGCCGCGCCCTCGCAGGTCGCGCACCAATTTCAACACTTGGGCCTGGGTGGTCACGTCGAGGGCCGTGGTCGGTTCGTCAGCGATCAACAAGTCCGGGTTCATTGCCAGGGCCATGGCGATCACGACCCGTTGGCATTGCCCGCCGGACAGCTGGTGGGGGAAACTGTTGGCGATGCGCGGCGGGTCGGGCAGTTGGGTGGATTCGAGCAGCGCGAGCATGCGTTCCTGGCGTTCGCGCTGAGGCATCTGTGGCGCATGGATATCAAAGATTTCCTCGACTTGTTTGCCGATGCGAATCGCGGGGTTCAACGCGGCCATGGGTTCCTGGAAAATCATCGCGATGCGGTTACCGCGCAATGCGCGCAAACGGTTTTCATCCAGGCTGCAGATGTCGTCACCGAGAAAGTCGATCACCCCACCGGCATGCCGCAGACCCTTGGCGTAGTCGCCCATGATCGCCGCCGACAGGACCGACTTGCCTGAACCGGACTCGCCTATCACGCAGAGGATTTCGCCCTTGCGCACCTCCAGGCTGATGCCGTGCACGGCGTGGCGGCGGTCGGCGCCGGTGGGCAGTTCAATCGTGAGGTCCTGCACACGCAATACGGGTTCTGGGTTCATGTTCAACTCCTTGCGCCTTGCTGGGCGTGTTCATCCAGGCCGTCCGCGAGCAGGCTCAGGCCCAGCATCAGCGTGGAGATGGCGATGCACGGAAAGATCACCAGATGCGGAAAGGCGATGGCCATGGCGCGGCCGTCGTTGATCATGCCGCCCCAGTCCGGGGTCGGCGGCGGCAGGCCGAGGCCGAGAAAACCCAAGGCGCCGATCATGATCGCGGTGTAGCCGATGCGCAGGCAGAAATCGACTATCAAGGGCCCGCCGCAATTGGGCAGGATCTCCACCAACATGATGCGCAATGAACCTTCGCCTTGGGTGATGGCGCTGAGTACGTAGTCGCGCGAACGAATGTCGATAGTCAATGCGCGCATGATCCGGAAGATGGCCGGGGCACTGGTGAACGTCACCGCAATCAGGATGTTCACGGCCGAGGCGCCGAGGGCGATGATGATTACGATGTACAACACCAGCACCGGGAACGACAGCACGGTGTCGGCCACATACGACAGCACCGCGTCGACCCAGCCATTGAAGTAACCGGCACACAGGCCCATAGCAATGCCGACGGCGAACGCGGTAAGGGTGGCGAGGATCGACCAGAACAGCACCGTGCGCGTGCCCCAGATCAACCGCGAGAGAATGTCTCGGCCGATCATGTCGGTGCCCAGCAGGAAGCTCTGGCCGCTGTCGCCGGCCGTCATTGGCGTGAGCAGTGGCGTGAAGCTTTCCAGCGGATCATGCGGCGCGAGCCACGGCGCCAGCAACGCGGTCACCACCCAACTGCCGACCAACAGCAGGCCGAGCAACGCCAAGGGGTGCTTGAAGGCTTGAAGACGGTTCATCGGGTACCTCCGCCGAGACTGCGCAGGGTGATGCGCGGGTTGAGCCAGGTGTAGGCCAGGTCCGAGAAGATCTTGGTGATGCCCACGACCACCGCACTGACCATCGCGCAGGCTTCGATCAGGTATACGTCATGGTTCAGGGATGCGGTGTAGAGCAGCGAGCCGAAGCCCTTGTAGGCGAAGAACACCTCGACCACGATGACGTTGGACAGCAGCCACGGGATGTACAACATGATCACGGTGATGGGGGCGATCAGCACATTACGCAGGGCATGGCGCATCACGATGCGTGCGGTCGAGGCGCCTTTGAGGCGGGCCGTGCGGATGTACGGTGACTGCATCACTTCGACCATCGACGCCCGGGTAATGCGCGCCAGGTAGCCGATGCCGAACAGGCACAGCACCATCAACGGCAGGACCAGTTGCACCGCGCTGAAGCCCTCGCTCATGCTGCTGACGCCGGGCAGCCAGTTGAGCCAGAACACAAAGAGTGCCGAGACGAACACCGCGCTGGCGAAGTCGGGAATCGACGTGGTGACGATCGACAGGAACGACACCAACCGGTCAAGCAGCGAGCCCTGGCGAATGCCGGCCAGCACGCCCAGGGTCAGCGCCACGGGCACCATCACCAGCAGGGCCAGCCCGGCGAGGGTCAGGGTCTGCGCCAGGTTGGGCAGCAACAGTTTGATCACCGACTCACGAAAGTACACCGAGGTGCCCCAGTCGCCGCTGACAAAATCCTTGAGCCACAGCAGGTAGCGCCACACAAAGGGTTGGTTGTAGCCGTGTTCCACCAGCCACGCCGTACGTTGGTCGGCGGCGGAGTAGGGGCCGAGGACGTTGATCGCGACGTCTTCGATGTTCAGTTCCAGGGCCAGGAACACGATCAGTGACACCGATAGCAGGGTTGCCACCAGCGCCAATAATTTACGCAACAGAAAATGAGCCATGGGTGCATGCTCCGACGAATGATGGGAGACCTGCCCGCCTGTGCGGGCAGTGTTGACTCAAGCGCTCAGCCAGACGTTACCCATGGGATAGAAGTCAGAGGGGTGTACCTGGAAACCCTGGACCTTTTTGCTCACCGCCGTGAACTTGTCGCCCCAGAACGGCTGCACGATCACGCAGGCGTCTTGCAGGATCTGCTCGACGCTTTGCATGGCCACCGCACGTTGCTGCGGGTCGATGATGCCCATGGCCTTGTCCAGCGCGGCATCGAAAGCCGGGTCGCTGTAGTGGCTTTCGTTCCAGGCGCCGCCGCCGCGATAAGCCAGTTCCAATGACATCACTCCGAGCGGGCGATGGGCCCAGTAGGTGAGGCTGAACGCGGCCTTGTCCCAGATCGGCCAGTACTGAGCGGCGGGCACCACTTTGAGGTTGATGCGTATCCCGGCTTCCAGGCAATTCTGCTGCAGGATCTGTGCGCAGTCCTGCTCATAGCGCCCCTGGGTATTGCCGACGATCAGGTCGATGTCCAGGCCATTGGGAAAGCCGGCTTCGGCGAGCAATTTCCTGGCTTGCGCCACGTCGCGGTTGCGCTTGGGCAGCGGGAAATATTCAGGATGGGAGGGTGCTACATGGTGGTCCTCGCCCAGGGTGCCCATGCCACGGTAGGCGATCTTCAGCATCTGCGCGTTGTCGGCGCACAGCACCACGGCTTTGCGGATGCGCAGGTCGGTGAACGGTTTCTGGTCGCAGGCCATGCGCATCACGACGGTTTGCGCGGATTTGCAACTGAGCAACTGTGCGCCGGGCAGGCGCTTGGCCAGGTCCAGTTCGGCCACGGTCACCCGGTACAACACGTCAACCTGGCCGGCCTGCAAGGCCGCAAGGTGAGTGGACACGTCGGTGCCCATGTCGATGTAGCGCAGTTCGTCGAGGTTGGCGGGCTTGCCCCAGTAATCGGCACGCTTGGCGAAGGTGGCCTGCTTGTTCACCGCGAATGAGACCAGCTTGAACGGCCCGGTGGCCAGCGGATTTTTCGCCCAGTCATCACCCGCCTTGAAGCTGCGGTGCACAATGGCGCAGGTGAAGGCGTTGAGCATCTCCGGGATCGCCAGAATGGGCCGCTTGAGGTGCAGGCGGAACTGGTAGTCCCCGATTTTTTCGAAGGCTTTGATGTCCTGGAACGCAGTGCGGTTGACCGACTTGGAGTCGGCGGCAATCCAGCGTTCGATGTTGTGTTGCACGTCGTCGACGTTGAAACGCTCGCCGTTGCTCCACGTCACGTCCTGGCGCAGGTTGAAGGTCCAGGTGGTGAGGTCCTCGGACGGGCTCCAGCTTTCGGCGAGGTAAGGGTGGGTGATGTTGTCGGCGTCGACCCAGGTCAGGTATTCCAGGGAATTGCGCAGCAGGTTCGAAGCTTCGATCCAGGTGATCAGCATCGGGTCCTGGATTTCCTGGATCGCACAGGCAAAGCGCAGGCTGCCGCCTTGGCGCGCGGGCGTGGCATCAGCGGCCTGAGCCTCGTTGCCCAACAGGGCCGAGCCCAGGAAGGTGCTGGCGCTGGCGACGGTAACGCCCAGCAGTGCGGCGGTACGCAAAAATTGGCGGCGGTTTATCTCACCGCTTTTGACTTGGGCACACAGGTTGTCAACGGCTGGATGCGGCAGGGTGCCGCCCAGGGTAGTCAGGTCTTTCATAAGCCTCTCCGGTACTTGCGAATATGCGTTTTTGTTGAACCGCAAGGGTCAGTGGCAGGCGCAGCAACGGCGCAGCACGGACCTCTGTGAAGCCGGCAGAAGAACAAGGCAAAACGAAGTCAGGAGGCGGGCAATGGGATAGGACATAGGGCAGCTCTCATGTTGTTTTTATTAGAGATGCCCGCAGTTTTGTCATTTGCGCAACGATGGACAAACGACAAATTCTGCGCAGTAACCTTCTATAAATGCATGTTACAGATCCGTCCCAGGGCCGCCTGTATTGCTGGATCGGTTCAGCGTGGCAACAGGCGCGCATCGAATGGGTAATCGGAGAGCAGCTCGATGCCGTGCTCGTGAATGTAGATCTGTTCTTCGAGCTTCACGCCTTCGCCGCCGTCGTCGTGGCCAATGTAACTCTCCACGCAGATGGTCATGCCGGCTTCGAACACACCGTCGTAACCCAGCGCATCGATGTCCTCACGGTGCACCACATAAGGGTATTCACCGGTCATGCCAACCCCGTGCACCAGCGCGAAATAACGATTGTTCTTGTAATGCTCGGGAATCTTCCAGGCCATCTCTGCGTATTCCTTGAAGCTGCGTCCGGCCTTGAGCATTTCAACGTTGGTTTGCACCTGCTCGTAGGCGAGTTTGTACAGCTCCTGCTGTTTGGCGGTGGCCGCCTGGTCGCCGCACAGGAAGGTGCGGGAAAAGTCCGCGTAGTAACCGAAGCGCCCAACCACATCGGTATCCAATGCCACCAGGTCACCGGCTTCGATCGGCCGTGTGCTGCATTCCTGGAACCAGGGGTTGGTACGCGGGCCGGATGACAGCAGGCGTGTTTCCACATAGTCGCCGTCGGTGGCGATGACATGCTGGTGCAGGTGCGACCACAGCTGGTTTTCGGTGATGCCGGGCACCAATCGGCTTTCCATCAGGCGCACTCCGGCTTCGGTGGCGCGCAGGCTGGCGCGGATCATCTTCAGCTCATTGGGCACCTTGATGCAGCGTGCTCGCTCCAGCGGCTCCTGGGCGTCGAACACTTGATAGCCGAGGCGCTGCAGTTCGAATGCGGCGGCCGAAGTGGCACTTTCAATCGCAATGCGTTTACCGCCACCGCACTGTCGCACCAGCTCATCAATCTCGGCGGCCCAGTCGGCGGTGACATTGCTCAGGAAGCTGTCGCAAAAATAGTAGGAAATCGCTTTGGCCGGGCGGACTTCATCGACGGTGTTCAGGTTTTCGGCCAAGTGCAGGCAGCCGCCGAACTCGAAGACCACCACCGGGCCTTCCGCCGGGATAAACGCATAACGTGCCGGGTTGCGGGCCGAGTACACCTGCATGTTGCGCGAGCCGGTGGCGTAGCGCATGTGGGTCGGGTCGAACAGCACACAGGCGGCGTAGTCGCGTTTTTTCAGTTCGTTGCGTACCCGTTGCAGGCGGTCCAGCTGGATCTGCTGGATCTCGTCATAGGTGGGTTCACAGTCGGCGGGGTTGCGGTTCGGGCCGGACAGACTCATGGGGATTCCTCGCAGGGCAAATACGGTTTTTTGAGTTTTTGGAGAGGTCAATCAGTCGAGCAACTGGTCGCTGCGTACCAGGTTGCGTTCGGCTTGCAGATGCGCTTCGGACAGGCGTCCGTAAAGCTGTTTGGTACGTTGGGCGCGGCCGATGATCCCGGGCTTTTCCGAGTAGGCGAAAATCGCCGTGTTGCGTTCGATGGTGCCTTCCACGCGGGTCACGCGGTGCACCGAGAAGCGGCCCTTGAAGATCTGCAAGTCGCCGGGGTTGAGCTCCAGTTCCTGCACGCGCGAGCGGTCTTCACCGCGCACCACTTTGCCGACGGCACCCAGGTTTTCCTGGCTGCGCGAGCGGATCATCGGCGCGTACTCGAACCGGCCGCCGGCCTCGGGCTTCTGGGTCATCATGCTGACGATGAATTCGTTGGTGTCGAAGTGCCAAGGCTGTTCGGTGCCCTCGGGCATGACGTTGATCACCAGCCCGGCGAAGGGGTCGGCGTATTCGAAAATCTCCGGTTCATCCAGGCAGGCGCCGATAAAGCGTTTCATCATGGGGGAGACGTACAGCCGGTGAATGATCGCGTCAGGAGCGATCATGTCGCGGGTCACAAAGCCGCTGGTGCGCTCCATGAATGTGCGACGCGGATCATCCTGGGGCAGGCTGGGGTCATCCTCGGTGAAGTAGGCGTTGACCTTGCGCACCGAATAAAAGGTCTTGCCCGACAGCGCCTGGCCTTCCTGGCGCGCCTGCTCCAGTACTTGTGGGCGCAGGAAGTTCTTCAGCAGGCAGCAACCGTCCTCAGCCAGTTCGGCGCGGGCGTGTTCAATGAGTGCGCGTAATTGAACATGGCCCGAATCATGTATGGGATAGAGTTCGGTATTAACGATGTCGCTGATATCGCCGGTTTCGGCATCGGCAAGTTTAAGACTCATACACGGCTCCTGAAGTCGGTGGTGGTGTTGAGTCGATAGTTGCGTAAAGCGGTTTGAAGTGGAAATTACAAGTTGTGATCGAATCCATCGGCAGGGGCGATAGTTATGTCAGGCGAACTGGATGGCAGCTTACTTAAAGTGTTTGTGGCAATTATCGAGTGCCAGGGTTTTTCGGCTGCTGCCGAGCGCCTGCATAAAACCCAGTCCACCGTCAGCCAGAGTTTGCAACGACTCGAAGAGATTGTCGGTGCGCCACTGATCCATCGCACCAGCCGCTCCGTTGGCCTCACGCCAAGCGGGGAAACCTTTCTGATCTATGCCCGGCAAATCCTCAAGCTGCACGTCGAGGCGATCAGTGCCGCGCAATTGCCCAACGAGCAGGTGTGTATCCACTTGGGCATGCCCGAGGATTACGCCGAATACTGCCTGGGCGGGATGCTCAAGGATTTCCAGGCACAGTTTGCCCAGGTGCGTCCGGATGTCTGCTGCGAAATGTCGACTGCGCTGGTCGGCCGCTTGCTGCGCGGCGAGCTGGACCTGGTGCTGGGCGTTGAGCATGCCGGCTTGCAGCCCGGGGAATACCTGTGCGATGAGCCGCTGGCGTGGGTCGCAGCACCGAGCTGGAGTGCGGTGGGGCGCCAGTCGGTGCCGCTTGCGGTGTACGCCGAGGGCTGCGCATTCAGGGCCAATGCCGTGCAGGCGCTGGCCCACGCGGGGCGTTCTTGGCAAGTGGTCTACACCAGCCAGAGCCCGCGCGGGATTGCGATTGCCATCGAGCAAGGATTGTCCGTGGGCGTCATGGCGCGGCGTTTAGTGCCGCAGGGCTGGCAGATTCTGGACGAGCGCCAGGGCTTTCCGCCGATTGCCCCGGCGCGCCTGATGTTCTGGCGCTCAACCGGTTGCCAGGTACCGGAAGTGGACGCACTGGTGCAGATTCTACAACGTCAGTTAGGCGATTCAGGGAGTCGGCAACACCGGCACTTCGACAGCCTTCGCACGAGCCATGCGCTTGAGCAGTAGCAGGCTGGCCAGCACCCAGCCGGTGATCCAGGCATGCACCACGGCAAACTCGCCGCTGACCTGCAACAACCCGCCGCACAGTGCATTAGCCGCGGCGCTGGCCAGGCCATAGCTGACCATGCTCAGGCTCACCACCTGCAGGCTGTGCACCGGGTTCAGGCGGGCACTGAGGTAGGCCGCCATCAAGCCCCAGGACGGGAAATAAAACAGAGCGAACAAGGCGGCTGCCCACACACTGAGCAGCAGGCTGGGATGGCCCAGCAGGCCGAGCATGGCCAGGCCGAAGGCACCGATACTCAGCGCCATGACCCTCAGCGCGCCCCAGCGATCGGCCAGCGCCCCGAGCAGCAGCCCGCCGACGGCGCCTCCGATGCCGATCAGCGTCCACAGCGTACCGGTCACGGTGGCACTGGCCTGCAATTGATCGCTGGCAAACGCCGATAGAAAATTGAGAAACGGCCCACTGATCGCGCCGATAAACCCGCTGAGCAGCACAATCTGCAGGGCCACCGGTTGCTCAAGGCACAGGCGCAGCCATTGCCTGGCGACCTCGCTGAAGGTGGGCGGCGTCGCGGAGCGGGGCGCCTGCTCTGCGTGGGGCGCCAAGGCCCAGAGCGTCAGCAGGGTGACCAGCAGCGTCAAACCTGCGCAAATCAACCAGAATTGGCGCAAGGTCAAGCCCTGCAAGCCTGCAATCAGCAGCCCGTTCAAGCAGATTGCAAAGGCCGCTCCCGACGATGCCAACCCTAATACACGGCTACGGTGGCTGGCGGGGATCACTTCACGGGCCAAGGCTGCAATCGCGTTCCAGTTCGACACCGCGCACGCCGACACCAGTGCCAGGCACAGTGCAAACGGCAGCACCCACGGCGTGGCGACGGCCAGCGCCAGCAGGACCGGGCTCAATACGATCGTCAGGCGCACCATGGTGCGCGGGCTTACCCACGCGGCGGCGATGCCGCTGGCAATCGAAGCGCCCATGTAGAACAGTTGCAGCAGCGCGGCAATCAGCGCGGCCTGGCTGTAGCTCAACTCAAATAACTCACGGATCTGCGGCAATAACGCCGAATACAGGAAAATACTGAAACCGTGGGTGGTTGCATTGCAGGCGGTGAACACAAGTGCCAGCAGCCCGATACTTCGTCGCGATGAGAAAGTTGTTGTCGACATGCTGCGGCCCGAAGTTAATAAGTGAGTAAGTTTTCAGCCAGACTAACTTTTGTGGCAGGTCAGTCACCAATGCTTAATTGTCTTAGTGTGCATGCGTAATACGCGTGCTATTTATTCGATAACGACGCTAACCGTCGAAAAACGACGCGGGAGATTAAAACCGAGTGTTTTTCAGCGATGCTGGGTGCTACCGCTGAACTGATACAAAAAGGTATGTTGTGTGAAAATTTTCCTGCGGTGCCGTGGGAATTCGCTTCCTTGTCAGTTGCTGTCGAGCGCCCTCCATGAAACGTAAAATGCCCGGTCTCAATGCCCTCAAAGCCTTCGAAGTCGCCGGCAGCACCGGCAGCTTTACCCGGGCGGCGGAATTGTTGAACGTGACCCAGAGCGCAGTCAGCCGCCAGGTGCGCCAGCTTGAAGAACAATTGGGCGAGAGTCTGCTGGAGCGCCGCCATCATCACCTCGAACTCACCAGCGCCGGGCGCGTGCTGCTGCGCGCGCTGCACCAGTCCTTCGACAAGATCGAGCTGACGGTGCGTAGCATCCAGCAGAAAACCCACTCCAACCGCCTGCACATCAACGCACCGCCGACGTTCACCAGTCGCTGGTTGATGCCGCGCCTGGGGCGCTTGCGTGAGGCGCACCCGGAGTTGGAACTGAGCATTACCACGTGCTTGCAAGACAGCCTGGCGCAGACCAGTACGCTCGATTGCGCGATTCGGTTTGGCAATGGTGAGTGGGACGGGCTGGACAGTTCCTTGTTGATCCAGGAGCGGCATATCGCGGTGTGCGCACCCTCGCTGTATGCCCGCGAATGCAGCGATGGCGTGGATCTGAATCGCATGACCTTGCTGCATGTGCTGGCCAATGAGGACCAGCGTTACCTGACCTGGAAGCACTGGCTGGATGCGGCGCGGATTCATGGGGTGGATACGCAGGGCGGGTATGAATTCGACCTGCTGGACCTGGCGATCCGGGCGGCGACGGATGGGTTGGGGATTACCATCGCGGATTGGCATATGGTCGCGGCGGAACTGGCCAGTGGGCAGTTGACGCAGGTGTTGAATGTGCATGTGGAGGGGCATCAGTCGTATTGGCTGGTGACCCGACCCGAGCAGACGGATATGCCGCAGTTGCAGGTGTTCGAGCGATGGTTGCAGGAGGAGATCTGGTTGGCGCAGCGGCAGTTGGAGCCGTCTACGGCGGCGGGTTGATTACCCCTAACCTGCATTTTTCGCATGTTACCCCACCCAATAAGTCGTTTGCCCGCCCTCCTTACAACGACAAAACTGCATGTCACTCGCAAAACAACAACGTTGGGCAAACCACATGCAATTCGAGCGCAATTTCTACAACGGCCAGTTCGTCGAACCGGCCAGCGATGCCCTGATCGCCGTCTACAACCCTGCCGATGAAACCCTCGCCGGTCACGTCAGTGCCGCCAGCGCCGACGAGGCCATCGCTGCCGTCGACGCGGCTGCCGTCGCCCAGAAAACCTGGGGCAAGCTCACCAGCATCGAGCGCGCCGAGCACCTTCGCGCCTTGGCCGATGCCCTGGACAGCCACGCCGTAGCCATCGGCACGGCCCTGGCCAGGGAGTCCGGTAAAAGCGTCAGTGACGCGAGCAACGAAGCACGCTACGCCGCGCAGATCACCCGTTACCATGCCGAATGGGCGCGCCGTATCGAAGGCGAGATCATCCCCAGCGACACGCCGGACGAAAACCTGTTCCTGCAACGCGAACCGATTGGCGTGGTGGCTTGCCTGATTCCGTTCAACTATCCGGTGTATACCTTGCTGCGCAAGATCGCTCCGGCGTTGATCGCCGGTAACACGGTGGTGGTGCGCCCGAGCAACAACACGCCGCTGTCGGCGTTTGAAATCGCCAGAGCGGTGGTCAATGCCGGGATTCCAGCCGGTGTGATCAACATCCTGACCATGGACCACGCCACCGCAGCCAGCGTCTGCACGCACAAGGCGGTCGGCCTGATTACCCTCACCGGCAGCGTGAATGCCGGGCGTATCGTGCTCGATTACTGCAAGGCCAACATCGCCAAGCCGTCCCTGGAACTGGGCGGCAAGACGCCGGCGATCATCGAAGCCGATGCCGACCTGGAAAAGGCCGCCAGCGCCATCGTCGCGTCCAAGACCACGCACTGCGGCCAGCTGTGTACGGCGGTGGAGCGGGTGTATGTGCACGAGGCTGTTCATGACACCTTCCTCGCACTGCTGAAAACCAAAATCAGCGCAGTGAAATTCGGCGACCGTGCCAACGACGAAAGCCTGATGGGCCCGCTGGCCAACGCCAGTTCCCGCAAGAATATTCATGCCATGGTCGAGCGCGCCGTTGCCGCCGGTGCTGTACTGGAAACAGGCGGCGTGCTGCCCGACGGCCCTGGGCATTTCTATCCGCCGACCTTGCTCAGCCATTGCCGCCAGGACATGGAAATCATCCAGGAAGAAATCTTCGGCCCGGTGCTGCCGGTGCTCAAGTACCGCGACATCGATGAGGCGCTGGCGATGGCCAACGACCACCAGTTCGGTCTGTCGTCGGTGCTTTACACGGAGAACTACCGCACGGCAATGAAGGTGGCGAATGCGATCGAGGCCGGCGAGTTGTATGTCAATCGGACCCCGGCGGACCCCTACCAGGGTTTTCACGCCGGATGGAAACGCTCAGGGCTGGGCGGCGACGACGGCAAGCACGGGATGCTGGAGTTCACGCAGACCCGCTTGGTGGTCATGAAGTACTGAGCCAAGCACACCGCCGCACCTTTAATAAAAACAATTATCAGGGCACCCGCGCATCGGGCGCCCGAGGTCTACACGATGTCCAAGCCTGCACCTGTTGCCCAGGGTTCCGTTGCCGTGTCCGTGGCAAGCAGCGACAAAGCCAGTCGCTATTTCCAACTGCTATTACTGGTACTGGCGGCGGGGGCGATCTACCCGATCCTCTACCTGCGCCAGGTCTACCAGACCACCATGCTCGATGTGTTCCAGATCAACCACAGCGAGCTGGGTTACCTGTACTCCATGCTCGGCACGGTTTTTTTGCTCAGCTACTTGCCCAGCGGTTGGCTGGCCGACCGTTTGCCGCCGCGCTTTTTGATCTTCTTCTCGCTGGTCGCGACCGGTGCATTGGGCTTGTGGTACGCCAGCGTGCCGTCGATGACCGGCTTGATGATCATCTTCGCTTGCTGGGGGCTGACCACCGGCCTGACTTTTTGGGCCTCGGTGCTCAAGCGCGTGAAGATGATTGCGCACCCCTCTGAGCAGGGCCGTTTCTTCGGCATTCTCGACGGCGGGCGCGGCCTGGTGGAAGCCTTGTTGGCGACCGTGGCCCTGGGTCTGTTTGCCTATGCCACCGAAACGCAAAGCCGGTCGGCGGCTGAAGGTTTCAAGCAGGTGGTGTACCTGTACTCGTTTATCTGCATCGCCATCGGCTGCGGATTGGTGTTGCTCAAAGACCCCAAGTCCCTGGCCGAAACGGCAGCGGTGGAGAAGGGCAAGTTCAACCTGATCACTGACCTGACGACATTGGTGAAGATCCCTGAACTGTGGCTGGTGACCGCTATCGTGTTCTGCGGTTACCACATGTTCTGGGCCACCTACAGTTTTTCCGACTACCTGCAAGGCAGCGGCATGACCGCCGTGATGGCCGGCACCATCACGACCATCAAGCTGTGGATGCGCCCCATCGGCGGCATCGGTGGCGGTTGGCTGGGGGACAAGTTCTCGAACATTTCGGTGCTGATTGTCGCGCTGGTGCTGGTGACCCTGGCCATGCTCGGGCTGATCGTCTTCCCTGCGTTCAACAGCCTGGCCCTGCTGATCGGCACGGTGATCTTTATCGGACTGATGACCTACGCGATTCGTGGCCTGTACTGGGCGATCCTCGACAGCTGCGACATCCCGCTACGCATCACCGGCCTGGCCATCGGCATTGTGTCGGTGGTGGGTTACTTGCCCGACACCTTTATCCCCTTGATCAACGGCTACTTGACCGAGACCTACCCGGGCAAGGCCGGCTACACCCTGTATTTCGGCTACATCGCCTTTATCGGCGTGCTCGGGACCCTGGCGGCCCTGACCTTGCGCGCCCGGATCAACCGTAAAAAATTCAACCGGACAGGTGCCTGAGATGAAAATCGTCGCCCTTGAAACCCATATCGTTGCCGTACCACCGCCGCACATTGGCGGGATGTACTGGCTGTTCGTCAAGCTCAAGACAGACTGTGGCATTGAAGGCGTCGGCGAGATCTACGCCGCCACCTTCGGCCCCAAGGCCATGCTGCCGATCATTGAGGATGTGTTCGAGCGCTACCTGCTCGACCATGACCCGCACCACATCGAGCGGTTTTTCCGTCAGGCCTATTCCAGCGGTTTCACCCAGCGCCCGGACCTGACCATGATGGGCGTGGTCAGCGGCCTGGAAATGGCCTGCTGGGACATCATCGGCAAGGCCGCCAACAAGCCGGTCTACGAGTTGCTCGGCGGCAAGGTCAACGAGCGCTTGCGTTCCTACACCTACCTGTACCCGGTCAACAGCAAGGGCGAGTATGACTATGACGACCCTGACCTGGCGGCCGAATGCGCCATCGAGAACATGAACAAAGGCTTTACCGCGCTGAAGTTCGACCCGGCCGGGCCGTACACCGCTTATTCCGGTCACCAGGTCTCCCTGCAAGTGCTGGAGCGTTGCGAGACTTTCTGCCGCAAGATCCGTGAAGCGGTGGGTGACCGGTGCGACCTGCTGTTCGGCACCCACGGGCAGATGGTGCCGTCGTCGGCCATCCGCCTGGCCAAGCGTCTGGAGAAATACGACCCGCTGTGGTTCGAAGAACCGGTGCCGCCAGGCCAGGAAGACGCGATGGCCCAGGTTGCGGCCAAGACCAGCATCCCCATTGCCACGGGGGAGCGCCTGACCACCAAGTACGAATTTTTCAAGCTGCTGCAAGCGGGCGGCGCTTCGATTCTGCAAATGAACGTGGCGCGCTGTGGCGGGCTGCTGGAAGCCAAGAAGATCGCGAGCATGGCCGAGGCTTATTACGCGCAGATCGCGCCTCACCTTTACAACGGGCCGATTGGCGCGGCGGCGAGTTTCCAACTGGCGACCTGTACGCCGAATTTCCTGATCCAGGAAAGCATCATGACCTGGGGTGGTTTCCACGCCGAGGTGCTGACCAGGCCGCTGCACTGGGAAGACGGCTACATCATCCCGTCCACCGAACCCGGGCTTGGTGTGGAACTGAATATGGACGTGGTGCGCAAGCACACGCCGTATACCGGCGAACGCCTGCACCTGCAAATGGCGCCAACCCCGGCTGACGTCAAAGACACTTCGCCCGCCAAGGGCTAAAAAACGACTTACGCGGTAACCGTGAATGACATATGACTACATCATCGCCGGTGCTGGCGCCGCAGGCTGCGTCCTGGCCAACCGGCTGTCCGCTTCGGGCAAATACTCGGTGTTGCTGCTCGAAGCCGGCGGCAAGGACAGTTCCTGGTGGTTCAAGATCCCGGTCGGTTTCGCCAAGATGTATTACAACCCGACCTTCAACTGGATGTACTACAGCCAGCCGCAAAAGCAGTTGGCCGATCGGGCGATCTATGCGCCTCGCGGCAAGGTACAGGGTGGCTCGGGCTCGATCAACGCAATGATCTACGTGCGCGGCCAAGCCCATGACTTCAATGACTGGGCGGCGAATGGCAACGACGGCTGGAGTTTTGCGGACGTGCTGCCGTACTTTCGCAAGCTGGAAAACCACCCCTTGTGTGACACCGAGTATCACGGTGGCAGTGGCCCCATCAGCATCACACCGATGAAGGGCCATACCCACCCGATTTGCGACGTGTTTCTCAAAGGCTGCGAGCAACTCGGTTATGGCTTGAGCGATGACTTCAACGGCCCGAACTTTGAAGGCGCGGGCCTGTATGACGTCAACACGCGCAATGGCGAGCGCTGCTCCAGCAGTTTTGCGCACCTGCATCCGGCGCTCGGCCGTACCAATTTGACGGTGGAACTGCACGCATTGGTCGACCGCGTGCTGTTCGACGACCAGCAACGAGCCACGGGCATCAGCGTGACCCAGCACGGCGTGGCCCGCACCTTTACCGCACGCAAGGAGGTCATCCTGTGTGCCGGTGCGGTGGACACGCCGAAAATCCTGCAATTGTCCGGTGTGGCGGATCAACAACTGCTCGCTGAACACAATATCTCACTGGTCAAGCACCTGCCGGCCGTGGGCGAAAACCTGCAGGATCACCTGTGCGTCAGCTACTACTACAAGGCCAATATCCCGACGCTGAACGACCAACTCAGCTCGCTGTTCGGCCAACTGAAGCTGGGCCTCAAGTACCTGTTCACGCGAAAGGGCGCGCTGGCGATGAGCGTCAACCAGGCCGGCGGGTTCTTCCGTGGAAACGCCGAGCAGGCTGACCCGAACCTGCAGCTGTACTTCAACCCGCTGTCCTACCAGATTCCGAAAAACAACAAGGCCAGCCTCAAGCCCGAGCCGTATTCCGGATTCCTGCTGTGCTTCAATCCGTGTCGGCCCACCAGTCGCGGCACCATCCGCATAGCTTCGAAAAACCCGCGTGATGCAGCGCTGATCGACCCCAACTACCTGAGCACCCAGAAGGACATCGATGAGGTGATCCAGGGCAGTCGATTGATGCGCAAGATCATGCAGGCGCCTGCGCTCAAAGGCATCACGGTGGCCGAGGTTCTACCCGGCGCGGCGGTGCAGAGCGATGAGCAGATGCTGCAATACTTTCGCGAAAACAGTGGCTCGATCTACCACCTCTGCGGCTCCTGCGCCATGGGCTCGGACCCGCGTACATCGGTGGTGGACAAGCGCTTGAAGGTGCATGGCCTGGACGGATTGCGCATTGTCGATGCGTCGATCTTCCCGAATGTGACTTCGGGCAATACCCATGCGGCGGTGTTGATGGTGGCGGAGAAGGGCGCGGATCTGATTTTGCAGGATGCTTGAGGCATTCCCGACACCGATGCACCAGGGGCAATGCCAGCCACAGTGACAGCGTTGCGCCTCGCCTGGCTGGCATTAGGGCCCGACCGCCCACTACTGGATCAGATCACGTGCGCTCGCTGCAATTGCGTCAGGGACAACGCTTTGAGCTGCGCCAGCATTGGGTCACGGCGGTCTCTGGGGTGCGGTAGGTCCACCGCCAATGCCTGGCGAATGCTGCTTGGCCGGTTGCCCATCACCAGCACCCGATCACTCAAGTACAGCGCCTCGTCCACATCGTGGGTGACCAACAGCAGCGCGATGGCATGGTGCTCGGCCAGTTGCAGCAGCAAGTCCTGCAGCTTCATGCGGGTAAACGCATCCACCGCGCTGAACGGCTCATCCAGCAGCAAGACCTGCGGTCGCGAATACAGGCCACGGGCGATGGCCACTCGTTGCGCCATGCCCCCGGACAATGCCTTGGGCAGCGCCTGGGCAAAGCCCTTGAGGCCGACTTCCTCGATCAATTGCGTGACCCAGGCTTTATCGTAGTGGTTGTCGTCGCTGAAACCGATGTTCTGCTCCACCGTCAGCCAGGGCATCAGGCGCGGTTCCTGGAACACAAATGCGACTTCTCCATCCGGGCTGCGCAGTTCTCCCTGATAGTCCTTGTCCAGCCCGGCGACGATACGCAACAGCGTACTTTTGCCACAGCCGCTTGGCCCCAGCAGGCTCACGGTTTCGCGAGGTTGCAAGACCAGACTCACGTCGCTCAACACCACGGTGTCGCTGAAGCTCTTTCGCTCCACGCGCATATCCAATAACGGCGATGCAGTCACTGCTCCGCTCCTTGACCGTTGAAGGTATCGCGCCACGCCAGGCAGCGCTTTTCCAGAGCCGCGAGCAGGCCATCGCTGACCTTCCCCAACAGCGCCAATACGATGATCGCCGCCAGCACGATGTCCGGCCGTGAGGTTTCGCGCCCATCGCTGAGCAGGTAGCCCAAGCCCTTGGTGGCTGCGATCAGCTCAGCCGCCACCAGGAACATCCACGCCAGGCTCAAGCCGCTGCGCAAACCGGTAAACAAGCCGGGCAGGGCGGCGGGCAGGAGGATGCGGCGTACCAATCGGCGTCGACTGAAGCCATACATTTGGCCCACTTCCACCAGCTTGCGATCGATATCGCGAATGGCCGCGACGCCATTGAGGTACACCGGGAAGAACGCGCCAATCGCGATCAGCACAATCTTCGAGGTTTCATCGATACCTAGCCACAACAGCAGCAGCGGTACCCAGGCCAAGCTCGGGATCGAACGTAACCCGGCGAACGTCGGCTCCAGGTAAGCTTCGGCCTCACGGCTCAACCCTACCCAGGCGGCAAATACCAGGGCCAGCCCGGCGCCGATGGCAAAGCCCAGCAGCACGCGGCCCAGGCTGGCACTGATATGCTTCCACAGTGCGCCCTCGGCCAGCTGCGTCAGGGTCACGGCAATTTCGCTGGGCGCCGGCATCTGGTACGACGGCAACCAACCCACCCGCACGACCCCTTCCAGGATCAGCAGGATCAGCACCGGCAACACCAGGCCCTTGAGCCTGCGTGGCCAGGCGCTGCGGTTGATCACCTGCGGTGCCGTCAGCGGCAAAATCTGGGTCTTGCTGGTCATCCCGCGCCCCTTATTGACTGAACGAGGTGTCGATCAACTGGTCGATCACCTGGTCCACGTTCACCCCGCGCCGCACCAGTTCTTCAGACACCAGGATCGGCGCCGCGGCCTTGGATGACACGACATCCTTGCTGCTCAGGAACGGTGTGCTCAAGTCGGTGCGCGACAGTTGCAACTTGGCCACTTCCAACGGCAAGCCCGACTCGTCGGCCAGCAGCTTGGCGAATTCATCCGGGTGCTTCACGGCCCAGTCGCGGGCTTTCTCGTAGGCGCCGAGCACTTTGGTGATGGTCTGCGGATGCTCCTTGGCGAACGTCTCGGTAACGCTGACCACGCCATAACTGTTGAAGTCCTTGTTGCGATAGAGCAGGCGTGAACCGGCCTGGATTTCACTGGCGGCCATATGCGGATCGAGACCGGCCCAGGCGTCGACGTCGCCTTTCTCCAGCGCGGTGCGGCCATCCGGGTGTTGCAGGTGCACCAATTCCACATCGTCCTTGTTCAGCCCGGCCTTTTGCAGGCTGCGCAAGGTGAACAGGTACGGGTCGGTACCCTTGGTGGCGGCGATTTTCTTGCCCTTGAGGTCGGTGAGATTTTTAAGCGGCGAGTCCTTGCGTACCACCAAGGCCGTCCATTCGGCGCGACTGTATACGTACACCGATTTGATCGGGCTGCCATTGGCGCGGCTCAACACCGCAGACAGGCTGGCGGAAGACGCGAAGTCGACGCCGCCGCTGTTGAGGTACTCCAGGGACCGGTTGCTACCCTGGCTCAATACCCAGCCGACCTTGGAGTTCGGCAAGGCCTGCTCCAGCCAGCCGAAATGCTTGAGCACCAGGCTGACGGGCGAATAGTAGGCGTAGTCGAGGTTGACTTGGGCCGGATCTGTCTCGGCGGCAAACGCCTGTGGTTGCAGGCACAGCGCGAGGGCGAAGACGCCCAATAAGCGTTGGGTAATGGGTTTCATGGAACCGCTCCGAAAGGCATGGGAAGGAAATTTTCTTATGCTTAGAAAATTAGTCGGCATGTTCCATCATGCTTTTCGGGAATATGCAGTCTCTGTGCCAGCGGGTTCGGCAGCGTATTGGCGGGGGGTGGCGGGATGATTACTGTGCTGAGAGGGGCAGATTGTTGAATCACTGTTTGCTGGGCAACACTTCTCAATATATCCATAAGGAATAAATAAATAGTTATATATTCCTTTTGTGTTTTTCTCCGTTGCTGCATCTTGAGGGCCTGCGCATTCGTGCGGATTGACCCAACAGCTAAAGGAAAGCCGACATGACCATTAAAGCGATCAACGTGCGCAACCAGTTCAAGGGCGTGATCAAGGAAATACTGCAGGGCGAAGTGGTGTCCGAAATCGACGTGCAGACTGCATCCGGCATCGTCACTTCGGTGATCACCACCCGTTCGGTGCGTGATCTGGAGTTGAAGGTGGGCAGTGAGGTCATCGCTTTTGTGAAGTCGACGGAAGTGTCGATCGCCAAGCTCTGACCGCGCGTTCCCACGCCTTGCGTGGGAACACCGCCCAGGCGCTCTGCGTGTCAGCGATGACGCAGGGCGCGCTCCATGCGTTGCACGCCTTCTTCCAGCATCGACCGTGGGCAACCGAAGTTAAGGCGCACGAATTGTTGGCTGTCATCGCCGAATTCGATCCCCGCACTCAAGCCGACCTTGGCCTGTTCCAGGAAGAATTGCTGCGGGTCGTCCAGGCCCAGGGCGCTGCAATCCAGCCAGGCCAGGAAGGTGCCTTGCGGGGCATGCATCACCACGCCCGGCAGGCGGGTTTGCACGGCGTCGAGCAGGTAGTCACGGTTGGCTTGCAAGTACTTGACCAAGGCCTCCAGCCATTCTGCGCATTCGCTGTAGGCGGCGCGGGTGGCTTCCAGGCCCAGGGGGCTGACGCTGTCGACCATGCCGCAACGCGCGTTGTTGAAGCGTTCGCGGATCTCGGCGTTCTGCACCACGGCAAAACAGGTCTTCAGGCCGGCCACGTTGTAGGCTTTGCTCGCCGACATCAACGTGATGGTGCGCTGGGCAATCTCAGGGCTGAGGCTGGCGGTGGGGATGTGGCGGCGGCCGTCGAAGCACAGCTCGGCGTGGATTTCATCGCTGATGATCAACGCGCCATTTTCCAGGCAGGCGTTGGCCACGGCCAGCAGTTCTTCGCGGGGGAAGACTTTGCCGATCGGGTTATGCGGGTTGCTCAACAGCAGCGCGCCGGCACCGTTCAGTGCCTTTTGCAGGGTCGCCAGCGGGGTGAGGTATTCAGCGCCGACCCGTTCAAACGGTACTTCGATGCGTGGCAGGTGCCAGTGGCCGGGTGCCAGGCGAATCGGGCGGTAGTTCGGGGTCTGCAGCACCACCGGCTGGCCCGGTTGCACAAAGGCATGCAGCGCCATATTGAAGCCGGGTTCGACGCCGGGCAGGAACAGCAACTCGTCCGGCTGCACCCGCCAGGCGTACTTGGCCCACAGGTCGGCCACGATGGCTTCGCGCACATCCGGGCCGGCCACGCTGTAGCCCAGAACCTGCTGGTCCAGGCGCTGGTGCAAGGCGTGCAGCACGGCCGGGGGTGCGGCGATATCCATGTCGGCGATCCACATCGGCAACACGTCAGGCGGGTAACGGTTCCACTTGGTGCTGCCGGTGCCGAGGCGTGGGTGGATCGTGTCGAAATCAAAGCTCATGGGCGGCTCGTATCAGGAAGGCGGGCAAACACTGGCGCCGATTCTAGCGCCATTAATTTTATAGGCCAGTGCTGATTGCCGCAGACAGTTGTTGGTGGGCCTGTTCCAGGGCGTGATTGACCGCTGCTTCACCGCGCACCATGGCCGGCAGGTAGGCAAAGTCCACCGAGCGAATGCCGATCGTCGCCAGGACGGTGGTCAGGTACGGCGTGAGAAAGTCCGGCTCGTGGCCTTTGCGCGCATTGCCGGAGCTGACCAGCACAAAGGTGCGCCGGTCGTGCAACAGGCCGACCTTTTCAAACTGCGGGCTGACCGTGAAGCTGCGATGGATGCGCACCACATGGTCGATCCAGGCCTTGAACGCTGCCGGCACGGTGAAGTTGTGTACCGGGGTGCACAGGATCAGCAGGTCGCAGGCTTCCAGTTCAACAATCAGCTGTTCCGACACTGCCGTCGCGTCGCCATTCAGGCCACCAGGCGTGGTCAGGGCATCAGCGTATTCGCGGGTCAGCGGCGGCAACGCCTGGCTGCCGTAGTCGCGTTCGGTGACCTCGGCCTGCGGCAGCAGGTCGCGCAGCAGGGCGCGGCCCAGTTTGAAGCCGTGTGCGGCTTTGCCATGGGGGCTGAAGCTGAGTAACAGGGCACGGGTCATGGGTTCAGATCCTGAGAGAAGTGCATGCCAAGCGGTAACAGACCCTGGCGGAAGTAGAAGCGCTGGGCCAGGGCCATGTGCATGCCGGTGTCCAATACCAGGTAACGATAACCGCGTGCGCGGGTTTCTTCGCGCACGCGGTCCAGCAATTGTTCGCCGAGGCGACGACGTTGCAAGGCGGCATCGACGACCAGATCGTCGACATAGATGAAGCGGCCATACAAGGTGTTTTCCGTCAGCCGGTAACCGATCAGGCCGATCACCTTACCTTGTTCTCGGGCGGCCAGCAGGTGGTAGCCGTTCTGCTGTTGGCGTTGGACCTGCTCGGCAAAGGTGACGGCATCCTTCAGGTGCGGGCGCAGTTGCTGCATTACCGCAAAGCTTGCGATGCAGTCGGCTTCAGTCTGTATCGGCACAAATTCGACCTGTTCATTCATGATCTTGATTCACCAGATGGGCTTTGACGGCGGCCGGCACCTTGCGAAAGCTGATGGCGACGCGGTTCAAGGCGTTCATCAGGGCGATCGCCAGGGTCAGGTCGGCCACTTCCTTGTCATTGAACAGCGCCGAGACCCTGGTGTAATCGGCGTCCGGCACCTGGGTCTGCGCCACCTGGGTGACCACCTCGGCCCAGGCCAGGGCCGCACATTCACGCGGCGTGAACAGCGGCGAGGCCTCATGCCAGGCGGCGACCAGCATCAGCTTCTCCAGATCGATGCCCTGTTTGAGCAGGTCGCGGGAGTGGGAGTCCAGGCAATAGGCACAGCCGTTGAGTTGGGAAACCCGCAGGTACACCAGGTCAATCAACTCTTTCTCCAGGCCGCAGCCGTGGATGTAGCGGTGCACTGAACCGAGGGCACTGTAGCCCGCAGGAGCGGCTTGGGCGTAATCGAGTCGGTGTTTCATGGGCGATCCTGTGTGGAGTAAGTGATGCGTCATTTTCAGTGGCTGACGGATCGCTCGACAGGGGCATGATTGGACAAGTGGGTTGGGACATGATCAGACTTCGCCGTGTATCCCTGTCGAGCCCGCCCGTGATGTCAGCCTTGCCCAAGTACCAGGAAATCTACCGGCGTTTTCGCTTGGCCATTGACCAGGGCCAGTTCGGCCCCGGTGACCGCGTGCCGTCCGTGCGCAGCTTGGCGCTGGAGCTCAAGGTGGCGCGAGGCACGGTGGAGACGGCCTATCAACTGCTGGTCAGCGAAGGTTTTTTTGAGGCCCGCGGTCAGGCGGGCACGGTGATCGCTGCGTCGCTGCCGACGGTGTCGGTCAAGCCGTTGCCGGTGGTTGAGCCTGTGGTACGCAGCCCCCTGGCCTTGCAGATGGGCCTGCCGGCCCTCGATGCCTTCCCGCGTAAGCTGTGGGCGCGGCTGGTGACCCAACAAGTGCGCCGCACCGATTCCGACAGCCTGGCGATGGGTGACGTGCGCGGCGCCCAGGCGCTGCGTGTGGCCATTGCCAACTACCTGGCGTTGTACCGCGGCGTGCAGTGCGCACCACAGCAGGTATTTGTCTGCGCCGGTTATGCCGGATGCCTGACGCTGCTGTGCGATGCGCTGCAGATGGCAGGGCAACGCTGCTGGTTCGAAGACCCTGGCTACTTGCATGGGCGTCAACTGTTGACCCATTGCGGCGTGGATTTGGTGCCGGTGCCGGTCGACCGTGATGGCCTGGACGTAGCGCAGGGCATTCGACGCGACATGCAGGCGCGGCTGGCAGTGGTCACCCCGGCGCATCAAAGCCCGTTGGGTGTGGCCTTGAGCCGGGAGCGGCGGCAGGCCTTGCTGGCATGGGCCGGGGAGCAGGGCAGTTGGGTGGTCGAGGATGATTACGACAGTGAATTTCGCTACCGGGGCCAACCGCTGGCGGCGCTCAAGAGCCAGGATCACGATGACCGGGTCATCCATGCCGGGAGTTTCAGCAAGATGCTGTTTCCCGGGCTACGCCTCGGCTACCTGGTGGTGCCCACCGCCCTGGTGGCGGCATTTGAGCGCAGTGCCCAGGCGTTGCAGCAACGCAGCGCGCAGTTATTGCAACTGACCACGGCAGACTTCCTGGAGCAGGGGTATTTCACCCGGCATCTGAAGAAGATGCGCCAGTTATATGCGCAGCGGCATGGGTTGCTGGTCAACGCGTTGGCAGTGCATTGCGCGGGTCTTTTGCGGGTGGATGAGCAAGCAGGGGGGATTAATCTGCTGGTGCGCCTGGAGGTGGCGGTATCGGACCAGGCCGTGGCTGAGGCGGCGAACGCGGCGGGCCTGGCGGTACAGGCGCTGTCGGTGTGGACCCTGGGGGCACATCGCGAGCAGGGCTTGTTGATGGGTTTCACGAATGTCGCCACGGCGCAACAAGCGTCGGAGCTGGCCTTGTTGCTGCGCGGCGTGATCGAGTCGTCATCGTTCTGTGACCGACAAGTTCTGTAATAAAAACGCCATTGCGCTGGGGATTAAAACCGGGAAGGGCTATTTTGGTGCACCTCAATAACTAGAGTAGCCATGGATGAAATACCAACCCTTCAGCCGTACTTTGATTGCTACTGCACTGGTGTTGACCGTCAGCGGTGTGCAAGCTGCGTCCCAGGCTCCGGTGGCCGGTGAAAATGGCATGGTGGTCACCGCCCAGCATTTGGCCACTCATGTGGGCGTGGATGTGCTCAAGGCCGGCGGCAACGCGGTGGATGCGGCCGTTGCGGTCGGCTATGCGCTGGCGGTGGTGTACCCGGCGGCGGGCAATCTCGGCGGCGGCGGTTTCATGACCGTGCAACTGGCCGACGGGCGCAAGACCTTCCTCGACTTCCGCGAAAAAGCCCCCCTGGCGGCGACCGCCGACATGTACCTGGACAAAGATGGCAAGGTCATCGATGGCCTCAGTGCCAAGGGCCATTTGGCGGTCGGGGTCCCCGGCACCGTGTCCGGCATGGAGCTGGCGCTGAGCAAATACGGGACCCTCAAGCGCGCCCAGGTGATTGCCCCGGCGATCAAACTGGCCGAAAACGGCTTCGAACTGGAGCAGGGGGATATCGACCTGCTGCACACGGCCACCGGTGAATTCGAAAAAGACCCGGACCTGCGCGGGATCTTCCTGCACAACGGCCAGCCGATGCAGGTCGGCCAGAAGCTGGTGCAGAAAGATCTGGCCAAGACCCTCAAGGAAATTTCCGCCAAGGGCAGCGACGGTTTCTATAAAGGCTGGGTCGCCAAGGCGCTGGTGGATTCCAGCCAGGCCGGCAAAGGCATCATCACCCAAGCCGACCTGGACAAATACAAGACCCGTGAACTGGCGCCCATCGAGTGCGATTACCGGGGTTACCACGTCGTCTCGGCGCCGCCGCCAAGCTCGGGGGGCGTGGTGATCTGCCAGATCATGAACATCCTCGAAGGCTACCCGATGGCCGACCTCGGCTATCACTCGGCCCAGGGCCTGCACTACCAGATTGAAGCCATGCGCCACGCCTACGTGGACCGTAACAGCTACCTCGGCGACCCGGACTTCGTGAAGAACCCGATCGCCCACCTGCTGGACAAGGACTATGCCGCCAAGCTGCGCGCCGCCATCGACCCGCAGAAAGCCGGCGACTCCCAGGCGATCAAACCGGGCGTATCGCCCCATGAAGGCAACAACACCACGCACTATTCGATTGTCGACAAGTGGGGCAACGCGGTCTCGGTGACCTATACCCTCAACGACTGGTTCGGTGCCGGCGTGATGGCGAGCAAAACCGGGGTGATCCTCAACGATGAAATGGACGACTTCACCGTCAAGGTCGGCGTGCCGAACATGTACGGCCTGGTCCAGGGCGAAGCCAACGCCATCGCGCCGGGCAAGGCGCCGCTGTCGTCGATGAGCCCGACCATCGTGACCAAGGATGGCAAGGCGGTGATGGTGGTGGGCACGCCGGGTGGCAGCCGTATCATCACGGCCACCTTGCTGACCATTCTCAATGTCATCGACTACAAGATGAACATTCAGGAGGCGGTGGATGCGCCACGTTTCCACCAGCAGTGGATGCCGCCAGCCACCAACCTGGAACGGTTTGCCGTAAGCCCCGATACCCAGAAGATCCTGGAAAGCTGGGGCCATCAGTTTGCGGGCCCTCAGGATGCCAACCACTTGGCGGCGATTCTGGTCGGCGCGCCGTCACTGGAGGGTAAGCCGGTGGGTAATAACCGCTTCTATGGGGCGAATGATCCGCGTCGCAATACTGGCCTTTCACTGGGCTACTGATCACATCGCAACACCTGCCTGTTAGTGGGCTGTAGTGAGCGGGCTTGCCCCGCGCCGGGCGGCACAGCCGCCCCAACAGGGACGCCTCGGTTTTTCAGGAAGACTGCGGTGCCTGGATTGGGGCGGCTGCGCCGCCCAGCGCGGGGCAAGCCCTAATGCCAGTCAGTTAAGGCTTAACGCGGTCATTGTGGGAGGGGGCTTGCTCCCGATAGGCCGCGCAGCGGCCTCTGAAGGGCGCCCAAAAGTTGGACACCCATCCGACCTTTGGGGCGCACTTCACTAAAAAATGGGCCTGCTACGCAGTCCATCGGGAGCAAGCCCCCTCCCACAGGTTATCTATCGTCTGCTCTATCGCTTAACTGACAGGCATTAGGGCAAGCCCGCTCACTACAAGAGCTGTTTGACGGCTTTGAATGCGGCGAGTCGGCGTTCTTGCCAATTTCCCTGGATGATGACGAAGGGCTGTTGATGCGCTTGCATCCACGCCAGGCTGTCCTGGAAAAACGCCCGTCGATCCGCCAGCTCGGGTTGGCAGCGTTGCCCGTCGGCGGTCCATTCCACATGCTCGGGCGAGAGCAGCAGGTGCAAGTCGTAGTGCCGGGCCAGCAGCTCAGTGTCGAGCCATGCCGGGTAGTCGCCGAACAGGGTCTGGCTCCACAACCGGTTGGTCAGCAAGTGGGTGTCGAGGATCAACAAGTCGGGCTGTCGGGCGCGGGCGGCGTCTTCCCAGGCCAGTTGGCCGCGGGCAATGGCGGGAATATCGGCCAGGGTCGTGTCGCGCTGGTGATGGTCGATGAAGTCGCGCACATATTCGCCCACCATCAGCCCACCAAAATGGGCTTGCAGCTCGGCGGCCAGCCAGCTTTTGCCACTGGATTCGGGGCCTGCCAATACCACCACCTTCATGCGTGCAACGCCGGGTCGGCGCGCCATTCACGCCAGCCTTGCACGGCGATCACGGTGAACAGCGCATAAAGCGCGGCGGTGAGGTACAGGCCTTTGTAGAGGAACAGGCCGACAAAGATCACGTCCACGGCGATCCACAAGGGCCAGCATTGTACGCGTTTCTGTGCCATCCACATTTGCGCCACCAGGCTGAAGCCGGTGAGGGCCGCGTCGAGCCAGGGTTGGGCGGCGTCGGTCCAGTGGGCCATGGCGGCGCCCAGCAACAGGCTGAACAGCGCACCGACCGCCAGGCTGGTCATGATCGCGGGCCAGCCCAGGCTGGTCACCTGGCGGCCTTGCTTGACCTCGCCGGCGCGGGTCCATTGCCACCAGCCGTAGAGTTGCAGGGCGGCGTAGACCACCTGCAGCAGCATGTCGGAATAGAGTTTCACATCGAAGAATACCCAGGTGTAGAGCAGCACCATCACCAAGCCGATGGGCCAGCACCAGGGGTTTTGCTTGACCGTCAGCCAGACAGCGATCACCCCCAGGGCGGCGGCGAACAATTCAAGCCCGGACATGGCGGTTCCTTGGGAGAGTCGAAGAGGGCGGGGATTGTAACGTCAAAATGAACACCGACCAATGTGGGGGGCTTGCTCCCAATAGCGGTTCACCGGTCACTGCTTTTCAGCTGACCCACCGCCATCGGGAGCAAGCCCCCTCCCACAGGTTGAAACGAGCTAGACCTTGAACTGGCGCAGCAGGCCGTCGAGTTGTTCGCTCAAGGCGCGCAAATGTTCGCTGGCCGCGCTGGACTGTTGCGCCGCCAATGCGGTGCTGTGGGACAAGCCGGCCGCCTCGGTGACGTTCTGGTTGATGTCTTCCACGACATGCGCCTGTTGCAGGGTGGCGCTGGCGATTGAAGCGTTCAGCCCGTTGAGGTTGTGCAGCGCCTGGCCGATCGCCGTGAGGCTGGCCCCGGCCTGGCCGGCTTGTTCAATCGTCAATTGCGAGGCGCTGTGGCTGTCGCTGATGACCTTGACCGCCGCTTCCGAATGGCCTTGCAGACGCTCGATCATGACCTGGATTTCAGCAGTGGATTTCTGCGTACGCTGGGCCAGCAGGCGGACTTCATCGGCCACCACCGCAAAGCCTCGGCCTTGCTCGCCGGCACGCGCGGCTTCAATGGCCGCGTTGAGTGCCAGCAGGTTGGTCTGGTCGGCGATGGAGCGGATCACCTCGAGCACGCTACCGATCTGCGTGCTTTCGCTGGACAGCGTGCGGATCACTTCGACGGCCTGGCCGATGGTGCCGGAGAGTTGGTCGATCTGTTGCAGGCTGCCGTCGATATTCACCTGGCCCTGTTGTGCCTGCGCCTGCGCGTCGCGCATTTCGCTGGCGGCGTGCTCGGCGTTTTTCGCCACATCCTGCACGCCATAGGTGACTTCGTTGATGGCGGTCGCTACCAGTTCCATCTGCTGCGACTGTTGCTGGCTGCGGTCATGGGCCTGGCTGGCATTGGTGCCAAGCTCTATGGACGACTGGCCCAAGGCATTGGCGCACGCCTGCAACTGGCCGACCACCTGGCTCAGTTTTCGCGTGAAGGCATTGAAGTGCTGGGACAGTTGGGTGACTTCGTCGCGCCCGTGGGTGTCGAGGCTGCGGGTCAGGTCGCTTTCGCCACTGGCGATATTGGCCATGGCGTTCACGGCCTGTTGCAACGGGTGCACGATGCTGCGGGCGATCAGCAGCACCAGCAGCGCCATCACCAGGGCGATCGCCAAGCAGATGAACGAGGCTTTCCACACCTGCACCTTGAATTCGGCCTGGACGTCATCCACGTAGACGCCGGAGCCAATGATCCAGCCCCACGGCTCGAACAGTTGGATATACGAGGTTTTCTCCACCGGGGCTTCGGCGCCGGGCTTCGGCCAGCGATAACTGACGATACCCGCACCCTTGGCCTTGGCCAGGCTCACGAACTCGTTGAACACCGCAAACCCGTCCGGGTCGCGAATCGCCGACAGGTTCTGGCCATCCAGCTTGGGGTTGGCCGGGTGCATGATCATCACGGGCGTGAGGTCGTTGATCCAGAAATAATCATCGTGGTCATAACGCAACCCGCGCACCGCGCTCAGGGCTTGCTGCTGCGCCGCTTCGCGGGTCAGCACGCCGGTTTTTTCAAGATTCTGGTAATACGCCAGTACGCCGCTGGCGGTCTGGACCACATGCTCGGTCTGTTGGCGCTTGGCCTGGTAGAGATCGCCATGGATCTGCTTGAGCATCAGCAGGCCCAAGGTCAGCAGCATCAGCACGGCGACTATCAGGATCAGCCAGAGACGGCGGCTGATCGACATGTTGCGCAAACTGTTCATCGTCCTGTCACTCCATGCTTTTTATAGTTGTAGCGCTGCTTCGCCATTTCCGGCGTGTCTGATAGGCTTTCGGCCCGTAATCGGAAAACCTGAGTACTGCCTGATTTTTCACGCAATTTTTGCAGCCCGGCGTGGATGATCCACCGCCTGGCCGCAAGCTCACTCAACATCATTGAATCACTGGAAAAGACAACGGGGTGTGCCTCGCGCATGACCTTTGGGGGAAATATGGATTTTTGGACCGCCATACAGGCATTGATACTGGGCGTGGTGGAGGGGCTGACGGAGTTCCTGCCGATCTCCAGCACCGGTCACCAGATTATCGTAGCCGACCTGATCGGTTTTGGTGGCGAGCGTTTTGAGGCGTTCAACATCATCATTCAGTTGGGCGCGATCCTGGCGGTGGTGTGGGAGTTCCGGCGCAAGATCCTGGACGTGGTGATCGGTTTGCCGACGCAGCGCAATGCCCAGCGCTTTACCGTCAACCTGATGATCGCCGTGCTGCCGGCCGTGGTGTTGGGGGTGATTTTCGCCGACCTGATCAAGCACTACCTGTTCAACCCGATCACCGTGGCTACCGCGCTGGTGATCGGCGGCGTGATCATGTTGTGGGCCGAACGTCGCCAGCATGCCGTGCATGCGCACAGTGTGGATGACATCACCTGGAAGGAAGCGCTCAAGGTGGGCCTGGCCCAGTGCCTGGCGATGATCCCGGGCACGTCGCGTTCCGGTGCGACCATCATCGGCGGCCTGTTGTTCGGTTTGTCGCGCAAGACCGCTACCGAGTTCTCGTTCTTCCTGGCCATGCCGACCATGGTCGGTGCGGCGGTGTATTCGGGCTACAAGTACCGTCACCTGTTCCAGCCGGATGACCTGCCGGTATTCGCGATTGGTTTCGTCACCTCGTTCATCTTCGCGATGATCGCGGTCAAGGCGTTGCTCAAGTTCATCGCCAGCCACAGCTATGCGGCTTTTGCCTGGTACCGGATTGCATTCGGCCTGGTGATCCTGGCGACCTGGCAATTCGGTTGGATCGACTGGTCCGCGGTCAAGCCATGAGCCTGCAGCACCCACGCTTGAAGGCGGCGATCTTTGCACTGCTGTGCGCCGCGCCGTTGTTGGGAGCGGCGCTGCTGGGGTATCGCGGCGAGACCCTGATCCCGCTGGTCGCCTATGGGGTGGTCAGCGTGGTGGCGTTTTTCCTGTACTGGAGCGACAAGCGCAAGGCGCAAACCGATGCGCGCCGCATCCCGGAAAACATCCTGCACGCTGTCGAGCTGGCAGGCGGTTGGCCGGGCGCGTTGATCGCCCAGCAGGTGTTTCGCCACAAGACCCGCAAAGTGTCCTATCAGGTGCTGTTCTGGGTGATCGTGCTGTTGCACCAGGTGTTCTGGCTGGACCAGCTGTTCCTGGGCGGTACCTTGTTGTCAGTCCTCTAGCCGCAGCCCGACCTGCGTGCGCTTGGGCAGTTTGTTGACCACCAGTTGGTGGGAACGCTGCAACAAGCCACGCAGTTCATCAGCGCCCAGCGGGTAGGGCGTGTCCATGATGATCCACTGCGCGCGCGCCAGGTACGGCGCCGGGTGGATACCCGGGCGGTCGACATGGCCCAGGAACAATTCCTTGTCGACCTTGAAGGCCAGCGACGCACCCCGCAGGTTTTGCACGGCGAACATCTTGTTGCCGGCGATCGAGAACACCCGCACGCCACCCCATTTATAGTCTTCCCGTGCTCCGGGCAGGCCCAGGCAAAACGTCGCGACTTGTTCTTCGTTCATCTTCATAGCAGTCGATCTCCGCAACCTCTGAAGCCTTCTTCGAGGTAATCAATCCAGGCCCGAATGGCCGGCAGTACGCCACGCCGATGCGGGTACACCGCCTGCAACCAGCCCCCCGGCAGCGACCACTCGGGCAGCAGTTGCACCAGGCGGCCGCTGGCCAGCTCCTCCTCGCAATACATCATCGGCAATACGGTAAAACCCAGGCCCATGATGGCACTGGCCTTGCGCACAACGAAGTCGTCGATGCCCAATCGGGCTTCCATCACCAGCTCGTGGGGCTGCCCTTGTGGGTCGAGAATGCGCTGATGCACCATGCGGTCCGCCTCGAGGGCGCCCAGTATCGGCAGTTGCTTGAGGTCTTCAAGGGTGTTGATCTGCCTGCCCTGGATAAACGCCGGGCTGGCCACCAGCACCGTCTGGGCCTGGCGCAGGCGCTTGGTGACCAGCAGCGGGTCTTCATCGCCGTGTTCGCGCACGCGCAGGGCTACGTCGATACCTTCAGCCACCAGGTCGACACGGCGATTGACCAGGGTCATTTCCAGTTGTACCAGTGGGTGGGCGGCGAGAAATCCGGCGACCATGTCCGGCAGCATGTGCTGGGCCATGCCCACCGGGCAACTGACGCGCAGGCGGCCACGGGGTTCGCTGGACATGCTGGCCACGGCCTCATCGGCCATTTCCGCTTCGAGGAGCATGGCCTGGCAATGGCGCAGGTAGCGCTCCCCCACGGCAGTGAGGGTCAGTTGCCGGGTGGTGCGCTGCAGCAGGCGGGCGCCCAGGCGTTCTTCCAGCTCGGCGATGCGCCGCGACAGGCGTGATTTGGGAATCCCCAGCACACGGCCTGCCGCCGCGAAACCGCCGGATTCGACGACTTTGGCGAAATAGTAAAGGTCGTTGAGGTCTTGCATGATCAACCTGTTGTCCTGTCAGTGGGACGAACTATCCGCGTCTGGTGCAGGCAAATCCACTAAAAATGTGCGCCCGCCATCAGCACATACTTCACATGCACATACTCCTCGATCCCGTAATAGCTGCCTTCGCGCCCGTAACCGGATTGCTTGATGCCGCCAAATGGCACCGACGCGGTGCCCACCGAACCGGAGTTCAAGATGACCATGCCGGCCTCAAGCCCGCTTGATAGTCGTAATGAGCGACCCAATGCGCGGGTGTAGGCGTATGCCACCAGGCCGAATTCGGTCTGGTTGGCGCGCCTGATGGCTTCCTCTTCATCCTCGAACGCATAGATGGCGAAGACCGGACCGAAAATTTCCTCGGTGGCCAGCGTTGAATCATCCTGCAACCCCGTCAAGATCGTGGGCTCGTAGAACAGGCCGCCCTTGGCGTGGGGCTTGCCACCCATCAGTACATCGGCGCCGGCGGCCTTGGCCTGCTCCACCAGGCGCACCACTTTGTCGAACCCCGCCTGGTTGACCAGCGGCCCGACCACAAACCCCTCACGCAGGCCCTGATCCACTTCGATATCGGCCACCGCCGCCTGCACCCGCCGCAGGAACGTTTGCAGGATGCTGCGTTGCACAAAAATCCGGTTCGGCGAAATACACACCTGGCCGCAGTTGCGCAGTTTGGCGCTGACCAAGCCTTTGACCGCCTCATCCAGATTGGCGTCTTCGAACACGATAAACGGCGCGTTGCCGCCCAGTTCCAGGGTCATCTTCTTGACCGTCGCGGCGCATTGCGCGGCGAGCAGTTTGCCGACCGCGGTAGAGCCGGTGAACGAGATCTTGCGAATGCGCGGGTCGCCGGTGAGGATCAGGCCGATGGCCTTGGGATCGCCGACCACCACTTCCAGCACGCCTTCAGGGATACCGGCCTTGCGCGCGTACTCCAGCAGTTTCAGCGCCGTCAGCGGGGTGTCTTCGGCGGGCTTGATCACCATGCTGCAGCCGGCGGCCAGGGCCGTGGCCACCTTGCGGGTGATCATCATGAACGGGAAGTTCCACGGGGTAATGGCGGCGACCGGGCCGACGGCTTCCTTGGTCACCACCACCTGGGCGTTGCGATCGTGGGTGGGCAGGGTGTCACCGTAGACGCGTTTGGCTTCTTCGGCATACCACTCGATAAAGCCCAGGCCGTAGTCGATTTCACCACGGGCTTCGCTCAGGCATTTGCCGTTTTCGCGGCACAGCAGTTCAGCGAAGGCTTCTTTGTCGGCTTTAACGCTGTCGTGCCAACGGCGCAGGATGTCGCTGCGTTCGCTGGCAAGCCTGGCTGACCAGGCGGGGAAGGCCGCGCAGACGCGGTCGAGCGCAGCCTTGACTTCGTCCGTGGAATGCGTGGCGACGCGACCGATTTCTTCTGCGGTGGCAGGGTTATAGACGATGAGCATGGGGCAATCTCCGAGGGCTGAAAGGGCTGTTTCAGGCTACGCAAGGGAGTGCGTTGGGCGAATATCCATTCCAATGTGCTGATTGCCTATTCCTATGAGCGTGTAGCCAGGCTGCCGTTTGCGCAGTACCGTGCGGTTTTCCCCCAGGAGCCCCAGCCCATGGGCCGTACCCAGAAAATCATCGAGCTGATGGGCCGCCTGGCGCCTGTCGAAGGCTATAACCTCAGCGTGCTGGATGACGTGCGCTTCCTGCGCTCCAACCGGCCGCTGCATCGGGTGCCAGTGCTGTATGACCCCGGCATCGTGATCGTTTGCCAAGGCTCCAAGCGCGGTTATCTGGGCAGTGAGATTTACCGGTATGACGCCCAGCACTATCTGGTGGTCTCGGTGCCGGTGCCGTTCACCATGGAAACCGAGGCCAGTGAAGAGGAACCGATGCTGGCGGTGTACCTGAGGCTGGACTTCACCCTGGCGGCGCAATTGATGCTGGCGTTGGCGGACTTTCCCGCACTGGTGGAGGCCGAGCCCAGGGGCATGTATTCATCGCCCATGGATGACCCGCTCAGCGATTCATTACTGCGTTTTCTCGAAGCCATGAGCGCGCCGATGGACGCGAAAATCCTCGGCCCCATGCTGATGCGCGAGATCTACTACCGGATCCTCACCGGCGAGCAGGGCGGTTCGATGCGTGCGGCGCTCAATCGTCAGGGCCAGTTCGGCAAGGTGGCGCGGGCGATCCGCAAGATCCATGGGGGTTATCACCAGCACTTGGACGTGGCGGTGCTGGCGGAAGAGGCGATGATGAGCGTGCCGAGTTTTCACGCGCACTTTCGCACCGTGACCGACACGTCGCCGATGCAGTACCTCAAGTCCACGCGCCTGCACCAGGCGCGGTTGTTGATGCTGCGCAGCGACATCACCGCCGCCACGGCCTGCGCCCAGGTCGGCTACGAAAGCGCCTCGCAATTCAGTCGTGAGTTCAAGCGCTTCTTCGGGCGCACGCCCCAGGAAGAGATCCAATGGATGAAGCGCACCTATGCATTGCCGGCGCCCACCTCGGCTTCGATTTACGTATCGTCCCATTAATAGGACGAACAATCGCATTTGTGCCATCTAATCGAGTATTGGATTCATGTGTAGGATTAACCTCAATTGGTCGCCCCACCGCGATCCTCACTTGGAGATTCCGCATGAAACTGTTGCATATCGATTCCAGCATCCTCGGCGACAACTCGGCCTCCCGTCAGCTCAGTGCTGCCGTGGTCAAGGCGTGGCAAGCGGCTGAACCCGGTGTGGAAGTGACTTACCGTGACCTGGCCAGCGAAGGGATCAACCATTTTTCCGGCGCCACCCTGGGTGCACTGGGTACACCTGACGATCAGCGCAGTGCCGCACAAAAGCAGGAAGCCGACCTCAGCGCTTCCACCCTGGCCGAGTTCCTGGCAGCCGATGCCATTGTGCTGGCGGCGCCGATGTACAACTTCACTATTCCGACCCAGTTGAAAGCCTGGATCGACCGTATCGCGGTGGCCGGCCAGACTTTCCGCTACACCGAAGCCGGCCCTGAAGGCCTGTGCGGCAACAAGAAAGTCATCATCGTGTCCACTTCGGGCGGCCTGCATGTTGGCCAGGCCACGGGTGTTGCTCACGAAGACTATCTGAAAGTGCTGCTGGGCTTCCTGGGCATCACTGACATTGAATTCGTTCGCGCCCACGGCCTGGCCTACGGTGACGAGTTCCGGACCAAGTCCCTGAACGACGCCAACGTAGTCATCAACGAACAATTGTTCGCCGCCGCGTAAGGCTTGTGTAAATTTGCCGCTTGCTCGGTTTCAATCTGAATCCGGGCGCCTAAACTCTGTACTCTGATCGTGCGAAAACGATGGAGTACGGAGTTTTTTCGTTTTGCCGATGTCACTCATTTGGCCCAGGTTATGCATTCGTGGGTTTATCACCTGGACTTTTAATTCGACATGTCGGTTCTCATGCAGCAAAGGTGGACATCCCCATGATGCGTCTTTGTGCTGTTTTGGTTCTTTCTCTGCTCGGCGGCCTGGTTTCAGTGCACGCCGCGCCTGCACCGCACCCGCATTGGAGTGTGGGCTTTCATCGCATGACGTTTCTCGATCCGCTGGATTCGCAGCCGATGAAGGCTATCGCGTTCTATCCCTCCAGCGGCCCAGCCCTGGGCGTTGAACATATCACTCGGCTGGGGCCGTATGACGTTGCCGCCACTGAGGACGCGCGGGTTGCCATCGGCCGTTTCCCGATGCTGATGCTGTCCCATGGCAATACCGGCACACCGCTGGCCCTGCATGACCTCGCCACGTCTCTGGCGCGCAAAGGTTTTGTGGTGGTAGCGGTGCTGCATCCTGGCGACAACTACAAGGATCACAGCCGACTGGGCACCGTGAGCAATTTGTATGGCCGGCCTATCCAGATTTCTGCGGCGATTACGGCGACCTTGAATGAACCGATGCTGTCGCCGTTCGTCAATGTCGATCAGGTGGGTGTCATCGGTTACTCGGCCGGGGGCGAGACGGCGTTGATCCTCGCTGGTGCCAAGCCCGACTTCGATCGCCTGCGCCGCTATTGCCAGGAGCGTCCGGAGGACCGTGATGCCTGCACCACCAAAGGTGAGCTGGTGGTGGACCGTGACGACCTGCAACCGCAAGCCGACCCGCGTATCCATGCGTTAATGCTGATGGCCCCGCTGAGCCTGATGTTTGGCCGCCACACGCTGGCGGACGTGCATGTGCCGGTGCTGCTCTATAGCGGCGATGGCGACAAACTGGTGGCCGTGGACAAGAATGCTGCCGCCCTGGCGCGCAAACTGCCGCAACCACCGGATTTCAAACTATTGGCCGGGGCAGGGCACTTCGTCTTCATGGCGCCGTGCGACAGCGATCAACAGATGGCGATGCCGGCCGTCTGCACCGATGCGGATGGCGTCGACCGCGAAGGGATTCACCGCAACCTGATTTCCGAGGCGGGGCGCTTTTTCACGAACACCCTTGGCCAGGCGACCCGCGCCGGTTTGCAGACCGCCGATCAGTAGGCGCGGCGCTTGAGCTGCAAGGTCACGGCCAATGCCGTGATCGATAGCAGCGCGGCGCAGAAGAAGATCCAGCCGTAGCCAAGATTCAGCGCTACGGCCCCCATCAGCGGGCCGGCAATCGCCAGGGCCAGGTCAAAAAATACCGCATACGCGCTCAAGCCTGCGCCACGGCTGCTGTTGGGCACTTGCTTGATGGCTTCCACGCCCAGCGCCGGGTACACCAGCGACAAACCGAAACCGGTCAGCCCTGCGCCAATCAAGGCGACACCGGTGGACGGCGCCAGCCACAGCAGTGTCAGCCCCAGTGTCTCGATGGTCATGCAGGCGATGGCCGCCCGAAAGCCGCCGAAGCGGCTGATGGCGGAGATAAACACCAGGCGCGACAGGATAAAGCACACGCCAAACACGGTGAGACAGTAGGCCGCGCCCGCCCAGCCACGGTTGAGGTAGTACAGGGTGATAAAGGTGGTGAGCGTGCCGTAGCCGATCGATGCCAGGCACAGGCTCGCGCCAAACGGTGCGATACGACCGAACACCGCCCAGAACGGTAATCGCTCGCCGCGCACCACAGGCACTGAAGGTTTATTGCGAATCAGCCAAAGCCCCAGCGCCGCCAGCACCGACAAGGCGACGCCCAGGCTGGCATAGCCATAATCGGCCACCATCACCACGCCCAACGGCGCACCGATAGCAATTGCGCCATAGGACGCGATCCCGTTCCAGGAAATCGAACGGGCCGTATGCTCGGCGCCTACTGCCCCCATGCACCAGCTGATGGTGCCCACGCCGATCAGACCTTGGGCCACGCCCAGCAACAGTCGGCCGGCGATCAGAATGCCCAGGCTCAGGGCGGGCATGCTCTGCACCCATGTGGCAACAAGCGTCAACACGCCACTGACGAAAATGCCGGCCAGCCCCAGCACAATGGCGCGTTTGGTGCCCACGTTATCCGACATACGCCCAGCCATGGGGCGACTGAGCAGGGTGGCCAGGTACTGCGAGCCGATGGTGATACCGGCGACGACTGCGCTGAAGCCCAGTTGTTCATGCACATAGCCAGGGATCACCGCGATCGGCAGGCCGATGCAGATAAACGCGATAAAGGTGTAGAAGACGATGGAGACGATCTGCAAGGTGATCGACAGGGAGGAAGGGGCGGCGTCGGACATGGGCACTCGTTCGCGGGCGGGCGGTGAATGCATCATGGCAAGGGCCCGGGACAAAAGAAAGCACCCTATCTATTCTTCAGCCCTGCGGTGAGCGGGCTCATCCCAATAAAAAAACGCCGCATTCTGTCTGAAAGAATACGGCGCCTGTTGTAGTGAGCGGGCTTGCCCCGCGCTGGGTGGCGCAGCCGCCCTAAATCCAGACACCTCGGTCCTCCTGAAAGACCGA